>JAQVDK010000056.1 GCA_028697835.1 Eubacteriales bacterium | reverse complement strand
TAATATTAAAAAAAGTGTTGAAACGCATAGCACATACCCAAGCGCTGCTTCATATTAAACAAAAAAGCATATTGTGTTTAAATAAAGCAAATACTTTTTTAAAAACAAAGACTTTTTATACTCTTATTTTAAGGAGGAAAAATTATGGCTATGGAAAGTGTTACCTTAAGTGTAAAAGGTATGTCCTGTGAGCATTGCGTCAAGGCTGTAAAAAGGGCTTTGGACGGGCTTTTTGGCGTAAACAACGTTGATGTAAGTTTGAATGAGGGCAAGGCTTTCGTTGACTTTGACAAAGAAAAAATAACCCTTGCAGAAATAAAAAATGCTATAGCCGACGAAGGATATGAAGTAGAATAAAAGCCGCCTGCAATCAAAATAAAACGGTGAGAAGGTGGATTAAGTGTCTGATATTAAAATATTAGCCGTGGACGATGATGTTAATATTTGCGAGCTTTTGCGCCTTTATTTGACCAAAGAAGGCTATGAGGTTCTAATTGCTCATACGGGAATTAAGGCTATGGAGCTTTTTGCAAGTCACTCTCCAAATGTTGTGATACTGGACATCATGCTGCCGGGCACGGACGGTTGGCAGGTTTGCCGAAGCATTCGCAATATGTCGGACGTTCCCATAATAATGCTCACTGCAAAGGGCGAAACATATGATAAGGTTATGGGGCTGGAGCTTGGCGCCGACGATTATGTGGTAAAGCCTTTTGAAATGTCGGAGCTTGTGGCAAGGATTAAAGCGGTTCTTCGCCGAAGCGGCAATGCAGGCAGCAGCATAAAATCCGTTGTGGAATACGATAATTTAAAAATAGATATCATAAGCCATTCACTGCATGTGAAAGGAAAGCAGGTTGAAATTCCTCCCAAGGAGCTTGAGCTTTTATATTTTCTCGCATCCAATCCCAACCGAGCCTTTTCAAGAGACCAGCTTTTAAACGAGGTTTGGGGCTTTGAATTTTACGGTGATACAAGAACCGTTGATGTTCATATAAAGCGTATCCGCGAAAAAATCGAGGGCGCAAGCGACGGTTGGGAGCTTAAAACCGTCTGGGGAATAGGCTATAAATTCGAGGTGAAATAAACAAATGAAAAGAAGCATTTTTTCCCCGCTTATGTGGCTTAGCCTTACGATTATTTTTGTCAGCGCCATTGTTATGGGGAGCGTCCATTTTGTGCTGATAGACAGATACGTTCTAAACACCAAAACTGCCGCCATGAAGGAAAGCGCCGAAAAAGCAAGCGAAATTACCGCTGTTTTTGCGCAAAGCTACTCTCCTGTCATGGAACAGCTGTATGTTATGAACCTTGACTATATAGCGGAAAACACCCAATCATATGTTGTTGTAACCAACCTTGAAGGATTTGTTGTAAACTGCTCCACAAAGGCAAAAAGAATTATAACCCAAAACGAAATAGACATAAGCGCCTTTGAGGACATAAAAAACGGTCAAAACGTTTCTAAAATAGGCGTATTCAACGATTTGTTCGGCGTGGAGGTTTTTACCATAGCAGTTCCCGTTGCCATAGGCGGTAAGGTTTATGGTGCGGTGTTTTTAAATTCTCCCATTCCCGATATACAACGGGAAAAGGCGACTTTTTTTTATATGCTGGCAGTTTCCATAGGGCTTTCTTCATTGGTTGCATTTATCCTTTCGTCTGTTATTTCCGTTGCCATAGTAAAGCCTATAAAAATCCTCAGCAATGCAGCACTTGATATTGCCAAGGGCAATTTTGAAAAGCGGGTGGCAGAGGGAAATGTAAAAGAGCTTGCAGAGCTTGCAACCGCCTTTAACACCATGGCCCAGTCCCTGCAGCGCCATGAAGATGTGCGCTCTGCGTTTATAGCAAACGTTTCCCATGATTTAAGAACCCCCATGACCACCATAAGCGGCTTTGTGGGGGGGATTTTAGACGGAACAATACCCCATGAAAAGCAAAGCGACTACTTGAAAATTGTGCTAAGTGAAACCAAACGGCTTTCAAAGCTGATTAATTCATTTTTGGATATTTCAAGATACGACGAGGCAAACGCCCCCTTAAACAAAACGTCTTTTGACATTGTGGAAATGCTGCGGGTGGTGCTGCTGTCTTTTGAAAATACGGTGAATGAGCGCAGCATCAGCATATATTTTGAATACCCGCAGGAAAATATATTTGTTTTTGCGGATGAGAGCGAAATTTACCGCGTGGCTGTAAATTTAATTGACAATGCGGTTAAATTTGTCAACGATGGCGGAAATATAGATGTTTTGGTAAAATTGGACCATAACAAGGTTTTTGTTTCAATAGCCAACACGGGCGAGGGAATTTCCGACGACGACAAAGCATATATTTGGGATAGGTTCTATAAAACCGACAAATCCCGGACAGGGGAAAAAGGCGGCTTTGGCTTGGGACTGTATATTGTCCGTAGCATAATAAAAAACCATGGCGAGGACATATACCTTGACAACTCGGGCGGCAAAACCAGCTTTACTTTTACCTTGCCGGTTGTAAAATAATTTTTTATTTACATTTTGTTCATGATTTATAATTTAATTTAGGTTATCATATTAATATAAGCTTACAAAAAAGGAGGAGGATTTGTATGTTTGACGAATTTGGAACGAACAACTACGATAAAAACGCGCAAGATGCAGAAAATGTTAACGAAACATCCAACGATTTTACTTATACTTGGCACAGCGACGATTACCAAAGCAACACCATCTACGGTACCGCTCGCCCTCTTTATAAGGAAAAGCTTACCTCGGCCAAAAAGAAAAGCAATTTTTGGAGATATACAGCAGCATCTGTTGCGGGAATGTTTGCAGGCGCAATAATTTTTGCAAGCTCTACAGCTTACGTTTCATATAAAAACAACAACATGCCACCGTCTCCGATAACCCAGCATCAAACGCCAAAGGCAGGCGACCAGCAAAATGCCAAAAACGTAGGTCTTTTTAGCGACGAGCTTTCAATAGTAGATATTGCAAAAAAAGCAGGTCCTGCGGTTGTGGGTGTTGTAAGCAAGGTAAGAATGCAAAGCTTTTTCGGCACCATGCAAGAGCAAGAGGGTGGCGGCTCGGGCATCATTATTAAGCCCGACGGTTATATTATAACAAACAGCCACGTTATAGAGGGTGCAAATTCCGTTAAAGTTGTTTTAAGCACCGGCAAAGAATATGATGCCAAGCTTATAGGCCAGGATAAAAAGACCGACCTTGCGGTTATAAAAATTGAGGAAACAGACCTTCCCACAGCAGAACTTGGCGAATCTTCCGCTTTGGAGGTCGGCGAGCTTGCGGTTGCCATCGGTAACCCCTTGGGGCAGGAGTTTGCAGGCTCTGTTACAGCAGGCGTTATTTCCGCTCTTAACCGTACAATGAACGTAGAAGGCAGGCAATACACCCTTATCCAAACAGACGCTGCCATAAACCCGGGAAACAGCGGTGGTGCATTGGTTAACAAGTACGGTCAGATTGTTGGAATAAATACCGTTAAAATTGGCGCAACAGGCTATGAGGGCATGGGATTTGCAATTCCTATCGATATTGCAATGCCCATTATAAACGAGCTTTTAGAACACGGTTATGTTAAAGGACGTCCGGTGATAGGGGTAAGCGTTCGTGAAATCACTCCGCAAATGTCACGCAGGTACAACTTGCCGGAAGGTCTTTATGTGCTTGAAGTCCTTCCCTTTAGCGGAGCCGAAAAGGCAGGCATTAAAACCGCAGACATCATTACAAAGGCTGATGGGCAGGACGTTCGCAATGTGGATGAGCTTAACAAAATCAGGGACACTCACAAGGCAGGCGAAACCCTTGTTTTAACCATTATACGAGAGGAAAAGGTTATGGAAGTTAGCCTTGTCCTGGGCGAGGAAGTTCCCGAAGAAAATTAATCCCCCAAAGTATATATATAAAAAGAGCTGTAATTGCCTAAAACTGGCAACTGCAGCTCTTTTTCCATTACAGCTCCGATTGATATTCCGCTTCGTCCTTAATTTCCCTTCTCATACCGGCTAAAGAAGCTCTTCTGCGCTTGTTTTTATCCTTCAGCGCTTGCTTCATTTTTTCGTCAGAAGTTTTATCTATCATTTCTTCTGCAAGCTCCATGTTGTGGATAGTGTGGTTAATGTTTTTTTGGATTTTTTCCACGTTGTCCTTGCGGTTGTCCGGATTTACTTTCACGTCTTTTCTTCCTTTCCTGTTTGAAATGTACGTTATTATTATTGGACAGCTTTGCACCTTTTATTACACTAATAATTGGCAATGCAGTCTATTCAAATTCCACACTGACCAAATCTGCAAAAAACGAGCCTTCTATAAAACGTAAAACCTCATCCAAAACACTTTGTGCATGGTTAAAATTTCCGGAAACAACAGCAATTCCCAGGCAAATGCTTTGATGAACATCATGCAGGTCAACCTCTGCAATTGACACGTTAAATTTATTTCTTGTCCGTGTTAGAATACTTTTTAAAATCATCCGCTTTTCCTTAAGGGAATGGCACTGGGGAACATAAAGTTTTACCTTAACGCAGCGTGTTACCATAATACACCTCTATACAAATTAGTTAACATCATTATAATTTATAAATAGCGATAAATCAACGATTTTATACTATAGTTATTGTCAAATGTTAAAATAGATATGTTACAAATAAATTAGCAACAGCAACGACCTGGAGCGCCGCGGTATAAAGGCAGGTAAAGTTTACAAATTTCTTTATATTGACATAACGAAGATAAAATTATATAATTAAAAAATAAAAATACTAATTTATTGCATTTATACTGGTTGGAGTGATGTTTGTATAATTTGTGAACTGCACAAATGTACAAAAAAAAAGGGGGGATGCGGATATGAATTCTCGAGGTCTTAAAACCCAGTCCAACTTTTTTGTTAGGATAAGCTTGCTTATTGCTGATATAATTGTTCTTTTGGCAGGGCATTATGCTGTCCAGCTTGTTTTTAGCGTGCTTTGTTCGTGGCAAATCGAGTTTCCTCCAAAGACGATGTTTTTCTATTTATATGCGGTGTTTTATGTCGTTATATCCGTGGGGATGGATATGTATGTTCTTGAAGTGACGTCAAGGTCTAATATTGTATCCAATCTGTTGCTTATAAGTGTGGTAAGCTTTTTGTCGTCAGTTATATTCAACTCTTTTTTGTTTGATAATCCGTCCTCTTTGTATGTTGTAATATTCGTCGCACTTTCCGTTTTACTTACTACATCGCTTAAGCTGGCTATAAATAGGATTTTAATACAAGTTGTAGAGCGTACCAATCTTTTGGTAATAGAGGCCCAAGGGGTGGATAATGCTTTCGTGCGCAAAATCAAATACTCCAGCCTTGGACATTTTAACTCGTGGTACACGCAAATTGACGTGGAAAGCCAAGCGGCGATAGAGGAGTTTTTAAAAGGCGAATTTACACAGTACGACTGTATTTTTATTGCGCAGGGCATTCCCGAGCATGTTAAAAAACGCCTTATCAGCGAGGCAATAAACGCAGGTAAGGAGATATTTATCTCGCCTACGCTGTTTGATATTAAAATAACCAAGTACGAGCTTATGCAATTTGACGATATTTTGTCGTTTAGGATAAAGCCGTTGACTATTTCCAAGGGTCATGCAATTGCCAAACGGATTATGGATATAGTCCTTTCGCTTGTGGGGATTGTTTTATCCCTGCCCATAACCATACCGTGCGCAATTGCCATAAAGCTTACCTCTTTGGGGCCGGTTTTCTATTGGCAAAAGCGTGTGACCAAGGACGGAGCGCTTTTTAATGTATATAAGTTCAGGACGATGGTAAAAGATGCGGAAAAAATCAGCGGTCCCGTGCTTGCGGCGGATAATGACCCCCGTATTACAAAAGTGGGCAAATTTTTAAGAAGAACAAGGATAGACGAAATTCCACAGCTTATTAACGTGTTAAAGGGTGATATGAGCATTGTCGGGCCCCGTCCGGAGCGTCCGGAGTTTGTAAGGCGGTATTGCGAAGAGATAGAGGACTACGACAAACGCCACAGCTTTAAAGCCGGGCTTACAGGCTTTGCCCAGGTTTATGCCAGGTATGACACCACCGCCAAAGACAAGCTTTTGTATGACCTTATTTATATCCATGATTATTCTTTTTGGCTTGATATTAAGATTATTATTTTAACAATTAAGACTTTGTTTAGCAAAAGGTCGGCTGCAGGGGTTAAGGTAAACGAGTGGGACAGCCCGCCAAAAAAAGAGGTGTCTGTATAGTGATGGAGTGGTGATTACATGCCAAAAGTAGAGGTTCTGGTTGCGGCGCTTGGCTGTGTAAACGGCATGGATTTATATCGGCGCATGAAAATTGAAACCGATGCGGTGATTGCAAACCAGTGCGGCGAAAATAGCCATTTTGAATATGACGCAGGCGGCAAATGCTTAAAAGTAATTTCCGCTATGGATAGGGGTGTGGGCAAAAACAGAAACCTTGCCATTATCCATTCCACAGGAGACATATTAGTGTTTGCGGACGATGATATTGTTTATAAAAAAGGGTATGCTCGGATAATTGGAGAGGCTTTTGAAAGCCTTCCCAAGGCAGACGCCATTGTATTCAACATAAACGATTTAAACCCAAGGACTAAAAGGGCGGACATTATTACACGTATCAGAAAAATAAATATTACTTGCGCGCTTAAATACGGGATTGTGCAAGTTGCGGTCAGAAGAAGCGCTCTTTTGAAGGCAAATGTGTGGTTTAGCTTGCTCTTTGGCGGCGGAGCTCCATACTGTGCGGGCGAGGATACGCTGTTTATCCGCCAAATGCTAAGAGCAGGTCTTAATATATATACTCATCCTTCGGTTATTGCAGATGCT
The DNA here is from genome assembly GCA_028697835.1 of Eubacteriales bacterium. Classification (GTDB taxonomy): domain Bacteria; phylum Bacillota; class Clostridia; order Monoglobales; family Firm-18; genus STE-11. The sequence goes on along the minus strand of JAQVDK010000056.1, from coordinate 5,027 downwards.
CCTCAGGAAACATCTACTTGGTTTACAGGGCACAACGAAGCCTATTTTCATGACCGCGGCGCATTGCTTGCGGCTTTGTTCCCCAAGATGAGCCTTTTGTTTTCTATTATTTATGCATTCAGATACCAAGATAGGACCGACGAATATACGCCTTGGCAAATTTGGCGTTTTTTAAGGAGGGGTATTTGGTCTTTTAAAAGAGGTGAACGGTTTGTCCCATAAAGTAAGCGTGATTATTCCAACGTTTAGGCGGGCTTCATACCTTTCTCGTGCCATTGACTCTGTTTTAAACCAGACTTATGAGAATATTGAAGTTATAGTTGTGGATGACAACGGAAACGGCTCCAAATACCAAGCCCAAACACAGCAGCTTATGGAAAGGCTGTATGGCGAAAACCCAAAGGTGGTTTATATAAAAAACGATACAAATATAGGCGGTGCAAATGCACGAAACAGGGGAGTAGAAGCTTGTGCCGGCGATTATTTATGTTTTCTTGACGATGACGATGTGTTCCTGCCGTACAAAATTGAAATCCAGCTTAAATACATGGTTGAAAACAAGCTGGACCTTTCCTTTACAGACATAAAAATGCATGATACAAACGACAGAGTGGTGGATGTAAGGGAGCATGGCAGATATGTGAAAAGCCTTGATAATGCCCAGCTTTTAAAATATCATCTAATGCATCATCTAACCCCCACAGACACATATATGTTCCAAAGAGAAGCGTTTTTTAAGGCGGGCGGGTTTAAGCAAAGGGTTGTGTCGGACGAGTTTTTGCTTATGCTTTCGGCGATTGAAGCGGACCTTAAAATAGGATATTTAAACAAGATTACCGCAATTCAATACATTCATGGCGACGGGCGCATCTCCTCGGCTAAAGGAAGGGTTGAGGGAGACAAAGGGCTGCACAGGATTAAAAAGCGGTACTATCATTTGCTGACGGCTAAAGAAAGACGGTATGTGCAATTTAGGTACCATGGTGCCTTTGCTTTTTACTATTTCAGGAACAAGAATTTTTTGATGGGTTTTTTGCATTTCGTGGGCGCAATTTTTACCGCACCGATTGTTTTTATAAAAGAAGGGGTTCATATGATTATAAGGACAAAGAGGGCATAAAGGGTTAGGAGGATTGGCTTTTGGGGGAGTATGATTTTTTTAAAGATTATGATGTTTTGATTCTCGGCGGCCTGATTCCAAGGGAATATGAGGACGAGGTTTTCAAAAAGAGCATATATGGCATTCCCATTTCGGCAAGCGCCCATTTGCAAAAGCTTATAGGCGGCTTTGACGCACTATTGCCAAAGCCGGTTCGCCTTTTGAACATACTTCCTGTGGGCTCATATCCCAAGCGGTACAAATCCTTGTTTGTCCCCGGCTTTTCCTTTTCGCATACCGAAGGTGCAAGGGATATAAACATAGGCTATTGCAACCTTACGGTGTGGAAAAAGCTGTCGAAAAAACTTGCTATCCGAAAGAATGTTAAAAGATGGATAAAAACAGAGCCAAAAAGACCAAAGGTGCTTATAATATACGAGGTGGAAGGTGAATACCTTTCGGCGGCGGTCATGCTTAAAAAGCTGTGCCCCAAAATACATATAAGCCTCATTGTACCGGACTTGCCTGCCTTTACCGATATTGACAAGGGCGGGCGGTGGATTTATAAATTAAGGGCAATTTATAGAACGCACAGCTCACTTAAAAGAATGAAGGCAATTGACAGCTTTGTGTTTTTAACTTGGTACATGAAGGATTATTACAAGGCAAAAAAGCCTTATGTAGTAGTGGAAGGCGTTACGGACAGCGAAATTGAGCAGGAGGTGCCAAAGACTCTCGATGACGGTTTAAAAACCATTGTATATACAGGCACCTTTACGGAAAAATACGGCATTATGGACTTGGTTCATGCCTTTATGCTGATACCCGACCCCGATTTTCGCCTGGTTTTGTGCGGCGGCGGGGAAACGGAGGAGAAGGTAAAAAAGTGCGCCAAAAAAGACAGCCGCATTATATATAAAGGTGTCCTAAAGCATAAAGAGGCGCTGGGGCTGCAGCGGGGCGCAACCATTTTGGTAAATCCTCGGCAGGGGGGAAATGAATTTACCAAATATTCCTTTCCTTCAAAAATAATGGAGTATATGTCGGCAGGGCGTCCGGTTTTGTGCTTCCCTTTGGAAGGGATTCCAAAAGAGTATGACGATTATCTTTTTTATTTTAAATCGCCGGACCACAAAAGTATGGCAGAGGATATGCGCGCTCTTTGCGGCAAGGCGCCCGAAGTTTTAAACGAAATAGGGGAAAAAGGCAAAAAATTTGTAGTGGAAAATAAAAACAACAAGGTGCAGTGCGCAAAAATTTTGGACATGATTAAAAAAAGCATGGAAGATAGTGTTTAGTCTTTTATGGAAAGGTTTTAAGCTTTATGAAAAAGAAAGTTTTGATTGCTTCCTATCCGCTGGATGTGGGAGGGACTACAACTGCGCTGTTATCCCTTTTGCATCATATTGATTATGAAAAGTATGATATAGATTTGATACTTGCGCGAAACGAAGGGGATTTTATCCCACTTTTGCCCAAAGAGGTCAATCTGCTGCCTTGTGCACTGCAAGAGAGAGGTAATTTCACGGATAAAATAAAAAAGCTTTTCATATACATGGTAAAAGGAGTTTTTTTAAAGTGTTTTGTCTATAAATACCTTAAAAAAAACACCTTTCCCCTTGCGAAGTTTCAAATTTTGTCCGGGTATGGCTGGGCGGAGGCGTCCCGAAGGCTAAGGCAGGAGTATGATGTGGCTATTGGATTTATGGAAGGGTGGCCGAATGTCTTTATAGCGAAAAAAACCCATGCAAAAAAGAAGCTTGCCTGGATTCACCCGGAGTATAAATCGTCGGGGCTGGACCCTGCCTTGGACGAGCCGATATTGAAAAAGTTTGATAAAATTGTTTTGGTAACGGAAAAATGCAAAGAGGTTTTTAACGATGTTTTCCCCTTGCTTTCCGGCAAAACCGCAGTAGTGGAAAATATTGTATCGCCAAGCTATATAAAAAAGCTTGCCGATATGCCTGAAGAGGATTTTAACCCCGATAGCGGCTGCTTAAACATCATAACGGCGGCAAGGCTTAGCTTGGCTGACAAAGGGCTGGACAGGGGAGTATATGCAATGGGCCGCCTTAAGGCTGAAGGATATAAGGTTCGATGGTTTGTTTTAGGAGGCGGCAGGGACAGGCAAAGGCTTGAGGATATGATTAAAGAAAACAATCTTGAAAATGAATTTGTTTTGCTTGGCGAAAGGGTAAATCCATACCCGTATATAAAAAAAGCCGATGTATTTGTATTGACTTCAAGGTATGAGGGAAAGCCAATAGCGGTTACAGAGGCTCAGATATTGGGAGTGCCTGTAATCACAACCGAATATGCCTCTGCAAGGGAGCAGGTAAATCATGGCATAGACGGAATTATAACGCCAAATGACGACACAGCAATTTATGACGGTATTAAAAAGGTTTTGGAAAACAGGGATTTGCTTTTGTTTTTTGAAAATAATCTTGCCAAGTGCCCCGGCTTTGGCAGTGATAACATAGATGCATTTTATAATTTGATTAATAACCAATAGAAAAGTGTGATGCAAATGCAGGATAGAGCTGTAATGGAGCAGGATAGGCAAGAGCGGCTTTTTAGCAAACCGAATATTGCGCTGTATTATATTGTCCTTGTGGTTTTTGCGGCGGCCATAAAGCCGGATTTAATGCAAATTGCCGCCTTTGCAATTACACCGGCAATGTTTTACTTGTTTTTAAAAGACGAGTTTTATGTGCTTGTTGCTATTTTTATATTTTTTTACAAACCGCTTATATATATACCCGGCGAGCCCATGTATCGCATTTATACTTACCTGTTTTTTGTTAAGCTGATAGTGTCAAAGCGAAAAATCGACATTAACCTTGCGCTGCTTCCATCCCTTGCGGTATTTATATTATACATAGTGTTTGTTGTGTGGAATGCAGACACGTCTGCGGAGGTAAGGCATTACATAGAAAGAAACCAAAATCCCCCGTCCGACTGGTTTATAAACGCCAAAAAGGTGTTTCAGCTTACTGCGGACCTGTCCTTTGCTTTTGTTGTTGCATATATTTTAAATACAGACAGAGAACTTTTTAAGAAATTTTTTATTCTGCTTATATTCGTTGGAATTGCTTCGGGCATATATGGTTTTTCGGCAAATAATATCTTTAATTACAATATAGGCTACAGCGACAGGGCAGGCACCGAAGTATCCATTGTGCGTTATATGGGCAGCTTTGACGACCCTAACTATGCGGGTATGTTTTTAAACATTGCGCTTTTTGCGGTGGTCAGTTTGAAAATTTTTAGGAAATCTTATGTTAAATTTCCATTGCTTTTGGCTTTGTATTATTATATAATAGCTTCAGGAAGCATTACTGCGCTTGTTTGCAATGCTGTCGGCTGGGTTGTTTTTATTATACTAAGATACAGGCTTAAATCTGCAACTGTTTTATTGATTGGAGCTGCCATAGCAAGCATTGCCGTTTATTCGGCGATTAATTTGCCTGTGATTCGGGATTTGAGCGTGGTACGCAATATCGAGCTTCGCCTGGAAAATCAATTTAAAGGCGAGATAGACTCCGAAAACACCTCCGCACTTACCAGCGGAAGGACAAAGCATTGGCAATTTTATATGGACTATTACAAAAGACAGGATATATTTAAAAAACTTTTTGGTGGCAATATTGTTTTGACTTCGGCCCTTGACCCTTACTTTCAGGAAAATAATAAGCAGGCGCCCCACCAGGCTTTTATCGGTTTTTTAATGAATTTCGGGCTTGTTGGCACGATTGTCATAATTTTATGTTTTTTGGCGAAAAACGTGTTTTATGTAATATATTATTTTAAGCAAAAAAGCGACTTATACCTTTTGCTTGTGCTTTGCAACTTTATTTGGGCTTTTTACGGAATATCTCTTGACTATTTTGCTGACTGGAAGTTTATGTTTTTCTACTTTTTATAA
>JAQVDK010000005.1 GCA_028697835.1 Eubacteriales bacterium | reverse complement strand
AATTTGGAAAACCATTTAAGATGAGCAACAAAAAAACCGAAGCGGAAATTACCACTTCGGCTTAAATTTTTATTTTGCAAAGACATGCTTTCCTATCCGTGTTACAACAGGTCTTGAATAAATCCATTTGTTTGTGGTTTTTGCGGGATTGTAATAATATATCGAGCCGCCTGTCGGGTCCCAGCCGTTCATTGCATCTCTTGCGGCGTTGTAGCAAGACATTGCAATTGCGGCATTAAACTGACCGTCAACTATGGCTGTAAAAGCGCCCGGCTGATAGATAACCCCTGATATGGTGTTGGGAAAGGAAGGATGTGCTACGCGGTTTAAAACAACCGCCCCTACCGCAACCTGTCCGGTGTAGGGCTCTCCCCTTGCTTCGGCGCTTATAATACGAGCCAGCAGCTGTATGTTGTTTTCCCTGGGGTTGGAGCTTTGTATGCCCATTGCTCCAAGGGTTTGCGCCCCTGCAATTCCGTCCGGCGTAAGCCCGTTGTTTATTTGAAACTGTCTTACTGCATTTCGTGTATTCGTTCCGTAAATTCCATCTATTTTTGTTATGTTGTATCCCCAACTTTTAAGCCGGGTTTGAATTTGCCTGACTTCGTTTCCGTACGAGCCCATTTTGGACAAAGTGGGCGCTGTGGAAAGCCACCAAGCAAATGATGAAAAGATAAGCACTATTATGGAAAAGAATATAAAAAAATTTCGCTTGTTCATTTAGCTCCCTCCAGTATGTTTGTGATAAATATTTTTTGCTAATATCGGAATTTTATTCTTGATTTGTTGAAATAATATTATACATGGAAAGGGGTATGTATAATGTTAATGACAATTTTGTTTGCTGTGCAATTTATTTTTTCAATTATAATAGGTCTTTATTTTCTAAATATGTTAAAATCGCAAACAGGCTCCAGACGCTCGCTGGAGCAAGAGTCAAACCGTGAGCTTAACAAACTTCGCAGGCTTAAGCAAATAAAACTTACCGAGCCGCTGTCCGAGGTAATAAGACCAAAAACGTTGGAGGAAATAGTAGGTCAGTCCCAAGGCTTAAAAGCCCTTCGTGCCGCGATATGCAGCCCAAACCCACAGCATGTGATTATTTACGGACCGCCCGGGGTTGGAAAGACAGCCGCTGCAAGGGTTGTGTTGGAGGAAGCAAAAAAAAGTCCCAGGTCGCCTTTTAAAAGCACTGCAAAGTATGTGGAAATAGACGCAACAACGCTTAGGTTTGACGACAGGGGAATTGCCGACCCCTTAATCGGAACAGTTCATGACCCCATATATCAAGGTGCAGGCGCCTACGGCCCTGCAGGCATTCCGCAGCCAAAGCCCGGAGCGGTTACAAAGGCTCATGGCGGAATGCTTTTTATTGACGAGATAGGGGAGCTGCATCCTATTCAAATGAACAAGCTGCTGAAGGTTTTAGAGGACAGACGTGTATTTTTGGAAAGTGCATATTACAGCTCCAGCGACAATAACATCCCTGCACATATACATGAAATTTTTTTAGACGGACTTCCTGCGGATTTCAGGCTTGTTGCCGCAACCACAAGAACACCGGAGGAAATACCGCCTGCCTTGCGCTCCAGATGTGTTGAAATATTCTTTAAGCCGCTTACAAACGACGATATTATAAAAATAGCAAAAAATGCGGCGGCAAATGCAGGGGTTGACTTTGCGGAAGATACATTTCCGCTGATAGCCAAATATGCCCAAAACGGAAGAGACGCGGTAAGCATTGTCCAAATAGCCGCAAGCCTTGCTATATATGAAGGAAGGTATAATGTAGAAGCAAAGGATGTGGAATGGGTTATTGAGTTTAGCCAATACAACCCAAAAATAGAAAAGAAAGTATCAAAGGGAAAAAGCGTGGGATTTGTAAACGGTCTTGCGGTTTGCGGCTCGTCCCTCGGCATGCTTATGGACATAGAAGTCAGCGCCGAAAAGGGCAGCGGACAGCTTAAAATAACAGGTATAGTGGAAAATGAGGAGTTTTCAAACAGAGGGCAAAAACTGACCAAAAAAAGCAGTGCAAGGGCCTCTGTGGAAAATATGCTTACGGTTTTGAAAAGATATTTTAATGTTGATTTTTCAAAATATGACATACACATCAACTTCCCAAGCAGCGCTCCCGTTGACGGACCTTCCGCAGGGGTGGCAATAGTTTGCGGTGTTTATTCGGCTATTTTTAAAAAGCCCATTGACAACGAGATTGCCATGACCGGGGAAATTTCAATCCAGGGCATGGTAAGGCCTGTTGGCGGAATTGTGGCAAAGGTTGAGGCGGCAAAGGCTGCGGGAGTAAAGAAAGTGATTATACCCAAGGACAATTACCGTGAGATTTTTAAAGAAATAGAAGGAATGGAAGTTATAAAAGTATCAAACATTTCAGATGTTTTCGAGGAAGTTTTCGGCATTGAGAAGGCAGATATAAAGAATCTGGATACCACAAAGCAGGATGCGAAATTTATCGCCGCAACAGGTGCTTGATGTGCCTGTGCGGTTTAATTTGTTGTTTTAAAGGCAACTTTATAAAAAAAGGTTGAAAAATTACGGAAAAAAAGTTATAATATATTGACATGAAAAGTTTACATGGTAGATTCTTATCAATAATAGATTGATTGTATAAGTTTTGTTTTATTAATAGTTAATTGAGGTGAAGTTTTTTTGGATAAAGCTAAAAAATCCACACAGAAAAATAAAAAAATAACACTTCCTGTGCTTCCGCTCAGGGGGCTGTGTGTGTTTCCTTATATGGTCCTTCACTTTGACGTGGGAAGGCCCAAGTCCATTGCCGCCTTGGAGCAGGCAATGGTGGGCGACCAGCAAATCTTTTTGGTTGCTCAGCGGGATTCGAAAAAAGACGACCCGTCTGCCAAAGACTTATACTCCTTTGGCACCGTTTCAAAAGTAAAACAGCTTTTAAAGCTTCCCGGGGGGAATATCCGTGTTCTTGTTGAGGGTGGATACAGAGGCAAGCTTTTAAAAGTTCACGAGGAAGAAAATTATTTGTTGGGCGAAATCAGGCAATACCCGAATGTGGAGCCTGAAATTACCCCGCACCTTGAGGCGCTTACCAGAAGCGCGAAAGACATATTTGACGAATATCTTCAGATAATCTCCAAAAACCCTCACGAGATAGTTACCTCTGTTATGAATCTGGAAAACCCGGGCGAGATTGCAGACCTTATTGCAGCCAATGTTTTTGTAAACCTTAAAGACAAAATGAAAATCCTTGAGGAAACAGACATAGAAAAGCGTGTCGAGAATTTGATTGTAATTATGCATCGGGAAATGGAAATAGTCCGCCTTGAGCGTGAAATTTCCGACAAAGTTAAAGAACAAATAGACAAAAACCAGCGTGAATACTACCTTAGGGAACAGGTTAAGATTATACAAAAAGAGCTTGGCGATAAAGACGGTATTGCAGCTGAAATAAAGGAATATCGCAAAAAAATCGCAAAGTCAAAAATGCCAAAGGAAGTGGCTGAAAAGCTTTTGGCTGATGTGGACAGGCTGTCAACTCTTCCTGTCAATGCGGGTGACAGTGCAGTGCTTAAAACATATTTGGACACCGTTTTATCCCTGCCATGGGATAAAACAACCAAAGACGACTATAATTTGGAGCGTGCCAAAAAGGTTTTGGACAATGACCACTACGGGCTTGAAAAGGTAAAAGAGAGGATTTTGGAATTTCTTGCGGTAAGGCAGCTTACCAAAGACGTTAAGGGACCTATTTTATGCCTTGTAGGACCTCCCGGTGTGGGAAAAACCTCCATAGCGGAGAGTATTGCAAGGGCCCTTCGCAAAAAATATGCCAGACTGTCTTTGGGCGGTGTGCGTGACGAAGCGGAAATAAGAGGGCACAGAAAAACCTATATCGGCGCCATGCCGGGCAGGATTATAAATGCGGTGCGTCAGGCAAAGAGTAAAAACGCAATGATTTTGCTTGATGAAATAGATAAAATGAGCAACGATTTTAGGGGAGACCCAGCCTCGGCAATGCTTGAGGTTTTGGACAGCGCCCAAAACAATGCTTTTGTTGACCATTATATCGAGGTTCCTTTCGACCTTTCCGACATTATGTTTATAACCACTGCAAATTCCTTGGAAAGTATTCCAAGGCCTCTTCTTGACAGGATGGAGGTAATAAGCCTTTCCAGCTATACGGAGTATGAAAAAGCGCAGATTGCCATGCAATACATTATTCCCAAGCAAAGGAAAATTCACGGGCTTAGAGCAAGCCAGTTAAAATTCAGCGAAAATGCAGTTTATGACATTATAAATTATTATACAAAGGAAGCGGGCGTGCGCAATTTAGAGCGTCAAATCGCCACAATTTGCAGAAAAGCGGCAAGAAAGATTGTTGAAGATAATATAAAAAGAGTTATAATAGAACCATCCAACCTATACATTTACTTAGGGAAAAGAATTTATAATTATGGTGAAATTAATGCAACCGATGAGGTTGGTGTTGTAACGGGGCTTGCATGGACTCAATTTGGAGGTGATACTCTTCAAATTGAAGTAAATATAATGGAAGGTAAGGGAAATGTGGTGCTGACCGGAAAGCTTGGCGATGTTATGAAGGAATCTGCCATGGCTGCAATAAGCTATATTCGCTCCATTTCAGACGGCCTAAAAATCAACCCCGATTTTCACGAGAAAAAAGACATTCATATACATGTTCCCGATGGTGCAACCCCTAAAGACGGTCCTTCCGCCGGAATTGCCATGGCAACTGCCCTGATTTCCGCCCTTACGGACTGTCCTGTCAAAAAAGATGTTGCAATGACGGGAGAGATAACCCTAAGGGGCAGAGTGCTTCCGATAGGCGGGCTTAAAGAAAAGATTTTGGCAGCATACAGGGCGGGAATAAAAACAGTGGTATATCCTACCGATAACGAAAAGGATTTGGATGATATACCAAAGGAAGTTATAGACAGCCTAAAGCTTATCACAACAAAGTCAATGGACAAGGTGATTGAAGTTGCCCTTTGTCCAAAGGTTAAAGCCGAGCGGTTCATGTTAAACGGTTTTGTGGATAATATAAGCGAAGGGACGGGAATAAGGCAATGAATTTAAACAATGTAGAGCTTTTGGTTTCAGCTGTGTCCCCTCAGCAATACCCACAAAATTCTCTTTTGGATATTGCACTGGCAGGTCGCTCGAATGTGGGCAAATCATCCCTTATTAACAAGCTTTTAGGCAGAAAGTCGCTGGCAAGGGTAAGCTCCGTGCCGGGTAAAACCGCAACCATTAATTTTTACGAAATAGATAAAACCTTTAACTTGGTGGATTTGCCCGGATACGGTTTTGCAAAGGTTTCAAAGGCAGAAAAAATAAGATGGGCAAAGATGATAGAAACATATCTTGCAAAGCGTGAAAATTTGGCTCAGGTTGTTCAGGTTGTGGATATACGCCACAGGCCCACGGACGATGATATAATGATGTTTGACTGGATTAAAAGCAGCGGCTTTTTGCCGTTTGTTATCGCAACCAAAAAGGATAAGCTTAAAAAATCCCAGATAGACGGTGCAATAGACCTTATAAAAACCACATTGGATACCGACAACGTCATACCTTTTTCGGCGGAAAAGGGCGATGGCTGTGATGAGGTGTGGGATTTTATAAACAGTATAATAAAGGAGAGCAAACAGTGAAGCTTGTAAGATTTATTTATGAAAATAAGGTTTGCCAAGGCGTATTAAGTCATGACAAAATTAATATTATAGAAGGCGACATGTTTGGTACATATCATGTTGGTGACAAGACGGTAAGTCTTGACGAGGCACGGCTTCTTGCCCCCTGTCAGCCATCGAAAATAGTCTGCATAGGGCTAAATTACTATGACCACCAACTGGAAATGAACGAGTTTGCAGATGATTTTCCCAAAATATTTATAAAGCCAAGCACCGCTGTTATTGCTCATGGTGAAAACATCATCCGTCCACAAGGTGTGGACAGGGTTGACTTTGAGGCGGAAATGGCAATTGTAATTGGCAAAACCGCCAAAAACATAAAAAAAGGCACAGCAAAGGATTATATTTTAGGCTATACCTGCATGAACGACGTTACGGCTCGAAATATACAAAAACAGGACGGGCAATGGACAAGGGCAAAATCATTCGACACTTTTGCCCCGATGGGACCTGTAATCTCAACGGATGTTGACCCATACAGCACAAAGGTGGAGCTTTTGCTAAACGGCAAGGTTATGCAAAACTCTACAACCGAAAAGCTTATATGGAATGTTGATTTTTTAGTAGAAGAAATTTCAAAAATAATGACGCTTTTGCCGGGGGACGTTATCTCTACAGGAACTCCAAGCGGCTGTGGTGCTATGGAAATCGGAGATAAGGTTGAGGTTGTCATTGAAAACATAGGTACACTTACAAATTATTTCACAGGAGGTTGATGACATGTTTACCAAAGCGCCAAGAGGCACCAAAGACATTACACCTGCCGAGGTTTATAAATGGCATTATGTGGAAAGTAAAATTCACCAGGTTTGTGATGTTTTTGGGTACAAGGAAATAAGAGTTCCTGTTTTTGAGCATACCGAGCTTTATGAGCGTGGAGTGGGGGATACCTCCGATGTGGTTCAAAAGGAAATGTACACCTTTGAAGATAAAGGCGGAAGAAGCATAACACTTCGTCCGGAAGGTACTGCCGGTGTAGTTCGTGCATACCTGGAAAACAACCTTTATGCCGAGGCTGCCCCTGCAAAGCTTTATTATAATCTGTCTTGCTACAGATACGAAAAGCCCCAGGCAGGAAGGCTTAGGGAGTTTCACCAGTTCGGCATTGAGGCATTTGGCTCCGCCTCGCCTCAGATGGACGCAGAGATTATATCCCTTGCAAAAGTATTTTTCGAAACGCTTAAGTTTGACAACCTGGGCATATTCATAAACAGTGTCGGATGCCCCAAATGCCGTCCGGCTTACCATGAAAAACTGATTGAATATTTTACGGATTACAAGGATAAGCTTTGTAGTACCTGCCTTTCAAGGCTTGACAAAAACCCTATGAGGATTATAGACTGCAAAAACCCCGTCTGCAAGGAAATAGGTCACAAGGCTCCTATGATAATTGACGAGCAGTGCGAAGAGTGCAACGAGCATTTTGATAATGTTAAATCACTTATGGATGCAATGGGGATATCTTATGGCATTGACCCCACTATTGTCCGAGGGCTTGACTATTACACAACCACGGTTTTTGAAATAAAGTCAGACAATATGGTTATTGCAGGCGGAGGAAGGTATAACCATTTGGTTGAGGAATTGGGTGGACCAAGCATTCCCGGAATAGGCTTTGGGTTGGGATTGGAAAGGCTTATAATGGCCCTTGAAAGCAGGAATTTGTTTCCCCAAAAGCCAAGTGGAGCCGACCTTTATATTTCGTCAATCGGGGATAATGCCGCAATATATGCGCAAAAGCTGGCTTTTGAGCTTAGAAAAGAAGGAATCCGCTGCGAAAAGGACCTTGTGGGAAGAAGCGTTAAGGCACAGATGAAATATGCGGATAAAATTGGTGCAAGATTTGTAATAGTTTTAGGTGATGATGAAATAAATTCGGGAAGTGCCAAGCTTAAAAACATGGAAACAGGAGAGCAAACCGACGTTACTTTAAATGACCTTTCATCACAGCTTAAAAACTATTTATAATAAAAATAAAACGAAGAAAAACAATGGCTATTTTTCATTTAATTACAAAACAAAAAAATGCCAAATTGGCGGAATGGAGAATATAGTATGCAAAAAGGATTGGCTGGTTTAAAACGTACATGCTACTGCGCGGAGCCTACAAAAGCCGACGCAGGAAAAACAATCACACTTATGGGTTGGGCGGCTAAAAACCGCGACCTTGGAGGTGTTATATTTGTTGACCTTCGTGACAGAACGGGAGTAATGCAGGTTGTGTTCAACGAAGAGTCCGGAGAGGAAGTCTTCAACCTTGCAGAAACCATAAGAAGCGAATATGTTATTGGGGTTAGCGGTGTAATCCGAGAGCGTGACCCGGAAACATACAACCCCAACATTAAAACAGGCGAAATTGAACTTGTGGCAAAGAAGCTTGTAATTTATTCAAAATCCGAAACACCTCCTTTCTATATTGAGGAGGACATAGACACAAACGAGCAGGTTCGCTTAAAATACCGCTATCTTGACCTTAGACGTGCGGATATGCAAAGAAACATTGCCCTTCGTCATAAGGCGTGTTTTGTTGCACGTGACTATTTTAACAGAAACGGATTTTTGGAAATTGAAACTCCAATGCTTATAAAAAGCACGCCCGAGGGCGCTCGGGACTATTTGGTCCCCAGCCGTGTCCAAAACGGTAAGTTTTACGCTCTGCCCCAGTCACCGCAGCTTTATAAGCAGCTTTTAATGGTTGCGGGAATGGACAAGTATTTCCAAATCGCCCGTTGTTTTCGTGACGAGGACCTTCGTGCGGACAGGCAGCCTGAGTTTACCCAAATAGACGTTGAGATGTCCTTTGTGGATATAGACGATATTATTTCCATTAATGAAGGCTTGATTGCTGAAATATTTGAAAAAACAATCGGCGTAAAAGTCGAAACGCCTTTCCCAAGAATTTCATACAAGGAAGCAATGGAAAGGTTTGGCTCGGACAAACCGGACACCCGCTTTGAAATGGAGCTTATAGACATGTCCGACGTAGTCCGCGGTTGCGGCTTTAAGGTGTTTGCAGATGTTGTAGCAACAGGCGGAAGTGTAAGGGCAATAAACGTAAAAGGCGGGGCAGACAAGCTTTCAAGGCGTGACCTTGACGGTTTGGTTGATTTTGTAAAAATTTATCGTGCAAAGGGGCTTGCGTGGATTACCATTGCCGAAGGTGAGCTAAAATCGCCAATAACAAAGTTCTTTACCGATGATGAAATAAAAGCCATGTTGGAAAGGGCAAACGGGGAAGTTGGCGACGTGATTTTGTTTGTTGCCGACAAAGACGAGATTGTTTTTGATGCCCTTGGCAACCTAAGGCTGGAGCTTGCCCAAAGGCTTAACCTTATTGACAAAAGCAAATTTAACTTCCTTTGGGTTACGCAGTTTCCGCTGCTTGAGTATGATGACGAACTTAAAAGATATGTGGCAATCCATCACCCGTTCACCTCGCCAATGGACGAAGATTTGGACCTTTTGGATACTGACCCTCTTAAAGTACGTGCCAAGGCTTATGATATTGTTTTAAACGGATGCGAGCTTGGCGGCGGTTCAATTAGGATTTATGACAGCGAATTGCAGTCAAAAATGTTCTCTTTACTGGGCTTTTCAAAAGAAGTGGCACATGAGCGGTTTGGCTATCTTTTGGACGCTTTTAAATATGGAACACCACCACACGGCGGCATAGCCTACGGGCTTGACCGATTGATTATGCTGCTTACAGGCAGCGAGTCCATTCGTGACGTTATGGCATTCCCTAAAGTGCAAAACGCATCGGAGCCCATGACTAACGCACCGGATGTGGTTGACCCCAAACAGCTTATGGAGCTTGGTATTAAGGTTGTAAACATTGAGTAGAGGAGGGTATTTGTTTGATTGAAATTGTTAATCTGACAAAAAGATACGGAAAGAAAAAGGCTGTTGACAATGTTTCGTTCAAGGTTGAAAAAGGCGAAATATTGGGATTTTTAGGACCCAACGGAGCCGGCAAAACAACCACAATGAACATTATCACAGGCTACCTTTCTTGTACAGAGGGAAAGGTAGTTGTAGATGGTCTTGATGTGCTCAAGCATCCCGAGGAGGTAAAGCGAAAGATTGGCTATCTGCCGGAGCAGCCTCCCCTTTACATGGATATGACCGTTATTGATTATTTGGATTTCGTATATGATTTAAAGAAAATCAAGCTGCCAAACAGGTCCGAGCATATTGCCGGCATTATGGAAACAGTAAGGATAAGCGATGTAAGCCATAGGCTTATTAAAAACCTTTCAAAAGGTTACAAGCAGCGTGTCGGCTTGGCGCAGGCCCTTTTGGGCAACCCCGAAATTTTAATACTTGACGAGCCGACCGTAGGCCTTGACCCAAAGCAAATAAACGAAATACGAAATGTTATTAAAGAGCTTGGCAGGGAGCGTACAATTATTTTAAGCTCCCACATACTTCCGGAAGTAAGCGCCATATGCGAACGTGTAATTATTATAAATAACGGCCGCCTGGTTGCAAGCGACACTCCGGAAAACCTTTCCAAAAACCTGTCAAACAGCACCGATTTTACCGTTCGCATTGAAGGCGAAAACGAAAAGGTTAATCAGGTTTTAAATACCATTGAGGGTATAGAATTTATTTCGTCTAAAAAAGTAGAAGATAATATTTTCGACTACTTTATAAAAACATACGAAAGCGATATAAGAAGAGAAGTGTTTTTTGCTTTGGCAGAGCATAAAATGCCAATTCTTTTACTTAAAACGCAAAATCTTTCACTTGAAGATGTGTTCTTGAAGTTAACTACTGTGGAAGAAGCCGGTGAAGAGGTTGAAAAGACCCTAACCGAAGAAGCACCTTCGGAAGATGCCAATACAGATGCCAATACAGATACAGAAATGACCGCAAAGGAGGGTACAGACAATGACAGCGATATTTAAAAGAGAGTTAAAGTCATATTTCACATCGTCCATAGGTTATATCTATCTTGGAATCACCCTTTTGATTTCAGGCTGGTTTTTTGTTGCAAACAATTTGTACTATGCGATAAGCGATATGTCGTATTTCTTTGCAAACCTGACTTTTATTTTCATATTTTTGGTGCCAATGCTTACCATGCGGCTTTTTACGGAGGAAGTAAAAAACAAAACCGACCAGCTACTTCTAACGTCACCTGTAACCGTAACGCAAATTGTCATTGGCAAGTATTTTTCCGCTTCCGCTTTGTTTGGATTAACTCTTTTTATTACCATGGCTTATCCTGCGGTAATGTTTTTATATGGTGACCCTCTTATATACAGTATTTTGGGGCACTACCTTGGATTTTTCCTTCTTGGCTCATCTCTTATAGCCATAGGTGTTTTTGTATCCGCATCAACCGAAAGCCAGATTACCGCAGCTATCATAAGCTTTGTGGTAATGCTTTTCATATGGCTTACCGACTGGATTGCATCTACAATAACCAACGAAATATTTAAAAAAGTCATTGAATGGCTTTCTGTTTTAAAACGCTATCAAGAGTTTACAACCGGAATACTTAGCCTGTCTTCTGTTGTCTATTTTATCAGTTTTGCTTCTGTTTTCATATTTTTAACCGTCCAGACAATAGAAAAGAAACGCTGGAGCTAAAGGGGGGGAATGTTTTGATGAAAGGGTTAAAAAAGTTTTTCACTGACAAACGATTTATATACGGCTCGGGCTCTGTTGCAACCTTTGCAGGGTTTGTTGCCGTAGTTATACTTTTAAATCTTATCGTAGGAACGCTTTCGGATAAGTTTACTTTAAAGATAGACCTTACGGAAAATAAAATCTTTGAGCTTTCCGAGCAAACAATAGAAATTGCCAAGTCGATAGACAAACCGGTAGATATTATTGTTGTTCAGTCTGCAACAAGCCAGGAGGACACCCAAACAAGGGAGCTTCTAACAAGATATGTAAACCTTAACAAGAATTTCAGACTATCCACCGTTGACCCGGTAAAAAACCCCATGTCTGTTCAAAAATACAACACATTAAATTCAAACATAACAAACGGCTCGATAATATTGGACAACGGGGAAAAGTTCAGGATAGTCCCTTCTTCGGAGCTTAGGTCATACAGCTCATATACCGGTCAAAATGACCAGTTTCAAGCAGAATATAAGATAACATCGGCACTTTTGTCTTTGTCTAAGGCATCGGATATGGCTGTTGCGTTTACCCAAGGGCATGGGGAAGCTACTTTAAACGCAGCAGAACAGGCTTTAAAAGACGACAATATTGCCGTAGAAAAAGTGCATACTTTGTCCGAAGGCTTTTCAGATGAATATAATATGTTTATAATTGTTTCGCCCAAAACAGACTTTACACCAGAAGAAATAGATTATTTGGACAATTACCTAAGGAGCGGAAAAAGCATACAAATTTATTTTGATGTTGACACGCCGCACCTTCCAAAGCTTGAAGGCTATTTGTATGACAACGGAATTGTTGTAGAGCGAAACGCGGTATATGAAGGCGATACTACAAGGGTGCTTTCCAACACACCTTACTGCTTTGTTCCCGATGTAAAGCCGCACAGCATTACAAACGCCATAGTATCAAACAAAATTAATGTTGTAACTTATCTGTCAAGAAGCATTAAGCCCCTGTGGGAAGAAAAGAATTTGGTTAAAATCGAGCCGCTTTTGACATCTACTGCAAAATCTGTTGCATTTTCCGCAGAAAACCCAAATGATGTTGCCCAGGGTCCTTTAAATTTGGCTGTTGTCGCAACAAAAACCTATGAAAATAGCAAAGAAACATCGAAAATATTTGTTATGGGCTCATCACTTTTCCTTTCGGAGCAGTTTTTGCCCATGAACGAGGACTTTTTCTTAAGCAGCGTTAACTGGCAAATTGACAATACTAACGTTGTAAATATAAGACCTAAGAGTGTTTTAAGCTCCAGACTGGACATAAAACAGCAGGATTATGACATTTGGCGCTTGGTTTTCATAATATTTATCCCTGTCTTGGTACTGGTTTGGGGGCTTGTAACATGGATTAGGAGGCGTCATCTGTGAAAAAAAGAATTATACTCATTGGCGTTGCCGTTTTGCTTCTCGTTGGCGCATACTTTTTAGTTAACAAGTTATCCGCCCCGGAAAAAGAGCAGGATGACGGATATACACCATCCGAAACGATTTCGATATTCAAAACGGAAAAGGATAATATTGTTTCCATGACCATTGCTACACCGGACCATTCATATACATTTGAAAAAAAAGATGAAAAATGGTATGTTATAGGCAAGGAAAACATTAAGCTAAACAATGTGCGCATAGACAATTTGGCGTATGATTTTGCAAGCATTAATGCAGACGTGTTAATTGAGGATACCGGCGACTTGTCGCTTTTTGGCTTTGACGAGCCTTTAGGAACACCTTCTATAAAGCTTGCAGACGGCAGTGAGCAAAAATTTGTTGTGGGAAGAAAAACTCCCACAGGTACAGGATATTATTTTAAACTGGCAAATGACGAGAAAATATATTCTGTATATTCGTCAAAAATTGAAGGCTTTTTGGCAGAGCTTGACCACTACAGGGACAAGGTTTTAGCTTCAATAGACCCTGCCACTTTGACTGAAGTTTCAATAAAAAGAAAAAACGAAACCATTATTTTGCAGGCAAAAACCGAGGACGAGCTGTCGGATAACAGCTTGGGCTTTAGTTCATGGAAAATGGTTTCGCCTTACAGCAGGGACGCAAACAGTTATTTCTTGGAAAATGACATCTTAAAGAAAATATCCGGCTTTGACGTTACCACTTTTGTTGATGATAATCCATCTTCCTATGCACCGTACGGCTTGGATAATCCAGGCTATGTAATTGGTTTTAAATACACCGAAAATAAAGGTGAAGAAACTGTCGAAAAGGCTGTAAATTTTGCTTTGGGTAGGCCTGAGGAAGATAATGTTTATGTCAGAGTTGAAGGAGAGCCTAATGTTTACCTGCTTAAATCATCGCTGTTTTCTTATAAGGATATAGACATTATGAATTTAATTGACACCTTGGTGTATATTCAAAACATTGAAAGCGTTGATAGAATAAGGATTGACGCTCAGGGTGAAGAATACATCTTGGAGATAAAGCACGAAGGCGAGAGTGCAACCTACTCCGTAAACGGAAAGACAGCTTACGAAAGTGATTTTAAAAAGATTTACCAAGAGATAATAGGTCTTTTTATAAGAGGTGATGTTACCGAAACTCCCACAGGGGAAATACTGTTTACCACCACATTCACTTTCAACGACGGAAGAAGCGACGATGTTGTTCAGGGAATTGCTTACGGCGACAGATACGTTGCTATAAGTGTAAACGGCAAAGCAAACTACTATGTAATGAAAGAGCAAGTTCAGACTATGTTGAAAAAAGTAAAGGAATTTAGTGAAAATCCATGAAAGCAGTGATAAATTAATGATTGGCAACAAAAAATGGATTTATAAAAACTACGACGATACGCTTGTAGAAAGGCTTTGCAGTGAGTATGGTCTTTCACATCTTACAGCATCGGTTCTGCAAAACAGAACCGATGTTGTAGGTGGATTTACAATAAAACCCACTTTTAAAGAAAAGTTTTATGACCCTCTCTTGTTAAAGGATATGGACAAGGCAGTCGAAAGAATTTTAGATGCTTTGGATAAAAACGAAAAGATAACAATCTACGGCGATTATGATGCCGACGGTGTTACAAGCACCTCTGTTTTATACCTATATTTAAAGGAAAGGGGAGCTTGTGTTAGCTATTACATACCTGACCGTATAGACGAAGGCTATGGGATGAATCTGGCCGCCTTGGACAAAATAAAAGCCGGCGGAACAGAGCTTATTATTACTGTGGATACGGGCATTGCGGCGGCGGACGAGATAGAGTATGCAAAAAGACTTGGGATTGATGTAGTTGTTACCGACCATCATGAGTGTAAAAGCAGTATCCCTGACTGCGTTGCCGTTATTGACCCTAAGCGGCCCGATTGTCCCTACCCATATAAGGAGCTTGCGGGAGTTGGGGTGGTGTTTAAGCTTGT
Organism: Eubacteriales bacterium; assembly: GCA_028697835.1. Taxonomy (GTDB): domain Bacteria; phylum Bacillota; class Clostridia; order Monoglobales; family Firm-18; genus STE-11. Next base: position 32,777 of record JAQVDK010000005.1, on the reverse strand, counting down.
TACGGCTTTGGAAGGGGGACTTTCCGAGGAGTTGGCTAAGGCTTGTCTGCCTCTTGTAAGTTTTGGGACGGTGGCGGATGTGGTGCCGCTTACCGATGAGAACAGGCGACTTGTTTCCTTGGGGCTTAAATACATGTCCCTGTGCGAGAACAAAAGCATAAAAGCCCTTATGCAGGCTTCGGGCTTGGCGGAAAAAACAATTACCGCAGGAAAGATAGGTTTTGTTGTTGCGCCAAGAATTAATGCGGCAGGAAGGCTTGGCAATGCCAACAAAAGCTTGGAGCTTTTTTTGTGTGATGATTACGAAAAGGCTTTGCAAATTGCAAACGAGCTTACCGAAGAAAATAAGCGACGGCAAAGCATAGAAAGCGAAATTTTTAAAGAAGCTGTAGAGATTATAGAAAAAAACAATCTGCACGAAAATAAAGTTATGGTTGTTGCATCAAAAGGATGGCATCAGGGTGTTGTCGGCATAGTATCGTCCAAGATAACCGAAAAATACTACAAACCTTCAATTTTGATATCTATAGATGGAGAAGAAGGCAAAGGCTCGGGGCGGAGCATCAGCAGCTTTAATTTGTTCGAGGCTTTAAGCCACTGTGAAGATTTGCTGAGCAATTTTGGCGGGCATGAGCTGGCTGCCGGACTTTCGATTAGCGCCGGCAATATAGCGGAGTTTGCCGATAAAATCAACAATTATGCTAATAATATACTATCGCCGGAGGACTTTATCCCTTCGCTGGTAATTGATGCCAATTTGAAAAATTCGGATTTGACGATAGACAGCGTTGGCAGCCTTAAAAAGCTTGAGCCCTATGGCATGGGTAACCCTATACCGGTTTTTTCATACAATAAAGCAAGAATAAAAAGCCTTGTAACTATGAGCGAAGGAAAACATATAAAGCTTTCCTTGCTGCGTGATGGGTGCGAACTGGAAGCCGTAGGCTTTAACATGGGCAAGCTTGCCCAAACATTAAAGATAGGCGACATTGTTGATGTTGCTGGCACACTGGACATAAATGAGTTTAGAGGAGAGCAGAAAATCCAAATGTTTATCAAGGATTTGAAAGTATTATAAAAGCAGGGAGGTGGCTTGGGTGCAACAGGAAAAACTGAAATTGGACGAAAGCTTCAAGCAACTTAAAGAAAAAATAAAAGGCTATATTCCAAATTACGACTTTACGTTGCTTGAAAAAGCGTATGAGTTTGCAATTATGGCGCATTCTGGACAACAGCGAATTTCCGGAGAGCCATATGTTACCCATCCTTTAAGTGTTGCACACATTTTGGCAGAGACCGAGCTTGATGTGGAATCCATAATCGCCGCCTTGCTTCATGATGTTGTGGAAGACACAAGCTATAGCTATGATGATATTAAAAGCATGTTTGGTGAAAACATAGCCTTTCTTGTGGAAGGCGTTACCAAACTTGGCAAAATACCATATAGTACAAAAGAAGAGCAACAAATCGAAAACTTTCGCAAAATGTTTCTGGCAATGGCAAAGGATATACGGGTTGTTCTTATTAAGCTTGCGGACAGACTTCATAATATGCGCACTTTAAAAAGCATGACCAAGGAAAAACAACTGCTCACCGCAAGGGAAACTATGGAAATATATGCCCCCTTGGCGCATAGGCTTGGAATGTCGCGTATCAAGTGGGAGCTTGAGGATATATCCCTTTTATACCTTGACCCTGTCGCATACCACGAAATTGCCGACCATATTGCAACCAAGCGTGTGGAAAGAGAAGAATACCTTGAAAATATAAAGTCAACCTTAGAGTCAAAGCTAAGTGAGCTTGGAATTGATGCACATCTTGAAGGCAGGGCAAAGCATTTTTACAGCATTTATCGCAAAATGTACACAAACAACATTGACATAGACCAGATTTATGACCTTTTGGCAGTCAGGGTTATTGTCAACACAATCAGTGAATGTTATGCGGTTTTAGGCTTGGTTCATGAGCTTTACAAACCAATTTCCGGAAGGTTTAAAGACTATATTGCCATGCCCAAAAAGAATATGTACCAATCGCTGCACACTTCCGTTATCGGACCTACTGGAAAACCTTTTGAAATCCAGATTAGGACTTGGGAAATGCATAAAATTTCCGAAGTAGGTATTGCCGCCCATTGGAAGTATAAAGAAGGAAAATCCGGTCCAAGCGACCTTGATTCCAAGCTTGAATGGGTGCGCCAACTTATTGACATGTATAGCGATGCCTCAAGCGCCGATGCGGAGGAGTTTATGCGCAATGTGCGCAGGGACCTTTTTGAAGATGAGGTATTCGTATTCTCTCCAAAAGGCGATGTGATAAACCTTCCCGCAGGCGCCATTCCAATAGATTTTGCATATTCCATACACAGTGCCATAGGTAACAAAACCATCGGTGCAAAAATAAACGGCAGAATTGTACCTTTGGATTATGTGCTTCAAAATGGTGACATAGTTGAAATAATTACATCAAGCGTACCCCACGGTCCAAGCCGTGACTGGCTGAAAATTGTTAAAACATCCCAGGCAAGGAAAAAGATAAACGAATGGTTTAAGAAAGAACATAGAGAAGAAAATATTCTACGCGGCAAGGAAATCCTTGAAAAAGAATTAAAACGAAATGGGTTGCCCCTTAACTCCATGAATAAAAAAGAGTGGATAGAGCCGGTTTTGAAAAGGTACAACCTGCACACCGGCGATGATATGCTGGCTGCCATAGGCTATGGGGGCTTGTCTGTAAACAAGGTAATTGCCCGAATTAAAGAGGAATATAGAAAATCCGAAAAATTGTATGAAGCCCTGATACCCAAAATTCAGGTAAAGGATGTAAGGCGCAAGCCAAGCAGCAATAATGGCGTCATAGTCAAGGGCATTGATAATTGCCTTGTACGTTTTTCCCGCTGCTGCAATCCCGTTCCGGGTGATGAAATAGTCGGATATATAACTCGCGGCAGAGGCGTTTCCATACACAGAAAGGATTGTATTAATGCAAGAAACCTTGAAAATGTTGCCCTTCAAGAAGGCGAACGTTTTATAGATGTTTGGTGGGATGAAACGCACAAAGCAAGTTTTTATACCGAAATTCAGATTGTTGCAAACGACCGTCAGGGATTGGTGCTTGAAGTTACAAACGTTATATCGGAGCTAAAAATAGAAATGCATGCCATAAATGCCCGTTCCACCAAGGAGCAGCTTGGCATTATAAATGTTACTTTGGAAATAAACGACAAAGAACAGCTTGAAAAGGTAATTAAAAGGTTTTGGAAAATACCTGATGTAATTTCTGTTATAAGAACAAAACATTAAGGGGCATTTTGCCCTGTCTTATGGGAGATAGTGATTATGATACTAAAGAGAATTCCTGTTGGAAGCTATATGGCTAACTGTTATATTTTTGGCGATAAAAAAACAAAAGAAGTAATAATAATCGACCCCGGTGACGAGCAGCATAAAATATTTGACGTTATTGAAAATGGCGGCTATATTGTAAAGGGTATAACCTTTACACATTCTCATTTCGACCATGTAAGCGCTCTTGAGGCAGTTAAGGAAAGATACAATGTTCCTGTTATAAGGGACGGCGAAACCTTTAAAGTTGGCGATATAATTCTTGAAATAATCGAAACCCCGGGCCACAGCTTGGACGGGCTTAGTTTTTATGGCAAGGGAGTTGTCTTTACAGGGGATACCCTCTTTCATATGTCCATAGGAAGGACAGACCTTCCCACCGGGAATTTAGAGCAATTGCAAGCTTCGGTTAGAAGGCTGTACACCCTGCCGGATAATACAACCGTTTACCCCGGTCATGGCATAAGAACCACCATAGGCTACGAGAAGAAGAACAATCCTTATGTCAGGGAATAATATGCAACTCTTGCACAAATGGGGCACAATAAATAACGTTAGGCCCATAAAACTCATAAGAAAAATGATAGACGAAGGCTGCTGCTATGATGAAGCTAAGCAGCGTTTTATAGACCTCTACGGCGTTAGCGAAGAAAAGGCGGGTTTATCGATTGAAATAATCAAAACCCAAAAGCGTCTTTTAAAGGATATAGGCAGCAAGGACGCATGCCTTTATATAGGCATACCCTTTTGCAGGACAAGATGTCTTTACTGTTCTTTTATAACCGCCGAATCGGGGACTAATAAGCGGCTGATAGAGCCTTTTGTTTCTTGTCTGCTTCGGGAAATAGAAGAAACGGCAAAAATAATTGCCGAAAACAACCTTAACATTGTGTCTGTTTATTTTGGCGGGGGCACTCCTACAATTTTGTCTGCAAACCACTTGACAAAAATTATTGATGAGTGTAAAATGTCTTTTAAATTGCCAGACTTAAAAGAATTTACGGTTGAGGCAGGCCGTCCGGACACGTTGGATATGGAAAAGCTTTTTGCAATGAAGGAAAAAGGGGTTACCCGGATAAGCATCAACCCCCAAACCATGAAAAATGCCACTTTGAAGGCAATAGGCAGAAGGCATTTTGCGGAAGATATAGTGTCCGCCTTTAAAATGGCAAGGGAAAGCGGTTTTGACAATATTAATGCAGATGTTATTGCAGGGCTTCCGTTTGAAACATTGGAGGATTTTAAAGAAACCTTAAACAGGCTTGAGGAGCTTTCTCCGGAGAGTGTTACTGTTCATACCATGAGCGTAAAGCGTGGTTCAAAGCTGCACGAGGCTATGGGAAGCAGCTTTGACTCTTACAATGCCCAGGCTTCGCTAACCGCTTCTAAAATGGTTGACCATGCCTTGGCTTTTATGAAAAGCACCAAAAGAAACCCTTACTATCTATACAGGCAGAAAAATATTCTTGGCGACTTGGAAAACGTCGGCTATGCAAAGGAAGGCTATGAATGTCTGTATAATGTAATGATAATGGAAGAAGTGTCCAATATTATTTCCCTTGGCGGTGGCGGGGTTACGAAAATTATAAGTGAAAGCAGTTCATTGATAAACCGGATTTTTAACGTAAAGGAACCAAGGGACTATATAGAGCGGATTGATGAAATGATTGAGCGTAAAAGCTTGATTAATAAATATATTAAATAATCTTTAAAGGAGTTTTTAAAATGCCACTTATTGACATGCCATTAGAAAAATTAAAATCTTATAAGGGAATCAATCCATGTCCCGCTGACATTGACGATTATTGGGATATGGCCCTGTCCGAGATGAACAGCATTGACCCTGATGTTAAACTTATTCCTTCAAAGTTCAAGTTCAAAACGGTGGAATGCTTTGACTTATATTTTACCGGAGTCAAGGGTGCAAGGATTCATGCTAAATTTGCAAGGCCGAAGGTTATTGACTCTCCCGCTCCTGCACTTTTGCATTTTCACGGCTACTCCGGAGCCGCTCCGGAATGGACCTCGCTTTTATCCTATGCAGGGCAAGGTTTTTGCATAGCGGCTCTTGATTGCAGAGGTCAGGGTGGCAGCTCCGAGGATGTGGGAGGGGTTGTAGGAAATACCCTTCGTGGTCATATTATAAGAGGCTTGGATTGCGCAGACCCGCATGAGCTTTTGTTTAGGCACATTTTTTTGGATACTGCACAGCTTGCGAAGATAGTAATGTCTTTCCCTGAGGTTGACGAAAAAAGGGTAGGTGCCCTTGGCGGCTCGCAGGGGGGAGCCCTTACCATTGCCTGTGCGGCCTTGGAGCCGAGAATTCGCAAGGCTGTTTCCACATATCCTTTCCTTTCGGACTATAAAAGGGTTTGGGAAATGGATTTGGCGGAACGTGCCTATGAAGAGCTGAAAATCTATTTTAGAAACTTTGACCCTCGTCACGAGCGTGAGGACGAAATATTTACCAAGCTTGGTTACATAGATATTAAAAATATTGCAAAAAGAATCAAGGCAGAGGTTGTTATGGGAATCGGCCTTATGGACGCCGTGTGCCCTCCGTCAACCCAGTTTGCGGTGTACAACAACATTAATGCGCCCAAAAAATACTACATTTATCCCGATTTCGGGCATGAATATTTGCCGGAATTTAATGATATTGGCTTGGAATTCCTGCTGGATATGTAAATCTTGAACAAAAATTTTAAATATATGTTGACTTTATGAAAAAAATTTAGTATTCTATTATATAATAAGTTTTAGTGTTGGAATATGGTTTTGTGTTTAAAGTTCAAAGTTGTTTAAGTCGATAGTTGAAGGAGAGAGAATATGTATTCTAAAGAGGTACTTGTTTGTAATCAAGTTGGACTTCATGCAAGGCCGGCTACATTTTTTATCCAGAAAGCCAATGAATTTAAGTCTGGGATTTGGGTTGAGAAGGACGATCGTAGGGTAAACGCAAAAAGCCTGCTCGGTGTACTTTCATTAGGTATAACTCGCGGCGCAACTATTACCATTCTTGCCGAAGGACCTGATGAGGAACAAGCAGTCAACGCCCTTGTAGATCTTATCAGTTCAAATTTCGCAGAGTAAAAATATTGTGTATAAAGGAAACGCCAATTGCGTTTCCTTTGCGAATAGATAGTTCTGTCAAGGGCAGAACTATTTTTTTCTTTAATCCTAAGTAGAAAAAGGGGAGTTAAATGCTAAAGGACGAGGTAAAGGCCTTGCCAGTAAACCCGGGTGTTTATATAATGCGCTCGAAAGACGGCGAAATAATTTACGTTGGAAAAGCTAAAAATTTAAAAAACAGGGTTTCCCAATATTTCCAAAATACAAAGGCTCATACTCCAAAGGTTGCGGCCATGGTTTCAAATATTGAAAGATTTGAATACATCATAACCGATACCGAATTTGAGGCCTTGGTTTTGGAGTGCAATTTAATAAAAGAGCATCGGCCAAGGTATAACGTCCTTTTAAAAGACGATAAAAACTATCCATACATTAAAGTTACGATTAACGAGGAGTATCCTCGCATTGTTCTTGCACGAAAAATTGAAAACGACGGTGCAAGATATTTTGGTCCTTATTTAAACACTGCGATTTTCAAAGAAACTATGGATGTTGCAAGAAAAGTTTTCAACGTTCGTTCTTGCAAAAGGGTTTTGCCCCGTGATATCGGAAAATCAAGGCCCTGTCTTTATTATTATATTAACCAGTGCAGCGCCCCTTGCGACAATAAAATAAGCCAGCAGGAGTATAAGGCTGTTTTTGACGATATTATAGCCCTTTTAGAAGGCAAGCAGGCGGATATTATAGAGCGCCTTTCAAAGGAAATGCAAAAAGCGTCAGATAACTTGGAGTTTGAAAGGGCGGCAAAGCTGCGTGACAAAATACTTGCCGTAAAAAGGATTGCCGAAAGGCAAAAGGTTGTTTCAACCACACAGGGAAACCAAGATGTTATTGCGCTGGCAAAAGAGGAAAATATCGTTTGCATACAAATATTTTTCGTGCGTGACGGTAAAATGGTGGGCAGGGAAAATTACGTGATTAAAAACAATGACCAAAGCAGCGACAGTGAGCTTATTTCCGATTTTGTAAAGCAATACTACGGAGTTTCCACCTATATACCCAAAAACATTATTTTGCAGCATGAAATCGAGGATAAACAGCTTATTGAAAAGTGGCTGTCTGAAAAATGCGGCTCTTCCATAAAGATTTTAGTTCCTCAAAGGGGTGAAAAGCTTGGCGTTGTGAAAATGGTGGAGAAAAATGCTTTGGAAGCGCTGAAGCTGCACCTTATGAAAGCAGATGCAAACAAGCGTAAAATGGACGATTTGATGTTCGAGCTTAAAGAACTTATGGGGCTTAAAGCCGCTCCCATGAGGATTGAAGCTTATGACATTTCCAATATATCCGGAAAAGACAGCGTGGGCGTGTGCGTTGTTTTTGAAAACGGACAGCCTAAAAAAAGCGACTATAAAAAGTTTAACATTCGCTCCGTAACCGATGCAAACGATTATGAGAGCATGAAGGAAGTGCTATACAGAAGACTGTCAAATGGTATAGAAGGGGAAGAAGGGTTTGTTCCCCTGCCTGATTTGATTTTGCTTGACGGGGGAAAAGGTCATGTATCAAGCGTAGCGGAAATACTTGGTTTTTTCAAGCTTGACATACCATGCTTTGGAATGGTAAAAGACAGCAGGCACAAAACCCGTGGTCTTACCACACAAAATGAGGAGCTGGATATAAAAAGGCAAAGTGCTGCCTTTAATTTCCTTACAAGGGTTCAAGATGAAGTTCACAGGTTTGCCATTGGCTCCCATAGGAAAAGGCGCAAAAAGTCGGCATTTGCTTCTGAGCTTGAAAAAATAAAAGGCGTAGGTGAAAAAAGGCGGGCAGCTTTAATGAAGCACTTTAAAACGGTATCTGCCGTTAAAAATGCAAGCCTTGAGGAGCTTAGTGCTGTGGCTGGTATAGATAAGACAACTGCAAAAAATATATTTGAATATTTTAACAAGGATGTTTGACAATGGCATTTGACATGTGATAAAATAACTTGGTGAGGTGGTATTATGCAAACGATAAAATCTTTGGGAATCAATGAAAAAAATCATTTGACCATGGGCGGTCTTGATGTTGCCCGGTTGGCCAAGGAATATGGAACACCTCTTTATCTTATGGATGAAGATATAATCAGGGAAAATTGCAGGATATATAAAAATGCCATGGACAAATACTATGGCGGAAATGGTCTTGTGCTGTATGCAAGCAAGGCTTTTTCCTGCTTACATATGTGCAGGGTGGTGCACGAGGAAGGCCTTGGCATTGATGTGGTTTCCGGAGGGGAGCTTTATACTGCGCTAAAGGCAGGCTTTCCTATGGAAAAGGTTTATTTTCATGGAAACAACAAGACCCGTCAAGAGCTTGAAATGGCTGTGGAAAACAATGTTGGAAGAATTGTCATAGACAACAGGACAGAGCTTGAGCTTTTAAGTGAAATTGCAAGAGAGCATGACAAAACCATAGCGGTTTCGTTCAGGATAAAGCCGGGAATAGATGCACATACCCATGAGTTTATTATGACAGGTCAAATCGACTCTAAATTTGGGGTTGCTCTTGAAAATGGCGAAGCGGAAGAAATCATAAGTTTTGCAGCAAGCCTTCCTAACATTAATGTTGTTGGCGTTCATTGTCACATAGGCTCGCAAATCTTTGATATAGAGCCGTTTTTGCTTACCGCCGAAAAAATGGTTAATTTTATCGGCGATTTAAAGGACAAGCATGGCATAGAAATAACCGAGCTTAATTTAGGCGGCGGATATGGTATAAAATATCTTGAGCAGGACAATCCTGTTTCATATGACGAATATATTAAAAATGTTTCAAGGGTTGTAAAGGAAGTGTCCGACAAAAGGAAGATTAAGCTTCCTAAAATAATTATGGAGCCGGGACGCTCTATTGTAGGGCCTGCGGGAATTACCGTATATACAGTTGGCAATGTTAAAAGAATTCCCGATGTCCGCACATATGTGTCAGTGGACGGGGGCATGTGCGACAATCCAAGGCATATTATGTATGGAGCCAACTACGAGGCGGTTTTGGTAGAAAAACCCGCCGCAGCCGCCCAGGAGGTTGTAACCATTGCCGGAAAATGCTGCGAATCCGGGGATATTTTAATAAGGGATATAGCACTTCCTCAAATTAAAACCGGTGATTTGCTTGCTGTTTTGGTAACAGGGGCATATAATTACTCCATGGCAAGCAATTATAACAGAATTCCCCGCCCCCCCGTTGTGATGATAAAGGGCGGCAAGGCAAAGCTTGTTGTAAAGCGTGAAAGCTATGACGATATTATCCTTAATGATATATAGTAGGTGATTTTTTGCTTAGAAACACTTCCATAACGGAATGGATACTTTTGATTCCCGCATTGCTTATTTCCTTTAGCATTCATGAGCTTTCTCATGGGCTTGTTGCTTACCTTTTGGGGGATAATACGGCAAAGCGGCAAAAAAGAATTACATTAAACCCTCTTGCGCACATTGATTGGATAGGCTTTATAGCCATTCTTTCCGTTGGGTTTGGCTGGGCAAAGCCAGTGCCCATTAACCCAAGGAATTTTAAAGACCCCAAACGTGGAATTGCACTTGTGTCCTTGGCGGGTCCGCTTTCCAATATTATTTTAGCGTTTATAAGTGCGACAATTTTGGTTTTGATGGGGGCGGTGCGCTATCCGTATATATCATCAGAGGGAATAATCGTTATTTTTCTTACGAAGCTTTTTATATACAATTGCTCTATTGCCATATTCAACCTTTTGCCAATACCGCCTCTTGACGGTTTTAAAATTGTGGGGGCAGTTCTTCCAAACAGGTGGTATTTCAGCTTGATGAGGATAGAGTCCTATGGCATGATTATCATGATACTTTTGCTTGCTACCGGAGTTGTTTCAAAGCTTTTGGTAACCGGGGTTGAAAACATCATAACATTTATATTTTATTTAATTAATTTAATGGGGATAGGCGCATGAAACAGATTTCATTTAAGCTTGACACCTTTGAAGGTCCTCTTGACTTGCTTTTGCATTTAATACAAAAAAACAAGGTAAGCTTATACGACATACCTATTTCTGAAATCACCGAGCAGTATATGGAATACCTTGAGCAGATGAATTTTTTTGACATTGAAATTTCCAGCGAATTTTTGGTGATTGCGGCAAATCTTTTATATATAAAATCAAAAACATTGCTGCCAAAGCATGATGAAGAGCAAGAGGAAGAGGACCCCAGGCTGGAACTTGCACAAAGGCTTATTTTGTATAAGCGCTTTAAAAAGGCGGCTGCTTACCTTAGTGAAAGGGAAGCCATCGCCAGCCATACATTCTACAAGCCCAGAGAGTACATAGAGCCTATTTTAATAGATGAAAGCCTGTCCTTTGTTACACTTGACCATCTTCATGACGCGATTGCAGATGTTGCCGAAAGGCTTTCCTTCCGCCGGCCTCTTTCCGCTAAAAAATTCAGAGAAATGGCAGGCAGGGAATCTGTTTCAGTTTTTTCTAAAGTAAAGGCGGTATTGTCCAAGCTGAAAATACTTAAAAAAATTAAGTTTTTAGATATATTTAAAAATATGAAGTCAAGGGATGAGGTTGTTGCTTCGTTTTTGGCGGTGCTTGAGCTTATAAAAGTGAACCGCATAGCTGTTGAGGATAACAACGGAGTTGTAGAAATCAGTTATTTAAACAAAAAAAGGGGTAGAAAAGACCTTGAACATAAAAAGAATTGAGTCTGTGATAGAAGCTGTTTTGTTCGCCAGTGGCGATGCAATTTCCATAGACAAATTAAGCGAAATTGTGGAAGTGGACAAAGCCACCCTTCAATCTGTTGTTAAACGCCTTACTGACAAGTATGATTACGAGCAAAGAGGTATAAAAATAATACAGGTTGGGGACAAATATCAAATGGCGACAAGAGGCGAATATGCAAAATATGTTCAAAAAATAGTGCAGCCACGCAAGCGAAACCCTCTGTCTAAGGCAACCATTGAAGTCCTTGCCATTGTTGCCTACAAACAGCCTGTAACCCGAAGCACAATCGAGAATATAAGAGGGGTAAATTCGGATAATTCCGTAAACAGGCTTTTGGAGCTTGGACTTATTGAAGAAAAAGGCAAGCTGGACGCTCCGGGAAGGCCCGCTTTATTTGGCACTACCGACGAATTTTTGCGAAGCTTTGCTGTAAGCTCCTTGTCAGAGCTTCCCTCCATTGACGAATTTGTAATTGAAGAGCCTATAGATACCGAGTCCGAAGGCTCGCAGCAGATAATAGATTTATAAGTTTGTATCAACGTATTTTCAAGGCAGGTTTTTATATGTGGATTTTTATTGTTTTGGTTTTGTCGGTCATACTTGTTTTAATATTTTTCGCCCTTTGCAATTGGCGTATAGAGATAACATACCAAGATGGCGAGCTTACCATAAAAGCCGGAAGGTTGAAGCTGTTTTCAACCGCTGACAAAAAGAAACCCCAAAAACCAAAGCCAAAAAAAGAGATAAAATTAGAGCATATAAAAACAGCCTTAATAGAAGCCCGTGATGTTTACAAACAGGAAAAATATGAAATAATTTCATTATTAAAAGAATCTTCGCGAATGTTTGATTATAAAGTTTTTAATGTGTCCGTAAACTTTGGTTTTGGCGATGCGGCTGTAACGGGAATTGCAAACGGTGTCGTCTGGTCGGGGATAACGGGCATGGTGACCTTGCTAAAACGGTATATTGATATAGAAAACAAGACCAATATCGCTGTATATCCAAACTATACGCAAGCTTGCTTCGATGTTGATGCGTGCCTTGTTTTAGAAACCAGAATAATACGTTTTTTAAGCATTGTTCCAAGAGCTAAAAAGCTTTATGAAAGAAATAAGGAAAAGATATCAAATATAAGAATGGTGGTGTCTTAAATGGCTGCAAACGAATTGGAAAACATGTTTTCTTCAATCCTTAAAGGACTTCGGGATATGACTGATGTAAACACTGTTGTCGGAAATCCGATAGAAACTTCGGACGGAACGGTGATTATTCCCGTTTCAAAGGTTTCTTTCGGCTTTGGCATGGGCGGCTGGGATGGAGCTTTAGCTCCCGATAAAAATAATTTGTCCGGCGGCGGCGGTGGAGGGGTAAGCGTTGCTCCTGTTGGTTTTTTAGTTGTAAGCAATGGAAATGTGAAAATGCTTAATGTTGATACCGCCACCCCTTTGGAAAAGGTTATAGAAACACTTCCCGAGCTTGTCAAGAGCATGACAGGGCTATTTGGCAAAAGCAATGACTAATAAGCAGTATTACCTCATATATTAATGATGAGGTGATTTTTTTGTATAGGTATAGGAAATTTCTACTTCTCATCATTTTAATGTGCTTGCAAATCCCGTCGGCAAAGGCTCTTTCCGCCCAAAGCTCAATATTGATAGACGCCCATACGGGAAGGGTTATATTGGAAAACAATGCGTATGAGAGGCGGCCTATGGCAAGCACCACAAAGATTATGACGGCAATTGTCGCCTTGGAAAGGGGCGACCTTAACTCCGTAGCCACCGTAAGCCATAATGCCGCAAGAGTGGAAGGCTCGTCCATGTACCTTAAAGGCGGCGAAAAAATAAAGCTTATAGATTTGCTCTATGGCCTTATGCTAAACTCAGGAAACGACGCTGCCACAGCTATTGCGGAGCATATAGCCAAAGATGTGGAATCCTTTGCAAAGCTGATGAATGAAAAGGCCATGGCTTTAGGGCTTAGGGATACATCCTTTACCAATCCCCATGGGTTGGACCATGAAAATCACTACACCACGGCATATGATTTGGCGCAAATGACGCGGCATGCACTGGCTAATGACAAATTTTCCGAAATTTGCGGCACAAGGATTAAGACAATAGGAACCGACGGGGGAGAAATGATCAGAACCCTTGGAAACCATAACAAGCTTCTTACCATGTATAAAGGCGCAGATGGCGTAAAAACAGGCTTTACCAAAAAAAGCGGCAGATGCCTTGTTTCTTCTGCCACCAAAAATTCCCTTCGGCTTATTGCGGTTACTTTAAACGCCCCCGATGACTGGAACGACCATATGAAAATGCTCGACTTCGGGTTTTCAAACTATCATTATCAAAAAGCCTTCGGTCGGGGAGACTATATGAAAAGCGTGTCTGTAATAGGCGCCAAGGAAAACCGTGTGCCTTTATATTCCGACCTTGGCGTTGAGCTTGCCGTTAAAAAAGATGATAAAATAAAAGTGGTTTATGATGTGCCCAATTTTATAAATGCGCCTGTTTTTAAAGGTCAGCTTGTGGGCAGCGCCAGCGTGTATTTAAACAGCGAGCTTGTAAAGACCGTAAACCTTGTAGCGGACAGGGATATTCCCATTACAACAGGCAATAAAATTAAAAATTCCTTTGGTTATGTGTTTTCCGAATTACTAAAGATGGTAGGAGGATAATATGGAAGAAATTAGGCTGCAAAAGTATATTGCAGATTGCGGTATAGCTTCAAGACGTAAGGCGGAAGAGATGATTCTGCAAAAAAGAGTTGCGGTAAACGGGGAAATTGTCACACAGCTTGGCACCAAAGTCGGCCAAGACGACGTTGTAACCGTTGACGGTCAAAGGATAAAGCCGACTTCTAAAAAGGTTTATGTGCTTCTTAACAAGCCAGCCGGATACCTTACAACCGCATCCGATGACTTTGGCAGGAGGACAGTTATGGACCTTATAAAAGGCGAAGTTCATACCAGGGTTTTTCCGGTTGGAAGGCTTGATTATGACACAGAAGGGCTGCTTCTTTTGACCAATGACGGTGATGTTGCCTATGCTATGAGCCATCCAAAGCACAAAATACAAAAAACATATATAGTAACCTTAGACAAAGTCCCTTCACAAAAAGCTATTGACAGGCTTAGAAGAGGGGTTATAATAGACGGGCAAAGAACCTTGCCCGCAAGGGTGGACCTTATTGAGAACAATATGCTTGAAATATCAATCCGTGAGGGCAGAAACCGCCAAATAAGAAAGATGGCGGAGGCTGTGGGTTATGAAGTTGTTGCCCTTAAACGAATATCAATAGGGATACTTAAATTAGGCAATATCCCTTTGGGAAGATGGAGGCATCTTACCAAGGTGGAGCTTGATTATTTACGAAAGCTGGTGGACAAGAAATGATAACTGTTTTTAATATCAGCCCTGTGGAAAACGAGGTTTTTATGCAAATGAAAGATGGAGAAGAAGTTATAAGCGAAGCCTATGCAAAAACAGAAGGCGATACGGCAGAGCTTGTATTCATAAGGGAGTACAAGCCTAATCTTGCCTTTGACATGGGAAAGTCCATCCTAAACAGCCTTGATTTAAAAGGGGTTAAAAAGGTAATCTGTAAAAGCAAAGACTTAGAACAGGTCCTTGAAAGGCTGAAATTCAAGCCTGTGGAAAATTCTTCCCATTATGCATATTCACTAATGCTGGAAGGGTATTTTAAGTCGAATTGTTAAACTTTTAATATATTTCCATTAAACTATTGAAGTTTTTTGTCGAATATAGTAAAATGGAACTGTTTAGAATTTTTTTGGCAGGAGGTAAATAAAAGGATGAGCAGCGTAGAGAAAAAAGCCCAACGTTTGCAAGAGCTACAAAAACGAAAGCATGAACTTTTAAACGTTGGACAAGCTGTCCAAGGCAAGATGAGCGCTCGCGAGAGAATTCGCTTCCTATTTGATGAAGGAAGTTTTGTGGAATTGGGTGCTTTTACATCTGAAGGCGTTGCGACAGAAGGGGTTATAACGGGCTATGGCACTGTTGGCGGAAGCCTTGTCTATGCCTATGTGCAGGAATTTTCCGCACTTGGCGGTGCAGTTAGCAAAATTGGCGCAAAAAAAATATCCAATTTGCTTGACCTGGCGCTTAAAGCGGGAGCTCCTGTAATCAGTATATTAGATTCTACCGGAGTGCGTATTACCGAGGGCAGTGACGTTTTGTTTAACATGGGTCAAGCCCTTTCAAAAACCACCAAGCTGTCTGGAGTTGTTCCGCACATTTCAGTGGTCTTGGGGCCTTGCGCAGGGGGAAGCATTTTTATCCCGGGATTAGCCGATTTTGTGTTTATGGTGGATAATTTGTCATACATTTTTATGACAGGGCCCGAGGTTACATCCGGCACAACGGGCAAGGAAATTGACGCCGAGTCTTTAGGCGGTGCAAAGGTTTGCGCAGCAAACGGAGTGGCTGATTTTGTATATCCAAACGAGGAAGAGTGTTTTCTTGGTGTTAAAAAGCTTCTTGAGTATTTGCCTGCCAACAATTTGGAGGAAACTCCATTATTTGCGCCAAGCGATAGTGCAGGCAGGCTTTCCGAAAACATATTGCCGGCAGTTTCAGGGGACGGCCCTTCTGACATGGTTCAAATTATCAATGAAATTGCAGATAGCGGCAGTTTTTTTGAAATTGGCGAAAAATATGCGGATAATATAATAACCGGATTTATTTTGCTGGATGGAGTTGCCACAGGCGTTATCGCAAACAGACCTGCTGCAAAAGAAGGCGTATTGGATATAGATGCTTGTAAAAAGGCATCTAAATTCATAAGAATATGCGACGCATTCAATATACAGGTTCTAACATTGGTTGACACATCGGGCTTTGCCGTGGGAGAGCAGCAAGAGCATGGCGGCATTTCCAAATACGGAGCGTCTTTGCTTTTTGCATATGCTGAAGCCTCTGTTCCAAAGGTAACCTTGGTAGTTGGGCGCTCATATGGAAGCAGCCATATGGTATTGGGCTCAAAATCTGCAGGTGCGGACATGGTTCTTGCATTGCCGATAGCCGAGGTTTCTATCCTGCAGCCGGAGGCAGCCGCAAATATACTGTATAAAGACGAGATTGCGGCATCCGACGACCCGATTAGTGCAAGAAGTGAAAAAACCGCTTATTATGCTGATAATATTGCGTCGCCGTTTGCTGTTTCGGAGTCGGGAATTATTGATGATGTAATAGAACCCGAAAACGCAAGACCAAGACTAATCAGTGCATTTGATATGCTGTTTGGTAAGCGAGAATCAAGAATACCTAAAAAGCATGGAACAATGCCTGTATGAATGAGGTGAACTGTAATGGGTGAAGTTTTTGTACGCTTGCCTGCCGCATGGGCGATTATAATATCCGCCTTTGCTGTTTTGGGCATAGTGCTTTTCATAAAACTTATATATGACATTAGTCAAAGCGGCAGCAAAAAAGCTGTTTCTTTGGAATCTGCCCCTTTAACTTCCGCTGGTGATGAGGAAGAAATAGTGGCGGTCATATCCGCTGCCATAGCAGCGTATTTGGACAAACCTTCCAGCAGTATAAGAATTACTTCGTTTAGGAGGGTAAACGCATCTTCAAATCCCTGGCGAAGTGCAGGTATCAGGGAAATAATGTACTAAAGTTTAAAGTCAGGAGGTAAAAATTAATGAGAAGATTTAGGATAAATGTAAATGGAAAGACTTATGAAGTAGGAGTAGAAGAAATAGGTGCATCCTACCAAGCAGCACCGCCCGTTGTCTCTCAAACTCAAGTGCCTGTAAAAGCAGAGCAGCCCGCTGCCGCCCCGCAGCCACAAGCGGCCCCGGCTCCCGCTCCTGCTCCGGTTGAAGAGCCCAAACAAGCTTCAACTCAGGCTCCACCACCGGGGGCAACTGTTGTAGCGGCTCCAATGCCCGGCAGCATTGTTTCTATTAAAGTTAATGTAGGCGATACGGTTACAAAAGGGCAAGTGCTTCTTATTTTAGAAGCTATGAAAATGGAAAACGAAATTATGGCTCCAAAGAGCGGAAAGGTTGTTGCAATAAACACATCCGCAGGCTCTTCCGTAAACACAGGGGACCCGCTAATCTCACTTGCCTAACATACTGCACGGTGAGCTATAAATTTTCGTTTTAGGAGGTATAAAATGGCAAAGAAAGTTGGCATTACAGAAACTATACTGCGTGATGCCCACCAGTCCCTTGTTGCAACACGCATGACAACAGAGGAAATGCTTCCAATAGTAGAGAAGCTTGACAACATGGGATATCATTCCCTTGAGGCCTGGGGAGGGGCAACCTTTGACGCATGCCTTAGATTCTTGAATGAAGACCCATGGGAAAGGCTTAGGAAATTCAAATCAATAGCTAAAAAAACTCCCTTACAAATGCTTTTTAGGGGACAAAACATCTTAGGCTACAGACATTATGCTGACGATGTGGTAGAATACTTTGTGCAAAAGTCCATTGCAAACGGTATTGATATACTTAGAATTTTCGACGCTTTAAACGATATCAGAAATTTTGAGACTGCTATTGCAGCAACAAAAAAGGAAAACGGGCATGTGCAAGCGGCAGTGTGCTATACAATAAGCCCTGTCCACAATAACGATACCTTTATACAATTGGCAAAGCAGCTTGAAGACATGGGTGCAGATTCCATATGTATAAAGGACATGGCAGGACTTTTAAAGCCTTATGTTGCATACGACCTTGTAAAAGGAATGAAAGAGGCTGTTAAAATTCCTATACAGCTTCATACACACTACACAAGCGGCGTTGCTTCCATGACCTATCTGAAGGCAATAGAGGCAGGTGTTGATGTGGTGGACTGCGCACTATCTCCTTTTGCTATGGGAACGTCTCAGCCGCCTACGGAGCCTCTTGTGGCAACACTTCAAGGCACTGAATACGACACAGGAATATCCCTTGATGCACTAAGCGAAGTTACCGCATTTTTCCGACCCCTTAGGGAAAAATACTTACAGTCAGGACTTTTAGATGCAAAGGTGCTTGGCGTGGATATAAATACTCTTGTATATCAGGTTCCCGGCGGAATGCTTTCAAACTTGGTTTCGCAGCTTAAGCAGCAAAACAAAATGGACAAATACGAAGAAGTTTTGGAGGAAGTTCCAAAGGTCAGAAAAGATTTTGGATATCCGCCTCTTGTAACTCCCACAAGCCAAATTGTAGGAACACAAGCAGTATTAAACGTGCTTATGGGTGAAAGATATAAAATGGTTACAAAAGAGTCTAAAGGCTTGGTTAAAGGCGAATACGGAAAAACACCCGTGGCAATCGACGATGAATTTAGAAAGAGCATTATCGGTGATGAAAAACCCGTCGAAGGCAGACCCGCAGACCATATTCCGCCGGAGCTTGACAAGCTTAGGGATGAAATTAAAGAATATATCGAACAAGATGAAGACGTTTTGTCCTATGCTTTGTTTGACCAGGTGGCCATCAAGTTTTTTGAAAAAAGGCGCGCTGCAAAATATAAGATAGAAACATCACTTGTTGATATGCAAAACATGACTCATCCGGTATAATTATTACAACTGGTGTAAAGCATACACGCTTTACACCAGTTGTTCTTGAGGTGTATATTGTATGAACAAGCATTCAGACTTATTGAAGCGAATGAATAATTTGTATGACACATTTAGCAAAGGGCAAAAAAAGATTGCAGACTATCTTGCGGAAAATTACGACAAGGCAGCGTTTATGACTGCCTCCCAGCTTAGCGAAACTATTTCGGTAAGCTGTTCGACTGTTGTAAGGTTTGCCGTAGAGTTGGGCTATGAGGGCTATCCAATGCTGCAACGTGCCCTTCAAGAGCTTGTCAGGACTAATTTAACATCTCTTCAAAGGATGGAAATGACCTCGTCAAGAATTGGTAATAAAAATTTGCTATCCACAATTTTGAATTTTGACATAATGAAAATTAAGCAGACTTTAGAGGAAATAGATTACGGTGCGTTTGACAGCGCTGTTGAAACTATATTATCAGCCGAAAAAATATATATTATTGGAGTTAGAAGCTCGTCCGCCCTTGCAAGTTTTTTAGGATTTTACCTAAACCTTATATTCGACAATGTAAGGCTTGTGCAAACCACCAGCGCCAGTGAAATATTCGAGCAGATTTTAAGGGTTTCAAGCAAAGATGTGGTAATCACCATATCTTTTCCCAGATATTCCGCAAGGACGATAAAGGCAACGGAATATGCGAAAAATCAGGGGGCGCAGATAGTGGCCATTACCGATAGCGAAACATCTCCTCTTGCACCAATTGCCACTCATCCGCTGATTGCAAGAACGGACATAGCCTCCTTTGCAGACTCTCTGGTAGCTCCACTTAGCGTAATAAACGCCCTTATTGCAGCACTGGGCATGAAGAAAAAGGACAGTATCTACAAAACCTTTGACAAGCTTGAAGAAATTTGGCGGGAATATGAGGTTTATGAATCACTGTCGGATGATAAGAGCGAGAAAAATGGATAAATTTGATGCGGTGATAATAGGCGGAGGACCCGCCGGTCTTATGGCAGCGGCGGTGGCCGCACAGCGAGGTAGAAATGTGCTGCTTATTGACAAAAACAGGCTTTTGGCAAAAAAACTGCGCATAACAGGCAAGGGAAGGTGCAACATTACAAACGCAGCCGATATACCCGACCTTATTTTAAATGTGGTTACAAACAGCAGTTTTTTATACAGCGCTTTTTACACTTTTACAAATGAAAATACAATAAGGCTGTTTAATTCCTTAGGTGTTGAAACAAAGGTAGAGCGAGGAGGAAGGGTCTTTCCCCAGTCCGACAGCGCCAAGGAGGTTGCAGACAGCCTTGTAAGTTATGCCAAAAAAAGCGGCGCCGCCATTATAAGCGGCTGCGCTAAAGATATATTGATATCTGATGGAAAGGTTTTTGGAGTTGCTTTGTCAAGTGGAGAAGAAATATATGCCGAAAGTGTTTTGATAGCAACCGGCGGAGTATCTTACCCGCTGACCGGCTCTACCGGCGACGGATATAAATTCGCCGAAAAAGCAGGGCATAAAATAATTCCCCCAAAGCCTTCACTTGTACCGCTTAACACAAAAGAGGCATGGGTTAAGGATGTTATGGGGTTGTCCCTTAAAAATGTGGAAATAACCCTTAAAAAAGAAAACAAAGTTTTATACAAGGATTTTGGCGAAATGCTCTTTACCCACTTTGGGGTGTCCGGTCCTGTAGTTTTAAGCTCAAGCGCTCATATTAAAAATACAGACGGCGAGTTTACTTTGATTATCGACTTAAAGCCGGCTTTAACTTTTGAGCAGCTTGACAGACGTATCCAAAGGGATTTTCAAAAATTCATAAACAAAAACTTTTCAAATGCCCTGGTTGAGCTTTTGCCGAAAAAATTAATTCCGGTAATAGTTGAGCTTTCCGGGATTTCTCCGGAGCTTAAAGTAAATCAAATCTCGAAAGAGCAGCGAAAAAGTCTTGCCTATTTGCTCAAAAACCTGCCCCTTAGCATAACCGGAGCAAGGCCCATCGAAGAGGCGATAATAACCTCCGGCGGCGTATGCGTAAAAGAAATAAACCCTTCCACCATGGAATCAAGGCTTGCAAAGGGATTGTTTTTTGCAGGGGAAGTTATCGATTGCGACGCATATACGGGCGGATACAACCTTCAAATTGCATTTAGCACCGGTTACCTGGCCGGTGAGAATATATAAAATAAAATCGCATAAAATATTCCTGGAGGTGTTTTTATGCGATTTTTCAAGAAAAAACCAATATATATAAATTTAAGCAAGGCATATAAAATCACGATTTTCATTTTAACGGCAGTGTTGCTAATTGCGCAGCTGGCACTGACAACCCCCGGTGCAAGGGTGGTTTTAACATATATAGACAAATTTGAGGGAGTATATACAAATGCTGAAAACTACTCCTCCAAATTAGGCGAATTAAAGCTTATTTTGGAAGGTATAAATCCTTCTGCGGACATTGAAGTTTTGCAAAACGGAAAAACCATTGCGTTTTTTTACGATAATGCCATAACTATAACCGTTTCGGACAATTCGGTTATAGAAATTGACGGGCGGGATATATCAGAGCCTTTTGTTGTTCGCGTGGAAAAGCTTAGCGAAAATATGAAGATAGAAAATGATTCCGATTATGTGCAAATTAATTCAAATATTTCAATTTTAGGGCGAATTTTTATAAAATAGCTATTGTATTAAATTAAAATTTTGTGTATAATATCCTTAATTGCAGTTGGCAGGTGAACTTATGAAAAAAATCAGAGTGGCCATTGATGGCCCCGCAGGGGCGGGCAAAAGTACCATATCAAAAATTGTTGCAAAGGAGCTTGGGTTTATTTACATAGACACAGGTGCAATGTATCGTGCTGTTGGGCTCAAAGCCCTGCGCCACAGCCTTGATACGAAAAAAGACATTGACGCAATTTCTAAGATTGTGGATGATATAAGCATTGAAATAGAGCATGGCCAAGACGGTCAGCTTGTGTTCCTTGACGGCGAAGACGTTACTTCAAAAATAAGAACTCCCGAGGTTTCCATTGCTGCATCGGATGTTTCGGCAATCCCCAAGGTAAGGGAAAAGCTTGTGGAGCTTCAAAGATTACTGGGGCAAAAGCAAAATGTCATCATGGACGGCAGGGATATTGGAACCCACGTTTTGCCTGATGCCCAAATAAAAATATTTTTGACCGCATCCGTTGACGACAGGGCAAACAGAAGATATTTGGAGCTTTTGGAAAAAGGAACTCCTTGCAGCTTGGAAGAAGTAAAGGCGGACATAGAACTTAGGGATAAAAACGATTCCACCCGGGCGTGTTCCCCTTTAAAGCCGGCTGACGACGCTATTGTTATAGATACCACGGGAAACACCCTGCAGCAATCCGTTGACCTTATTATTAAAACAATTAGGGAGAGATTGGGTTGATATATAAATTAATATACTCTATTGTCCTTCCTGTTTTGCGTCTGTTTTTCAGGACATTCTTTTTTGTTAGTGTAAAGGGCAAGGAAAAAATACCACAGTCAGGCGGTTTTATACATTGCGCAAACCACAAGAGCAATTTTGACCCAATCCTTTTGGTTGCGTTTTTGCAAACGCGTATAAAATCTTTATCAGAGCACATCAAGTTTTTGGCAAAGAGAGAGCTTTTCGCATTCAAGCCCTTTGGGCATTTATTAAAAGGATTAGGGGTTGTTCCAATAAAAAGAGGCGCCTTTGAAATCGGTACCCTTAAAACAGTCATATCCTTAGTTAAAAGCGATAATATTTTAATTATGTTCCCCGAAGGCACGAGAAATTTAGACGATATAAACAAGGTCAAATCCGGTGCCGTTATGTTTGCAATAAAGGGACAAGTCCCCATTGTACCCGCCTTGATTTTGGGGGAGTACAGAATTTTTAGAAAAGTGAAAATAATATATGGAGACCCGATTTACTACACAGAATATTATAATAAAAAGGTTACTCAGGAAGAGCTAAACAAGCTAAGCCTTGAGCTTATGCAAAAAATATACGCCTTGGCGGAGGAAAGTAAATGAAAATTAATCTTGCCAAAAGTGCGGGTTTTTGTTTTGGCGTAAAAAGAGCTATTTCTATCGCTTATGAAACTGCTGACAAGCAAAAAAAGAGCACAGTCTATACATTAGGCCCGCTTATACATAATGCCCAGGTTATAGACAAGCTTAGGCTTCTTGGAATTTTTGAAGCGGATAGGGTGGAAGATATCTCCAAAGGCTCTACGGTTATTATACGAACTCATGGGGTGGCGCCTGAAATATATGACCAGCTTGAAAGAATAAACGCAAATGTTATCGATGCTACTTGCCCTTATGTAAGAAAAATTCATAAAATTGTAAAAGAATATCATAATAAAGGATATAAGACTATAATTTTCGGCGACCCAAACCACCCTGAAGTGCAAGGAATTAACGGATGGTGCGAAAACTGTGCCGAAATTGTTCAAGACTTGCATGAGTTTGAGTGCAAAGCAAATGGCGAGAAGATTTGTTTGGTTGCACAAACAACTTCTTCAAAAGAAATTTGGGAAAAAATCAAAAAAAATGCAAAAACATCTTGCAAAGAGGTGCTAATATTTGATACAATATGCAGTGCAACGGATGAAAGGCAAAGCGAAGCAAAAAAAATGGCCGAAAATTCCGATTGCATGATTGTGATTGGCGGAAGGCATAGCTCGAATACAAAAAAATTATTTGATATTTGCAGCAGTATTTGTCCTGAAACTTATCACGTTGAAACAGCATCAGAACTGCCAAAGTCAGTTTTTGATAAATGCATTATAGGTGTTACGGCGGGAGCCTCTACGCCTGAATGGATTATTAAGGAGGTCATTAATTTTATGTCAGAAAAAACAACAATGGAAGAGATGAATTTTGTGGAAGAGTTGGAAAGTACTTTAGTCAATCCGACAACTGGAGATATAGTGAAAGGAACTGTCATAGGCATTACACCAACAGAAGTTTATGTTGACATTGGCTTTAAGATGGACGGTGTTATTACGGCTGACGAACTCTCCAGCGATTCCGATTTAAAGCCGGAAGAAGTTGTCAAGATTGGACAAGAAATTGAGGCTTTCGTTTATCGTGTTAGTGATAAAGAAGGCGTTGTGGGGTTGTCTGTAAGAAAGCTTGCAGCAATTGAAAGCAGGAAAAAGCTTGAAGAAGCCTTGGAAACCAAGGAAATTCTTACAGGCAAGGTTATCGACGCCGTAAGAGGAGGAGTTATTGTCCTTTATAACGAATCCCGTGTTTTTATTCCGGCTTCACAGGCAAGCGACAGATATCTGCAGGATTTAAGCTCACTGGTAGGCACTAAGGTGCAATTTAGGATTACGGAAATAAATCCTCGACGCAGAAAAGTTGTAGGCTCCATTAAATCCGTTCTTCAAGAGGTTAAACAGAAAAAGTTTGAAGAATTTTGGGCAAATGCCGAGGTAGGCAAAGAATATGAAGGCGTTGTAAAATCAATAACCGATTTCGGTGCGTTTGTTGATATAGGCGGGATAGATGGTTTGATACATATCTCCGAGCTTTCATGGAGTATGATAAACCATCCGTCAGAAGTTTTAAACGTTGGAGATAATGTAAAGGTATATATCCTTAGTCTGTCAAAAGAAGATAACAGGGTATCCCTTGGATACAAGCGTCCTGAGGATAATCCATGGATTAAAGCTCAGGCAATGTATAACGTGGGAGATGTTGTTAAAGTTAAGATTGTGCGCCTTGTGTCGTTTGGTGCTTTTGCAGAGCTTTTGCCATCAGTAGATGGTTTGATTCACATTTCCCAAATTTCAACCGAGAGGATTCCAAATCCTTCAAGTGTTCTTTCGGTTGGTCAGGAAGTTGAAGCTAAAATTATTGCTATTGACTGGGAGAATAAGAAAATCAGCCTTAGCATTCGTGCATTGCTTGAACCGCAGGCCACTGAGGAAGTTGCACAGGAAACGGAAGATACAGCAAACACCGCTGACGGTGAGGCCCAAAAAGAAGAAACAGGCGAAGAAGTTACCGAAGAAACGGCTGAAGAATAATATTAATTTATACAAACTTGCATAGATTTATATTAAAGCATCTTTGAAAATAAGATGCTTTAATTTTAAACAGGTGGTTTAATATGACGATAGAAGATTTTAAATCTTATGTTAAAAATAAAAATGTCGGCGTTTTGGGAATTGGAGTCAGCAATACGCCGCTTATTTGCATGCTCTCCCAAATGGGTGCAAAGGTAACCGCCAGGGACAAAAAAAACTTTGACGATCTTGGCGATACCGGTGCGAAGCTTAAAAGTTTAGGCGTTCGCCTGGTTTTAGGTGAAAACTATCTGGAAGGCATAAACGAGGATATAATTTTTAAAACACCCGGAATGCGCATAGACATCCCTCAGCTTGTGCAGGCTAAAAACAGGGGCAGTATAATAACCTCTGAAATGGAGGTTTTCTTTGATGTTTGCCCTGCCGAAATTATTGCTGTCACAGGAAGTGACGGAAAGACAACAACCACTACGCTGATATATGAAATGCTAAAAGCCGAGGGGTTTACATGTCATTTGGGAGGAAATATCGGAAAGCCGCTTCTTAGTGAAATCTATAATATAAAGCCGGAGCATAAAGTAGTTGTTGAGCTTAGCAGTTTTCAGCTTCATACAATGAAAAAAAGCCCATCTGTTGCGGTTGTTACCAATTTATCGCCCAATCACCTTGATATGCACAAAAGCATGGAAGAATACATTGCCGCCAAAGAAAACATTTATAAATATCAAAACCTCGGCGATGTTTTAGTCCTTAATTTTGATAATGAAATTACCAAATCATTTGCATGCAAGGCAAAGGGCAAGGTAATATCCTTTGGCACGGATAAAACAAACGATGTTTATGTTGACAATGACAGCATATACTTTAAAAGCACCCATGTGCTAAATTGCCGCGACATATTTTTGCCCGGAAAGCATAATGTAGAAAACTATATGGCTGCAATTGCAGCGGTTTACGGACAAGTAAGCGATAAAACCATAAAAAAGGTTGCAAAAACCTTTGGCGGCGTAGAGCATAGGATTGAGTTTGTAAGAGAAGCCGGCGGTGTTCGCTACTACAACGATTCAATTGCAAGCAGTCCCACAAGAGCAACGGCAGGTCTTTATTCATTTGACCAAAAGGTAGTTCTTATTGCCGGTGGGTATGATAAGGAAATTCCCTTTGAAGATTTTGGGAAAGTTATTGCCAAAAGGGTTAAAACTCTGATTTTGCTTGGTGCAACGGCGGAAAAAATTAAAACAGCGGTTGAAAACGCCCAAGGCGAAAAGCCCGAGATTATTATGAGTGAAAGCCTTGAGCAAGCTGTCAAAACCGCCTCGTCTGTTGCCCAAAAAGGCGATGTGGTTCTTTTGTCGCCGGCTTGTGCAAGCTTTGATATGTTTAAAAACTTTGAAGAAAGAGGAAAAATGTTCAAAAAGTTAGTGATGGAGCTATAAAAATGGAAGATTTAATGAAATTATGCAGTTTTGAAGGTATATCCGGATTTGAATTTGAGATTGGAAACAAGGTTTGCAATATGCTGAGGCAGCATTGCGACTTTGTTGATACGGACGTTTTAGGCAATGTGGTAGGTGTAATAGGCAAAGGCAGGGGCAAGAAAATCATGATTGAAGCCCACCTTGACGAAATAGGCTTAATGGTGAAAAATATTGACGATAAAGGATTTATAAGCTTTGTTAAAATAGGCGGAATAAACCCTGCTACACTTCCGGCGGCAGAGGTTTTCATACATGGCAAGGAAAAGGTCTTTGGCGTGATAGGGTCAAAACCTCCGCACCTGCAAACCGAGGAAGAAAGCAAGAAAAACTATAAAACAGATGAAATGTATATCGACGCCGGGTTTTCCCGTGAAGAACTATTAGGTAAAATTCAAATAGGCGACGCCATTACCTTTGTGTCAAAACCGGTTAGGCTTCAGAATGAAAAAATGGCCTCTAAATCCATTGACAATCGGATGGGTATATGGTGCCTTATAGAATGTGCAAAACGGCTTAAAGGCAAAGATTTGCCTTATGAGTTGGTTTTTTTAGCTGCAGTTCAGGAAGAGGTTGGACTAAGGGGGGCAAAAGTTGCCTCATATAGCATAAATCCCGATGCCGCTATTGTAATAGACGTTACCCATGGCATTTCCCCATATACAGAAAGCTCGAGCAATGCATTTCCCTTGGGCTGCGGCGTAGCTGTTGGCGTTGGACCGAATTTACATCCAAGCTTGTCCAAGGCGCTGATTGATACAGCCAAAAAACACGAAATCCCCCATGTTATAGAAGTGTGCGCAGGAAACTCCGGTACAGATGCATGGGCTATTCAAATAACTAAAAAAGGTATCCCCTGCGCCTTGGTGTCCGTTCCCTTGCGGTATATGCATACACAGGTAGAAACGGTTTGCATGTCCGATATTGAAGCTGTTGCTTCAACTATTTGCAGCACAATAGAGGAGGGAATGGAATGTTAAAATCCTTATGCAACGCTTTTGGCGTTTCTGGCTGTGAAAATGATGTAAGGGATTTAATCGCAAATGAAATGCAAAGTCTTTGCGACAGCATTGAAACAGATTCTATGGGAAATCTTATTTGCTATAAAAAAGGAGTTGGAGACAGCCGCAGAAAAATAATGCTTTCGGCACACATGGACGAGGTAGGGCTGATAATAACGGATATTACAAACGAAGGGTATTTGCGCTTTAAAACAGTGGGTGGAATAGACCCGAGGGTTTTGATAGCAAAAAAAGTTGTAATAGGCATAAACAAAGTACCGGGAGTGATAGGCGACAAACCGCCTCATTTAAACGATGATAAAGCTGACAAGGCACCAAAAATAAAGGATTTATATATAGATATAGGAGCAAAAGACAAAGAAGATGCAAAAAACTATGTAAACTTGGGCGACTATGTTGCCTTCGACAGCCAGTATGTTGAGTTTGGAGGCAATCTTATAAAGGCAAAGGCATTAGATGATAGAGTTGGGTGCTATGTTTTAATAGAGCTTGCAAAAAACACTTACTTCCATGATATATATTTTGTGTTTACTGTGCAGGAGGAAGTGGGCTGCAGGGGCGGTGCAATTGCAGCATACCAAGTAAAGCCTGACATTGCCATTGTAGTGGAAGGCACCACCTGCTCTGACGTTGCAGGCTCAACCGAAGACGGATTTTCAACCAAGTTAAGGCATGGTGCGGCGCTTTCCATTATGGATAGGGGCTCGTATTCGGATATAGGCCTTAGAAATGCGCTGTATAACACTGCCACAGCCCATAATATCAATGTTCAATTTAAGCAAACTACTTTTGGCGGGAACGACGCGTCGGTAATACATCTTAGCGAAACAGGAGTAAGAACCGCTGTTATATCCGTCCCTTGCAGATATATCCATTCCCCGTCAAACGTGGCATGTATTGATGATATAAATTCCTGCAAAGATATATTGGATAAATTTTTAACAAAGGAGGCGGCTTTGTGGAGCTTTTAAGAAGACTTTGCCAAGCCTTTGGTCCTTCTGGAAACGAAGGCAAAATTAGGGAAATAATAAAAAATGAAGTTAAGCCATACGCTGATGAAATCACCCAAGATACATTGGGTAATCTTATCGTTAGAAAAAAGGGAACCGGAAAAAAAATAATGCTTTCTGCCCACATGGACGAGGTAGGAATTATAGTAACCGTTATAGACGATAAAAATTATATCCATTTTTCGAATATAGGTGGTGTAAAGCCGGAAACTTTACACAGCAGCAAGGTGGAATTTGAAAACGGTGCAGTAGGAGTTGTGTATAAAAAAGTCGAAAAACCAAGTAAATTAGCGGATTTCTACATTGACTCTTTTGATGCGTGTAAAGGCGACAAGCCTTACAGTGTAAAAGTTGGAGATGTGGGTGTGATGAGGGGAGCTTTTGATGTTTTCGGTGATTTTATATCCTCAAAAGCCCTTGATGATAGAGTAGGATGTTATATTTTAATAGAAACATTAAAGCAAATAAGCGGCAGTGAAAACGACCTGTATTTTGTCTTTAGCGTGCAGGAGGAACTGGGGCTAAGAGGTGCTAAAACAGCAGCCGCAGGTATTTCGCCCGATTATGCCATAGCAGTTGATGTTACAACCTGCGACGATTTTCCCGGAGGAGGAAAATATCCTTTGAAATTAGGTGAAGGTCCTGCTATAAAAATTAAAGACAATTCAATTATGTGTCATCCGATTATAAAAAAACATCTTTCCGATGTTGCCCAAAAGCACAATATCAAGGTTCAATATGAAGTGCTTGACGTAGGCGGAACAGATGCCGGAGCAATTCACACAAGCGGCGCCGGAGTTGCAACAGGCGCAATTTCCATACCTACCCGATATATACACACACCTTGTGAAACCGTATCTATTTCTGATGTTAAAGGGGCAATTAACTTACTGACAAAAGCTTGTATGGAGGTTTTATGATTTACGATACAAAGGATGTTTTAGGCAAAAGCTTTGGCATTTCGCCAAAGGTTTATAATTTTTGTGAGGAAACATATGAGAAAATAATATTGCAGGCAGCCAAAATCGAAAAAATATCAAGATATAACCAACTTAAAGTTTTGGCGGCTTTTAAGGACAATAAAATAAGCGACACACATTTTGCAAGCACAAGCGGCTATGGCTACGGCGATGCAGGAAGAGAAGCCATTGACAGTGTTTATGCACAGGTTTTTGGAGCTGAAGATGCATTGGTACGCCATAACATAGTAAGCGGAACACATGCAATATCACTTTGTCTTTTTGGTGTTTTGCGCCCCGGGGATACCCTTGTGTCCGTTACCGGAAAACCATACGACACCTTGGAAGAAGTCATAGGGATAACAGGACACGGCAAAGGCTCGCTAAAAGAATTCGGTGTTGATTATAAGCAAATTGATTTAATTGACGGTTGTGTTGACTATAATAATATTATGTTAACTTTGGGCGAAAATACCAAAGCGGTTTTGATACAAAAGTCGAAAGGGTATGATTGGCGCCCGTCTCTTACAAACAAGGAAATAGGAAAAATTATAGAAACAGTAAAAAAAATAAATCCCAATATAATATGTATTGTGGATAATTGTTATGGAGAATTTGTTGAAGCTGATGAGCCGACCAATTATGGGGCGGACCTTATGGCAGGCTCGCTGATTAAAAATCCCGGGGGCGGCTTGGTTTCCACAGGTGGTTATGTAGCCGGCAGAAAAGATTTGGTGGAGCTTGTTTCATACAAGCTAAATTCGGTGGGCCTTGGAAAAGATGTAGGCGCAACCTTAAACACGAATAAAGAGATTCTTCAGGGATTGTTCATGGCGCCTCATATAGTCGGCGAAAGCCTTAAAGCCGCACTTTTTTGCGGCGCGGTATTTGGCAGGTTAGGCTTTGAAGTTTCTCCAAAGGTTGATGATGTACGCAGTGATATTATTCAAGCGATTAAAATGGGCAGCGAACAGGGAGTTGTTAAGTTTTGCCAAGGTATTCAAAAGGGAGCGCCAATTGACAGCTTTGTAGTTCCCGAGCCTTGGGATATGCCCGGATACAGCCACAAAGTAATAATGGCGGCAGGCGCATTTAATCAAGGTGCGTCTATTGAGCTATCGGCGGACGGACCCATAAAGCCGCCTTACATAGTGTATATGCAAGGGGGCTTGACCTTTGACAGCGCTTATGTCGGCATAGCAAGTGCTGTTCAATCCCTTTTTGATGCAAAAATCATAACATTCTAAACACGCCGGTAATTTTGCCAAGTATTTCAACTTGTTTTAGTTTTATAGGCTCATATGCGGGATTTTCAGGCTGAAGGATAATTTCGGTGTCTGTTTTATAGAATGTCTTAACTGTTGCTTCGTTGTCAATCAGCGCAGCCACTATATCGCCGCTTTGGGCGGTGTTTTGTTTTTGAACAATAACATAGTCGCCATCTAAGATGCCGGCATCCCTCATGCTGTCACCGGAGATGGTTAAAATGAATAAATCCTTGTTTTTGGCAAAGGATTCAGGTATGGGAAAATAGTCCTCAATGTTTTCAACGGCTAAAATTGGCGCCCCGGCGGTTATTTTGCCAACTACCGGAACGTTTATATGTTTTGAAAGGTTAGAGGGAAACATAGAGCGTTTTTTTAAACCGTTTTTTGTAATATACCCTAATCTTTCAAGTGCTTGAATGTGGTTGTGGACAGAGGATGTGGATTTTAATCCAACAGCCTTTCCGATTTCCCTAATCGAAGGGGGGTAGCCGTTTGAACTTATAAATTCCGTAATAAAGCTTAAAATTTCAAGCTGCCTGCTTGTTAAATCATCATACATAAAAGCACCGCCTTATTTTATGGAGGAAATTGATATGAAATGCGTGTTATACGATAGAGAATGTATAATCTGCGGGGAATGTGAGTTTTGCGACATCAACCCCAATAAAGTGTGCGATAATTGCGGAAAATGTATCGAAGTTGATGGCGACTACAAAATCATAACCATAGATGAGGTTGAGTTTCCCGACAGCTAATTTTTTTGCTTGATATTTGCCAGTGGGTTGCTGCTTACCGCATCTTTTAGCTGTTTGTTGTCAACGTGGGTATAAATTTCAGTAGTAGAAAGGTTTTCATGCCCCAATATTTCCTGCAGCGCCCTAACATCTACATTTCCATGCTGATACATTAATGTTGCGGCAGTATGCCTTAACTTGTGAGTGGAATATTTCTTTGTGTCAAGGCCTGCCAGCCCCAAATATTTTTTTACAATAAGCTGTACACCCCTTGGGCTTATCCGTTCATTGTTTTTGTTTAAAAACAGGGCATCCCGGTCTTTTACTTTGTCCTTTGGTCGTATTTCCATATAGCTTTTTATAGCGTTAATACAGGCATTGTTAAGATATATGGTGCGCTCTTTATTGCCCTTGCCAACAATGGTTAGGGTGTCTTTTTTTATATCCGAAATATTTATACCGGTAAGCTCGGAAACACGCAGGCCGCAATTGAGAAGAAGGGTAAGCATGCAATAATCCCGCTTATTTTCTGCAGCAGCATTAAGCAGGGCAATGCTGCCATCCAAATCCAAATAGCGCGGCAACGTCTTTCCAATTTTTGGGGATTCTAAGTCTTTAGCAGGATTGTTTTTAAAATAACCTGCGTTAACGGTTAAATATCTATAAAATGATTTTAGGCTGGATACCTTGCGCGACCTTGAGGAAGCGCTGTTGCCACGGGCACGGTTCACATATGCCATATATGCGTATAAATCGCTCAAGGTAACCTCAGAGAGCATCTCGACAGTAATATCGCTTATTGTGATTTCGTCAAAAGGTGCTGAGTCACTTACTAAATTATTGTTGATTTTTAAAAAACGCAAAAAAGTTCTAAGGTCATAATAATATTCCTTGGAAGTGTTTTTAGATTTGCCCTTGATAGTGTCTATGTAATTTAAAAAATCTCTTAAAACCTTGGGAGCGTCCTGATAATTTTTCAAATCTAATCACCAACATTTCTTATAATGCTCAGTTTAAGCAGTGTATTTATTCATAAGCTTAAGCTTATTTTCTATAAGCCTAATTTTTTTTTCAATTTTAGACACAATAGTGCTAAATTCCCTCTTCCCAACTTCGCAAAATCTTTATTTTGCGAAGTTGTCTTGATGTCGATATAGACTTTCATGGTTTATTATACCACTTCCTCCCGTTTAAAACAAGTATTTAAAGGGCGTAAAATATGATTATCTACACAATTTTTCACCAAAGGCGTGTTTTAATGCATGGTTTTTGCTTTCACATTTAAGGGGTTATAATAAAACTACTTTTTATCGACATTAAACTTTTGTGCCATTGAATTATTTGCTGATATTATTAGAATTTTGCTGCGATAAATTTCGATAGCTTTTTCTTTTTCTTCTTATCTTTTGACAGTTTCTTAAAAAGTTTTATGTAAACCACACATATGTATCAATGTTTTTAGAGCAAAACAAAAAACCGCAATGAACCAATGTTCATGCGGTTTGTAGGTGGTGCGCCATCGGGGACTCGAACCCAGGACCCATTGATTAAGAGTCAATTGCTCTACCAA
>JAQVDK010000004.1 GCA_028697835.1 Eubacteriales bacterium | reverse complement strand
ATCCATTGTAAAATCCCTCCAAAGTAGTTTTTTCGTCAAATTTCATGGTGAAATTTGGCGAATCTTGAAAAACACAAACATATTTTACTATATATAAAAGCATGTGTCAAGTAGATAAATTAACAATAATACTTTTGGGCTTTTTGTAGAATTTTAAACATAAAAAAACAAATTTGTAAAAAAGCTATTCCCAATGGCAAAATTTTGTGATATAATTAGAACCAATGTAAAAAATCAAGGGGGATTTGTATGTCAACAAAAACACAAACTATTGGTTATCTTCCAGATGAACGCCCGGTTTATTGGAAACTGTTTCTTTACGCTGTCCAACAGGTAATAGTAATGTTTCCTGCAACTGTGGCGGTGGCTTTAATTACCGGCTTTCACATTTCTACCACTATTTTTGCCAGCGGACTGGCAACTCTTTGCTTCATTTTAATAACAGGCAGAAAAATTCCGCTTTATTACGGCTCAAGCTTTTCATATGTGGCGGCAATCGGCGCGCTTATGAGCTCTGAAGCTTTGGCCGGCCTTCCTTTAAACGAAAAGATTTCTATCGCACAATTTGGTATTATTATGTCGGGCTTTATTTCTGTGGCGGCAGGTTTTATTGTAAAACGCTTTGGAAGGGATTCTATAGAAAAAGTCCTTCCTGCCACTGTAACGGGCCCCATTGCCATGGTAATCGGTCTTACTTTAGCGGGAGTGGCCATGCAGGATGCGGCAACAGCACCTGTTGATTCCCAACTTGCATCCAACATGGCATGGACCGTTTCCCTTGTAACACTGATTGCAACGATTATGTTTTCCGTTTACTTAAAAGGCGTTTGGGGTCAAATTCCCCTTTTGTTAGGACCGTTGGTTGGCTGCATTGTAGCATTTATAATACAAAAAACAACCGGCATTAGTTTGTTTAAAGTCCTTCCCGAAACTGCCGGAAAAGGTGTTTTTACAATGCCCATCTTCACCCTTCCCAAGCCAACGCTTATGGCGGTTGCTGCAATTATGCCAATTGCAATCGCAACAATACCTGAATCCACTGCCCATATCTTTCAGCTTGATATATATGTAAACGACCTGGCTAAAAAGAAAAACTCAAGCAAAAAATACAACATAGCGGACAAGCTTGGTCTAAACCTGATTGGTGACGGTATTGGCGACATGGTTTCCGGCTTTGTAGGCGGCCCTGCCGGTACAAATTACGGCGAGAACATAAGCGCAATGGCGATTACAAAAGTATTTTCAATTCCCGTTTTAATTTGGGCGTCCATAATTGCTATGTTTTTAGCTTGCTTTACACCGCTGATTAACATAATTTATTCAATACCCCAAGCTGTTATCGGCGGACTTGAAGTGTATCTGTTCGGAGCAATTGCCGCTCAAGGTATCGCTATAATGGTCGAGAAAAACGTTGACCTATTTAGCTCCAAGAACATCGCAATTATTGCTACCATTATGATTATTGGTCTTGGCGGACAATACGGCTTTGGCGGAAATATTCCGTTTTTTGGCATAGAAGTTCCTTGTGTTGCAGGGGCTGCAATATTCGGTATTATAATGAATGCAATCCTTAGCATTGGCGAAAATAAAAAGAAATAAAAAAGTAATTTTAATTTTATAAATTATTACACAAAAAATCCGGCGCTATTTTTAAAACAGCGCCGGATTTTTATTATTTAGAATTTTATCAAACTTTTGATTATCTTAGTAGCTGAAGGATGCTTTGTGGAGCCAAATTAGCTTTTGAAAGCATAGCTTGAGCAGCTTGTTGCAATATTTCATTCTTTGTGTAGTTAACCATTTCGGTTGCCATATCAACGTCACGAATACCGGATTCAGCAGATTGTAGATTTTCAGCTGAAGAGTTAAGGTTCTTAATCTTGTATTCAAGTCTGTTTTGAGTAGCACCAAGCTTAGCTCTTTCGTCAGATACTAATTTGATAGCATCTTCAATTAAAGTAATAGCATTAGCAGCATTTTCTGCTGTTAGTGTATTTGCATCAGAAATGCCAAGACCATTAGCAGTCATATCTTCGATAGAAAGTGTTAAGGTTTCACCTTCGTTAGCACCTGTTTGAATATTAACTTGAGCGTTGCTATCAGTTTTAATGCCTCCTCCTAAACCGGAATCTGCATCTAAATCAGCACCTTCAAGTGTTAATGAAATGCCTAATATATCAAAATTAACTGTACCGGAGTATGTATCACCTAATCCGGTAATTGTCTGGCTAACACCACCTGCTGACAATGTAAGTTCACCAGAAGCACCATTTGTTAAAGTGTACACAGTACCTGATTTTGCACCGCTTAGATTAATTGCAGTAATTGGTCCTGACTCTTCAGCTTTCAGTTGTGAGTCACTTGCAATTTTAGTGCCAAATGTACCATCCAAAAGATTCATTTTGTTAAACTGGGTTTGTTCAGCAATGTCATTAACTTCTGCCATTAATTCCTTGAACTCTTTGTCAATTTGGCCACGGTCTTCGTCTTGCAATGTACCGGTTGCAGCTTGAACTGCAAGCTCTCTCATACGTTGGAGAACTGAATGTGTTTCGTTCAAAGCAGCTTCAGCTGTTTGAATCAAAGAGATACCTTCCTGTGAGTTTTTGGAAGCCTGGTTAAGACCTCTGATTTGAGCTCTCATTTTTTCTGTGATAGCAAGACCGGCAGCGTCGTCACCGGCTCTGTTGATGCGATAACCTGAGGAAAGCTTTTCCATTGATTTTGCAGCTTGGTTTGTGTTAACGTTTAGCTGACGTGTAGCATTCATAGCTTGTAGGTTGTTAATAATTCTCATGAATAAATCCTCCTTGATTTTTTTAATTCGGGCGTCCTTGCCCTTAATTTAAATTAAACCAGTTTTCCTCTTGCTTTTTGCAAGCGGGGGCCCTACCGTGCAAAAGCAAAATTAAAACTGTTTCAACTTTCAATAATTATATCGTACATTTTTACATAAAACTTTATAGCAATTTTTAAAAAAATTATATACCTTCCAATTTTTCCAATATATCCTTCTTTGAGCTTGCTGATTCAATGTTTAAGTTTATGGTTTCGACCAAAAGTTCTTTTCTGAGTATCGAAACATTGCGAGGCGCATCTATGCCCAGCTTGACCTTTTCGCCATCGCTTTCTATGACGGTTACGGTTATACCATCTCCGATTAAAATTGCCTCCCCTTTTTTACGCGTCAGAACAAGCATTTGCTTTGGCCTCCCGACATATTAGATTTTTATAAGCCTCATAAACGGGAAACCTTATTTCGTATTTTTCGTCTTGAAGTATCAGTTGCTTCCCTTTGAGATTTTTAGTGTTAATTATTATGGGAGCTGCAAGATTTATAGACATTTTTCTAATGTCCTCCGGTATAACCATAACTGACAGAACCAAAACATCGCAAGGCTCTTTAATTTCCAAAGCACCTATAACATCTTCATCTATATTAAAAGAGTATTCTTCTATATACAGATATGGGTCTACAACAACCAATGCAATTGACGGCTCTTTGGTGCTTTGCAGGTATTTAAAAGGCAAATCTTTCTGAGGATTTAAAAGAACAAAGCTTTTTAGATGTTCAAACCCGGGAAGCCCTTCGTCAAAGGTTATAACATCTTTAATCTTATTATCCTCATGCCCAAGCTCATGTGATTTAACCACGCTTCATAACCTCTTTTCCCAATATGATTTTATAGGAAATCTGCCAGGGTTCTTGTAATCAGCCTTGAACCGGCGGACAATGCAGCCTGATAAATAACCTCTTCATTTTGCAGGTTTAATATAACCTCGTATATATCAATGCCTTCCACTTCCGTGAGCATCTGCTCATAATTATACTTGTCGTTGGAAAGACGGTTTTCAAAAGCCTCCAGCCTGTTTGTCTTTCCTCCTATTTCACCCAAATATGAAATGATATTGCTTTTATGTGCGTCAACTTTATCCAAAGAATTGCTTATTCCATCAGCATCTTGAGTTTCAAGGGCAATTCTAAGGTTGTTTAAAACCGAATACAGATTATCTTCCCCTACACCCATTATGTCAATGCCGTTGTACGAAACATCCATGCTTGAGTTAAATGCTAAGGTGTAGTTTACCTTTTGGGATTTCAAATCTTCGTAAATAGCAGCATTTTCAGGCTTGTCAAGCTCGCTTAGGTTATGGTCGTTATAAAAAAGAACTTTTTGACCGTCAACTTCCTCCACCTTAAAAGGTTTTTCATGGGTGTTTATTCCGCCAAATACATATCTTCCAACGAACATGGTGTTCGCATTTTCCACAACTTGCTCCATAATTTGTGATATTTCGTTAGCAATGGCTGCCCTTTCATCCGCACCTTTGGTGGCATTATTGGCTTGCAAATTTAGCTCCTTTACCCTTGTAAGCAAGGAGTTCAGCTCGTTTAGCGAAGTTTCGGTCTGAACAATCCACTGTTTTGCCTGCGTTACATTGGAAGTGTATTGCGCAGTTCTGGCAAGGTCCGTCTTAAAATTCATTATTCTTCTTGCCGCAAGAGGGTCGTCAGATGCCCGAAGCAATCTTTTGCCTGAGGATATCTGACTGTGCAGCCTGCTTATGCTGTTACCATTGTTATTAAGGTTTCTAACGTAATTAGATATTATCATTGAGTTGGTGATTCTCACTGAGCACACCCCTTTTCAAATACATTAAAACATTCTGTTTATAAGAATATCAAGGTTTTCATTTATAGCGGACATAAGCCTTGCAGCGGCAGAGTAGGCATGCTGGAACTGAATCATGTTCGTCATTTCCTCGTCAATCGAAACTCCCGAGACGGAAGCCCGCCTGTCGCTTATGCTTTGAACTATTATACTCTGTCCTTTTAGCTTGTTGCTGCTTTGGCTTGCCACAAGAGCAATCTCCGAGGCAATTTGTTTGGTATAGCTTGAAAAGCTTCCTACATCACCGGCTGAAATGTCCATTGCAGTTTGCAGCTTCGCAATTTTGCTGATTATGCCGCTGTTTCCTTTGTTATGCTCACTTACAGCCGTATCCGAAGATGCGATGTTGAAAACACTGTCTTTGATTGCTTCGGCTATGGTTATATTCTTTGCTGTAATTTTTTCACCGTCGCTTGAATCAAAGAACAAGTTTCCCGTTGTAGAAACATTGCCGTTTGTAAAGTTGGGAATTGTATAGCCTTGTTTGTGTATTTCGTTTACCGTCTCGGCAATTGAATTGGCAAAAACATTAATCTTGTTTATAAAATAAGGAATTCCCATAGCCTTTGTTTCATCGCCCGCTGTTATGCCGGTGCCGTCACGCATATCAAGGTAACCCTTTAGCTTTCCTGCGCTTATGTAAACATCGTCGCCATTTTCCCATTTAACAGAAACAAGCATCCCCTCCCCTTCAATGGGGTTTGGCTTGTCCAAAGAAGCTTCTATTTTATTGACCAGTTTTTTATCGACTAAATACACTCCGCCTATCATAACGGAAACGCTGCCGTCTAAATTCTGGGTTGTTGATATGTCAACAAGCTCGGACAGCTTGTCCAAGATAATATTTCGCTGGTCTCTAAGCTCGTTGGCATTCCCGCCGGTTTGCTCGTACCTTGAGATTTGCTCGTTCAAGGTCTTTATATCTTCTGCATAACCATTAATACTGCTTACGATTACTGAAATTTCTTCGTTTTGATGCTCTTGCATGGTGATTAGCTTATGGTATATATAGTTTAGCGTGTCCGTCAGGTCAACAGCATTTTGCCTGACTTGAGCGCGCATTTCCGCAGACTCAGGCTCGTTGCTCATCTCCCAAACAGCGCCAAAAAAATTGTCAACCGCTGCACTAAGCCCGTAATCGGACGGCTCTTGAAAAACATCCTCGATAGCCAAGGACACATCCGCCTTAATCTGCCACTCGCCAAAGGAGGACGCTTCCGCCCTGTATTGATTGTCTAAAAAATGCTCTCTAACTTGCTCAATATCAAGAAGCTGGACTCCCTGGTTATACGGTGCAGGCACTGAAATGACACGCTGCCTTGTATAACCAGCCGTATTTGCATTAGAGATATTTTTTGCCGTAACATTAAGCCCGTTTTGGTTTATCAACAGTCCCGTACGTGCTATATTAAGACCCAAAAAGCTACCCATAAATATTTCTCCTATACTTTGTTATCGATAATTTTTTGTGCAACGTTTTGCTTTGAATATCCGCCAATCCCATATGAAGTCACGTTCTCCTCAGCGCCGGAAAAAGAGTTTATCATATAATCTATAAAGCCAAGATGGCTTTTAATCAAATCACTGCATATTTCACTGGTTTCTTTATACTCATGAACCAATTTTTTCAGTAATTTGCTTTTTTCGTAAAGCTTGCTTTTCCATGGCTCCTGCACTTTATCAATTATTTCATGTATGGCAATCTCACTGTCCATATTTAGAAAATCGGCCAAATTTGCGACTGTTTCCCTGCGTTTTTTCTCTGCTATGTCCATCTTGTGTTTTATGGAATGTTCCTTTTCAACAATTGCACTTAAAGCTTCCACATCGGATTTGACCAAAACATCCATTTTTTCGTTGGATATTTTAATTAAATCCCTGACAAGGGTTTCTATTTCTTCCAATATTGATATAAGCTTATCTATAAGATTATCCATATACATAGCCTCTCTGCTTTAATTATACAAGCTTGTCGAAATTAAAGCCTTTAATCATCTTATCGGCAATATCAACGCTGCTTACATTGTAGCTTCCGTTTTTTATGCTGTTTTTTATTTCGTTTACCTTAGTTTCACTAACTTCGGGCATTGCTTTTAAGGCTTTTAAAGCTTCATTGAAGATTTGCCCGCCTTTCGACAGGACAAGTGCATCCTTTTTTATGGTTTTGTTTTCGGTTTTGTAAAAATCGCTTTGGTTTTTTCTATATATTCCGGAAACATTATTAGCAGAACTAATTCTGTTAATGTTCATTTTCATCACTATTCCTTCCATTTAAACAGTTAAACTTGTTATTCTCAGTAGCGAAGGCGGTTTGCCATGCCCCGCATCTCGTCCGCTGTCTGCAAAACCCTTGAATTAATCCTGTATGCCATTTGTGTTTGAACCATTCTTGACATCTCGCTAAGGTAATTATCCGCGGCAAGTGCGGACAATTCGTCCGAATAATTTACCGTAACACGCGAAGAAGTGTCTATATGCGGCTGGGAATCCTTGGTGTTTAGCACATTTCCGCCGCTTAAAACTTCAAGCTGGGCATCATCGTCAAACCTTACTATGGCAGGCTTTATTGGAGCTTCACCGTTTTGCCCTGCGTTATATATTTGACCGTCGTGAACTACAAACATATCCGGGTTTTGGGAAACGGGAATCATGTTAAAGTTTTCGTCTAAAACATATTCGCCATTTTCCGTACCGAGAAAGTAATTTACCCCGTCCTGGGTAACGGGTCTAAAGTTTCCGTTTTTTGTATAGCTTCTAAAGCCTTGGTCGTTTTCAATCACAAAATACCCATCATTGTCTATGGCAAGCCCAAACGGATTTACATGACCGGGCAAGGGCATTGTGGATATTGATGACACTGCCACGCCGTAGCCGGTGTTTAAAACATCATCCTGTCTGTCTGCTATCGTGTTTAAAAGCTCGGAAAACTCCGCGCGTTTTACTCGATATCCGGGTGTGTTTATATTTGCAATGTTATGAGCTATAACATCCATGTTCTTTTGTTGAGCCCTAATCCCCGCCGAAGCAGTATAAAAAGCTTGAATCATTTTTTAACCCCTGCCTTCCTTGCTCTAATCAGCATTGACATATAAACTAAAGCCTTGCTATATCATTTGCAGCTTTTCCAAGCGTATCGTCCATCATTCTTATAATCTGCTGGCAGCTTTCGTAGTTGCGCTTTACAACAAGCATATCCCTTGTTTCATCTATGACATTTACATTGGACGCTTCCAAGTATCTCTGCATTATGGTATAGCTTCCTTGCTGTGATATGTTTTGCGGGTCGGTATTGGTATAGTTGCCACCGGCTTCTTTGGTAAGCAGCCCTAAATCGTTAAAGTGTTGGATTCTAAGGCGTCCGCCGCCGGAAATGAACCCGTTTTTGTCAATCTGAATGTTTCTGTCCAAAGATTGAATCCTTCCGTCTTCGGAAAGGACATAACCCCTTAAACCTGTGCCTTGGCTTACCAAATATCCTTCATCATCAAAGGTGAAATTTCCTGCCCTTGTATATTGGAGTCCATCAGGTGTTTCCAAAACAAAAAAACCGTCGCCATTTATTGCAAAGTCCGTGCTGTATCCTGTTTCTTGAAGGTCGCCTTGCGTAAAAACACTTCTATGGGCGGCAAACCCCACCCCAAGGCTTATAGCGCCAACGGGAATTTGCGCTGGAGATTTTTTGTTATTTTCGATTGCATTTAGCATATATTCCCCGAAAGAGCGGGTTGTAAGCGCTTCTTTTTTATATGCTCTTGTATTTGCATTTGCTATATTGTTGGCTATTACATCCATTTTGCTCTCCTGCGTTTTCATGGAGAATGCAATTCTTTGCATGCTTCTTAGCATATAAAAACTCCTTTACAATATCCATCTATATATTATATCGGATAAACCTGTCGTTTTCTTGCTATCTTTCTTCACTTTTTTTATTATTTTTATCAAAATTTAAAATCAGGCTAACCTCACCCTGCCCAATATCCAATTCTTTGGCAATGTCAGGGATTGATTTTCCTTGTTTATGCAAAGTTTTTATTTTTATTTCTTTTAAATCCTTGGCTTTGTTTATATTGGCAGACACCGGTTTGTTTTCCACTGCTTCGGAGGTATTTTCCTCTGCCCAGACGCCTTCATCCTCCTTGGGTTTTTCTCCTTCTGCCAAAGCGGCGCCAAATTTAACCAAAATCTCATCCTTTAGCTTGGATATTTCATCCTTGTCTTTTTGTATTTCGGCTTTAACATCGCTTATATATTTGTCAAATTCGTCCATTGCGTGTTCAAGCAAATTATACAAATCAACAAGCTGACTTTCCTTATCGCTCCTTTGGCTGTCCAGAAACATTGTGTTTTTGCTGTTTCGGTACAAAAAATATCCGTTAACAATAAGGGCACATAAAATCATAATACTTACAACCAAAACCATACCTAATACAATTTCCATTTCACTGCTCTCCTAAACATTAAATAATTTTCGTTTTGAAATGTGTGATTTTATTTTAATAAGCGCCCGGCTGTGAAGCTGTGAAACCCGAGATTCGCTTAAATTCATAACATTGCTTATTTCTTTTTGATTAAGCTCATCAAAATAGTAAAGGGAAATTACCATCTTTTCGTTCGGCGTGAGCCTATCTATAATCTCCGCCAGTTCTTTTTTAAGTTCTTTATTCTCGTAATCCTGCTCGGGAGATGTTTCTTTTGAAATTAGTTCGTCTTTGTTCATGATGTCCATAAGCTGCTCGTCCATAGATATAACCTGATATGTATATGACTCGGTTATAATTTTTTTCACTTCTAAGGTGCTTATGCCAAGGTATTGTGCCATTTCTTTGTCGGAAGGCGCTTTGCCGTCCCTGTTTTCAAGCGTGCTGTACGCATCCTCAACCATTTTGATTTTTTGCCTGAGGTTTCTGGGAATCCAGTCCTGTTTTCTTATTTGGTCTATTATGGCTCCTTTTATTCTTAATGAGGCATATGTTTCAAACTTGATATTCTTCTCTACATCATATTTTTCGATTGCGTCCATCAGCCCTAAAACGCCCAAGCTGTATAAATCGTCAAATTCCAAGTGGTTTTTATAAGTAGGGACAAGGCGCCATGCAATATTCTTTACAAGGCCCAAATAGCTTAGCAAAATATGGTTTCGCATTTCAATACATGGATTTTCTTTAAATTCAACCCACATATCGTAAGTTATCTCTTGTTCTGCCAACATACAGCCCCCTAACTTTAAAGGAAACGTCAATCGCCTTAAAATAAATTCCCGTCAATTCGGTTTTCGATATACAGACGGCATAACATACTTAAATTCACTTTCATTTACATTTATTGATTCGGAATGGCCTATAAACAAATACCCTCCCGGCTCGAGAAATTTATAAAACTTTTCCAAAATATTCATTTTTGCATCATAATCAAAATAAATCATAACATTTCTGCAAAAGATAACATGAAACTCTTTTTTGAAAGGAAAATCGTCCAACAAGTTAAACTGCCTAAATATTATTTCGTTCTTAATCCTTCTTTTTATCTCGAATGTTTCCCCGTTTACCTTGCTTAAATAGCTTACCTTCCATACATCCGGCAGGCTTTCGATTTGCTCTTTTGTATATCTTCCTTTTACAGCAATGTTCAAAGCCCGCTCCGACAGGTCTGTGGCAAGGATTTTTGTATCCCAGCCAAGCTTTTTGGCGCCAAAATACTCATCAATTATCATGGCGAGGGTGTAAGGCTCTTCGCCTGTGGAACACCCCGCGCTCCATATTCTAAGGTCCCTGTCCTTGACTTTCTCTTCCAAATATGGAAGGACTGTTTTTTGTAAGTATGAAAAATGCTTTGCCTCCCGCATGAAAAAGGTGTGGTTGGTGGTTAAAATATTTAAAAGCTCCTTCATTTCCTTGCCGGATGTATCGGAAAAAATATGCTCTAAATACGAAGAATAATCATTAAAGCCCTTTCTGATAATCACATTCGCCAAACGTCCCTCCACAAGAGTCCGCTTTGCAGTCAAATTAATACCATAGTGCCTTTTTATATAACCAGTCAGTTTTTTAAAGTCCGTGTCATTAATTGATATCATAAGCAAGCTCCTGTTAGTGTATTAATACTTTCCGAAGTCATCGCTGCCAAGCTCAATTTTTATCATTTCATCATCGCCATCGTCGCCTTGAACATCATCTTCTTTTTTTCCCAAAGGCTCAAACGACGGCACTTCTTCGTCATATGTATACTCGTCCCTTAAGGCAAACCTTCCAACCATGGATTTTAGCTGCTCTGCTTGGCTTAAAAGCTCCTCGCTTGCAGCTGCGCTTTCCTCGGAAGTTGCCGAGTTGGTCTGGACCACCTTTGAAACCTGTTCAACTCCCCTGTTAATTTGGGCAATGGCATTTGCCTGATCCTCGGAAGCCCTTGCAATTGCACCTAAAAGCTCTGCCGCTTTGTCAACACCGTCAACAATTACATTTAAAGCCTCATATGTTTGCTGTGCCTTAACCGTGCCTTGCTTTGCCACATTCAAGGAGCTTTCTATCAAAGCTTCCGTTTCCTTTGCAGCGTTAGCGCTGCGTGTAGCAAGGTTTCTAACCTCCTCCGCAACAACAGCGAAGCCTTTTCCGTGTTGGCCCGCCCTTGCTGCCTCTACCGAGGCGTTTAGAGCAAGAATATTGGTTTGGAAAGCTATCTCGTCTATAACTTTAATTATTTTGGAAATATTGTTGCAGGATTCGTTAATTTTGTCTATTACCTCAAGCATTTCCTTCATATAGACATTTCCTTGCGCGGCATTATTTTTAACGTCCAGTGTAAGCTGGTTGGTTTCGCTTGCACTGCTTGCATTGCTCTTGGTTTGAGAGGCAACCTGTGCAATGGCTGC
Organism: Eubacteriales bacterium; assembly: GCA_028697835.1. Taxonomy (GTDB): domain Bacteria; phylum Bacillota; class Clostridia; order Monoglobales; family Firm-18; genus STE-11. Next base: position 36,211 of record JAQVDK010000004.1, on the reverse strand, counting down.
GGTAAGTTCTTCTACAGAGCTTGCCTGCTCCGAAGCGCCTTGAGACAAGTTCCTGCTGCCCTCGGATACCTGTCTTGCACCTGCTGCAACCTGTCCTGCGGTTACGTTTACAGCGCCTATAATGGAATTAAACGAATCGATTATGCTGTTAATGGAGTTTTTAATCTGTATATAATCCCCTTTAAAGTCGGATGCAATTACAACATTAAGGTTACCCTCGGACATTTCGCTTAAAGCATTGGTTATTTCCTGAATATAGCTGTATATGGAGTGTATTGCCTCGGCAAAGCTGTTATTTATCTCCGTGAAAAGCTTTCTTTCCTCGATGGTATATTCGTCGCCCTCTCCCACTTCAAAATCCAAGTTTAGGTTTCCGTCCGCAAAAAGCTTAAGGTTCCTTGAAAGCCTTTCAACCTCTTGTTTTTGATATTCCAGTGCCCTCATTCTTGCTGTTATGTCCTGCACAAGCTCAATCTGTCCCGTCTCTTCGCCATTGGGCCCGTAAACATAGTGAGAGCTTACTTGGAATGTTGAATCTTCGATGTTAATAATGTTAAGCTTTTCATCTTCTCCCAGCTCATCCATCCTGCAGCCTTTTTCCCTGCAAAGCCCCACATTCAAAACATCGCAAGGCTTTCCAACCATCTCTTCCCTTTCAAGCTTAAAGAACTCTTGCACAGGTTTGTTTACAAAGGTGAAATTATAATCACGGTCTGTAGCCAAAAGCGCAACGGGAATCGAATCCAGCATTTCCTGATACCAGAATATCTTCTCCCTTACCAATGCCAATGTTTGATTTATACCTTCGACAATTTCTTTATTCCTTCCCAAGAACTTGGATATATCACCCACTGCATCAAAATTCTGGTTTTTAGATTCGCTAATCAGATAGTTAATTTCATTCATCAAGCTGTCAAGGTTACCGATAACATTTAAAATTCCTTTTGACAGCATGTCATTTTCGGACTTAGGCTCGATGAATACATCCGTATCTCCTTGCCCGATTTTTTCGATTATGGCAGCCTGTTCGCTTATATTGTTTATCATGTTGGCAAAAGCGCGGGACAGTTGGCCTACCTCGTCCTTTGAAAAGTCTGTGGGCAGCAAAGTGGTATCGCCAACGGCAAGCCTTTGCGCCACCCGAATAAGATTTTTAATCCTTCCGCTTACGCTAAACGACAGTAGCAGCCCGATAAGGACACTAAGCACCAATATGGTTGCAAGAACAACGGACATTACCACCAAAGCCCTGTCGCCTTCCTGTTCGCTTTCTACAACCATCTTTCGGCCGCTGGTAATTTTTGCGGTTGATATATTTTTTATATGCATTTCCAAAAAGAAAAGGTTTTCGTCAATTGTATTATATAAATAATCCGCCGCCCTCTGTTTGTCGCCGCTGTTTACATATTCCATAAAAATATCTATGTCGTTTAGTAATACGTCGATTGCTTCGTTGTATTTTTCCGCCAATACATGCTCGTCTTCGCCCCACGTTTTGTTAAGGCTTTCGTTAATATAGGCTATTTGTGACTTAAAATTCGATACGTTCTGTATAGCAGATAAGCTTCTTTCGCTATGTACGGCTTCAATCATGTTGCTTTTCATTTTATAGTAAGTTTCATTTAGATTTGTTATGTAAACCATAGGAAAGTTGAGCTTATCAAAAACCTCTTGATTAATAGAAATAAGATTTTTAATATTACTCATCCCAACAAACCCTACTATACCGCATAGCGCAGTAATTAAAAAAAAGCTGATTAAAAGCTTTATAAAAAGCTTTAAATTATTGAGAGTTTTCGTTTTTTGAAGGACCCATGATAAAACATTTTTAACTTTTTTCATAATTAGCTCATCTCCCATTGGTTTATTGTTTTTATTGATTCTATATCTTCATTTCTTAAAAGCTTGTCGCAATCAATCAAAAGGTACATATTCTCGTCCAACATACCAATTTTATTTATAAACCTGTTTAGGAAACCTGTTTTAAAATCAGGCGGGGGCAAAAGAAATTCATCGTCTATGTGCATTATGTCATGCGCACTGTCAACAATAAGGCCCACCTGCATTTCGTTCATATGGACTACAACAATGGTTGTCCGGTCGCTATAATCCTTCGGTTGTTTTCCAAACCTTATGCGCACATCTATAACCGGTATTGTCTTTCCCCTCAAATTGATGATTCCTTTGATAAAGTCAGGCATTTTTGGCATTTTAGTTATAGGATGCATTCCAATAATTTCCGAAACAGCCTTAATCTCAACGCCATATTTTTCTTCTCCCAATGAAAAGATTAAGTATCTGTTTGCTTCACTGTCCTGCATTTGGTTTGAAGGACTGTCTGAAAATACTCCCATGTTACTTAGCGCTCCTTTTATTTATTATAAAAATTTGTCCATTATCTCTTTTACATCCAAAATAAGGCTTATTGCACCATTGCCCAAAATGCTGCATCCACTTATGCCCAGTTCATTTATACCATATTGGACAAGATAGTACGGAAGGCTTTTGACAACTACCTGCTGTTCACCCAAAAACGCATCTCCCACAAGACATATGTGCCTGTCGTCCATTTCAGCCAAAACAACTATTTGCTCATCAGCGTCGCTTAAATTGGACTTAAGGTCAAAATAGCTGCTTAGCCTTAGTATTGGATAGCATTTATCCCTTATAACCGTCATTTCGTTGCCGTCGTTGTCGCTTATTATGTTGATATCACGAATTTTAAAGAACTCGCGGATTGAGCCGGAGGGTATTGTAAACACCGTCTCCGCTACGGATATGTTTATTCCATCTATTATTGCAAGCGTCAAGGGTATTTTAATAAACACAGTCATTCCCTTATCCTTCGTACTTTCGATAAATATCCTGCCGCCAACCTTTTCTACATTGGTTTTTACCACGTCCATGCCCACGCCTCTTCCGGAATATTCGCTTATCTCTTTCTTGGTGGAAAATCCCGGGTGCATTATAAGCCCATATATATCCCTGTCGGTGGGACTTTTGCCAAGGGATTGGTAAATCCCGCTTTTTTGGGCCTTATCAATGATTTTTTGCTTGTCAAGACCCGCTCCGTCATCTGTAACGGTGATAAAAACTTCTCCTCCGTCATATCCGGCGGAAATGGTTATAGTTCCTTTTTCACTCTTGCCTTTCTCTGCCCTCACAGCAGGAGGCTCTATTCCATGGTCCATAGAGTTTCTTACAATATGTATCAGGGTTTCTGAAATGTTGGCCACAATGTTTTTATCTACTTCGGTATCCCCGCCTTGTATTACCAATTCCGCTTCTTTCGACAGCTTTTTCGCCATGTCCCTTACAATACGCTGCATTTTTGAAAGCGTAGAACTAAGAGGCACCGTACGAATGGACATAACGCTGTCTTGCAGTTCGGAAATCAATCTTGCAAGGCGTTCGACGGATTTGTCAAGGTCTAAATTTTTCAAGTCTTTCAGTGCAGGATGCTTGGTTACCGCAGATTCTGCAATAATAATTTCCCCTACCAAATCCAAAAGCCTGTCAAGCTTTTTTATATCTACGTTTATATAGCTGGGCTGAAGGCTGCATGCCAAGCCGCTCATTTCCAGTTCCTGGTGGTCTTGCTTTTTGGATTCTTCCTTACCTTCGGTGCCGTCTGGATTTGGCTTGTTGGACACCTCATCTTCATAGCTTTCTACTATGTTTAACGTAAAGCTCTCTACAAACAATGAGTTTTCAAGCAGCTTTGCCACTTCTTCTTCGCTTTTGTCGGTCCTAAAATACATTTCAAAGCCGTTTTTTATTATATACTCTGCGCTATCGCTATTATCTGCAATATCAGCAGGACGATGATAAAGCTCGTCGCAAACATCCTTCAGGCTATAGACAATTGCAAATGCACGAAGGTTTTCCATGCCGCAGCCTTCTTCAAAAAAGACTTTTGCATGATACCTTGTTGCCCCTTCGTCGGAAATTTGCGCCGTTGTTTCAACCTTAAGATAGCTTTCATTTTTGCCGCTTTGATTATCACTGCTTGCATCATCATTCGATTGCGTATATGCATTTAAAAGCTTTGAAATCTCCTCAATAAGCCCTGACGGATTTCCATCGGCAGGAGCTTTGTTTTCAAGCTTGCTTACTTCATATTTTATAAAGTCGATTGAGGATAAAACAACATTATAAATATCGCTATAATCACGATTTGGGTTGTTTCTTGCAAAATCAAAAAGGTCCTCAACAACATGGGATACACGGCTTATATTGTCAAGCGACATCATTGCAGCCGAGCCTTTTATTGTATGCATTATCCTAAAAGTTTCCTCAATCGCATAGCTTTGGAGCTTGCCCTCTTTTTCAGAGCCCAGCAAAAGCCCCTCCAACTGTTCTAAAAGCTGGCTTGTTTCGATTATAAAAACTTCCAACAAATATTCATTTGTGTTATCAATATCAGACATTGCTCTCGTCCCCTATCAAAGTCAAAGCTTTTTATTTGAAAGGCTATATTATTTTTAAAATCTCCTTCGATATGTTCAAAAGAGGTGCTTGAACTTCCACTGCGCCTATCTCATACGCCACCTTTGGCATTCCGTAAACAACGGATGAGTGTTCGTCCTGCCCGATTGTGTGGGCGCCATTTGCCCTCATCTTCAAAAGCCCGTTTGCCCCGTCATTTCCCATTCCTGTTAAAATAACCCCTATTGCCCTGTCCTTTGCGGCCATGGAAACAGAATCGAACAATACATCAACCGAAGGGCAATGCCAGTTTATCTTTTCACCTTTATAGCATTTTACACGATAGCCTTCCGGGCTTTTAAAAACGGCCATATGCTTGTCCCCGGGGGCAATAAGCACACTTCCCGGCTTTATCAAATCCCCGTCCTGGGCCTCTTTTACATCCAAAGGCAGGCTGTCGTTCAGCCTGTCTGCAAACATCTGCGAATATCCCTTTGGAATATGCTGGACAATGACCACTCCCGGGATTTGCTTTGGCAGCCCGGAAAGGACAATGTCTATTGCTTCTGTTCCCCCTGTTGATGCTCCTATGGCTATTATGTCGATTTTACCTTCGGTATATTCTTTTGATGTATCCTCCAAACTGCCTGGAGTGTGCCTTACCACCTTCGAGTCTGCTGCAATAAATATTTTTGATACAAGCTCTTCGTAAAATACAATTAAATTTTCCTTTGAATAAGTGGAAGGCTTTACTACGAAATCCACCGCTCCCGCAAGCATGGCATCAAGCATTACATCGCTGATGGTGCTTACAACGATGGTTGGAATAGGGTATTGAGGCATTAGCATTTTAATAAAATCAATCCCGTTTAGCTTGGGCATTTGCACATCGCATGTCATCACATCGGGCTTGTATTTGATTATTTTATCCCTTGCATCAAAGGCATCTTCCGCCGTTGCAACCACTTCTATGTTAGGGTTGCTTGACAAACCAATATATAAAGCTTCCCTGAAGGTAAGCGAATCATCAACAATCAGTACTTTTATTTTTCCGTCTTTTTTCATGGTGCACTACTCTTTCTTTTGTTATTATTTTTTTGCAAATTACATAACTCCAGCTTGTCACAATCAATCAAAAGCACTGATTTTTCGTTTATCTTGCCGCTTCCTTTAACAAATGCCATGTCTTTCTTTTTGCGCTCGATTTTATCTATGCGAGCAAGACTTACTATATTGTCTGCGGCAAATCCAACCGTCAAGCCGTTTACATTTGCAACTATGATACACCTTAAAGAAGGTGCCACGCCTTTATGTTTTCCCGTTAGCATATGCAAATCAATAACGGTTATTATTTCCCTGCGGAAATTAACTATTCCCAAAACATAATCCGGATTGTCGGGAACCTTTGTAATTTTTGCTTCTGTTATAATCTCCTGCATGTTTTTTTCATCAATGCCATAATATTTTCCATAAATCTCAAACACAGCAAACCTGTCGTTTGCGGTCTCTTCCGGATTAAAAGCAGTACTTTCCAAAATATCTCCCATTTTTCAATCTCCTATAACTGCATATAAGACCTGTATTATTTGTTTTTTAGGATAACGATTTCAATTCTTCTGTTTTTAGTCTTGTTTTCTTCGGTGGTGTTTTCCACCAAAGGATAATACTCTCCATATCCTGCGGCCTGCATAAACTCCGGCCTTATCCTGATTTCTTCCGGCACCTGCGATATAAGATATTTAACAACGTTTACCGCCCTTGCTGTTGAAAGCTCCCAGTTGCTCGGATAAACTGCGGTGTTTATAGGGTCGTTATCCGTATGCCCTTCAACCCTTATAACCCTTTCATAGCTGTGGAGCAGACCTGCCATATCCATTAGAATTTTTAGCGCGTTTCCTTTTAATTGTGCGCTGCCCTTGTCAAATAAAATGCTATCATCAAAGCGAATCAAAACACCTTCATATTCTTTATAAACCGAAACATTCCCCTGAAGATTGTTTTCTTCTACAAATTGCTTAAGCTCCTCGGATATTTGCTCAAATCTTTCCTCTTCCTCGCGAGTGTAGCCACCCTCGAATATTCCCACATCATCCGGAAGGACACCTCCATCGCTTGCCAGGTCCTCGATTATAACATTTGAAGAAGCAAAGGACATAAGCATTTTTTTAAACTTTCTGTTATCAATCGTTGACATAGAGAATAAAAGAACAAAAAAGCACATAAGAAGCGTAACCAAATCTGCGTACGTATTAAGCCAGGTTCCTTGGGACGTTTCTTCGTCTCGACGTCTTCTTCTACTCATTTTCTTTTCTCCTTTTTAGTGCTTCTCTTTCCTTAGGAGTAAGATATGATATCAGCTTCTGTTCCGTAAATCTTGTATTCTCGCCTGATTGAATAGAAATAACGCCTTCTATTATAATTTCTCTTATCTTTATTTCTTCGTCTGTTTTAGCTTTTAGCTTTTTAGATATTGGAATGAAAAAAAGGTTTGAAAGCATGGAGCCATAAAAAGTTGTGACAAGGGCTATTGACATTTGGGGGCCTATATCTTCGGGCGATGTCAGGTGTTGAAGCATATTAATAAGCCCAATAAGCGTTCCAATCATACCAAATGCAGGGGCTATGTTTGCCCCCAAGTCAAAAAGACTTCTGTTATCTTTATGTCTTTGCTCCATTGCATCTATTTCCGCATACATAACATCTCTTATCACTTCGCTGGCCATTCCGTCAACAGCAAGCTGTACTCCTTTTTTGAAAAACTCATCGGTTAATGCTTCCGACTCATTTTCCAATGCAAGCAAACCATCCCTTCTTGCAACTAAGGACAGCTCAATTATTTTCGTTATAACTTCAGTGCCATCTTCTTTTCTTGCAGAAAAGGCAATTTTAAGTACCTTGAAAAAATTTTTGATGCTTCCGGGCGAGCTTCCCATAATAACAGCACCAAGAGTGCCGCCAAAAACAATGTATAAAGAAGGGACGTCGTAAAAATTCATCATTGAGCCGCCGTTAAATATTCCGTATATTGTAAAAACCATCCCTATTATAAAACCTACATATGCTGTCCTTTTCAAATTATCCCCTCCTGTATTGCACTGCCAAATTAATAGATTTGTGACACAAGCACCGCAGCTTCCGCTCTGGTTGCATAGTTTTTAGGATATAAAAAGCTCCCGCTGCCCTTTACCAAGCCGGCGGCAACCAAATCGCCCACCGCCTGCTTTGCGTAATCCGCAACAGTATAATAATCGTAATACCTTTGGGCGTCATAGCCACGGTTTGCCAACGGAATTTCGGCTACGTCAAGGGCCCTCTTTACAATAACGAATATATCTTCCCTTGTAATGGGCTGTTCCGGGAAGAAATCACCTTTCAAGTCCCCTTTAATAATGCCAAGCTCTTTTGCTATCATAACACTTGTATAATAATACGTAGATTTTGGAACATCGTTGAAAGGCTCTTGCATTATAGAAGCCCTTAAGTCAAGCGCACGAACCAAAATAACCACAAGGTCTGCCCTTGTTATCATTTCTCCGGGTGAAAAGGTCCTGCTGGACGTTCCATTTATCACATTTCTTTCAACAAGGTCATATATAGCCGGCTCCGCCCACGAATAACCTACCAAGTCATCAAAATAAACATCGGGTAAGGAATCAGACGGACGATTTGACCTGTTTTGGCTGCTTTTGCTGCCGGATGTGGAGGTGCTTGCTCTGGCAGTTGTAGTAAAGCTTGTTGTTAAAGAGGTTTGTGTCATTTTGTTTTGAGAATCTATTGCAGTTATCCTTATATTATATCTTGTGGAGGGCTGCAGCCCCGTAATATTGTAAGATAGTGTGTTATAGTTTCTATCCGATGGATTGTTGGACATTCTAACCGCCCTTGCGACCGGGACTCTAACCGTCCTTTGAGGTGCAGAAGCTGCAAATGCTTCAATGACATATTCTTTTATGGCAGAGTCATCTTGGGCTTCGGTCCACAAAAGACGTGCGGAATTATGTGTCCTGTTGTCATAAGATATGCTGGCGTTTGAAGGCCAATTGGGAACGCTCATGTCTTTAACCGTTACCTTGGCAGTTGCCTGGATGTTCCTTGTGTTTACAATCCAGTCTCTTGCCTCGATTTTGCCCTTTAATGTGTAAGAACCTACTTTCTTAGGGTCATACTTAGAATCTGTCTCATCCCACTTTACATCAAGCCACTCGGTTGTTTTGTCGGACAGCGTAACTTCCACCTGCTTGGGCAGAATATAATATATAACATCCTCAAACTCGGTTCCTGCAGGTATTTCCACATCGCTGATTTGAGTGCTTTTTTGAATCACCTGTGTTTTGGTGTTGGGGTTTGCAAACTTGGTGGTGAAATTTATTACAATTTCTTCGTTTAAATCCTTGTTTTCCAAATCCTTTATGCTTTGGGCAGGAATTGTGAGTGTGTAATTTGTTCCCGCCTCTAAAACATTGTTAATTCCAATTTTAAGCACGTTGTCCGAAATTGTTTTTTTGATTCCTATAATTTTGCCTAAACCCTCTAATTTTATATCGGCATAGCGCGTCGAATATTTAATATTTTTGTCGAAAGTTATGCATATTTCGTCTTTTCCTATGGGAATATCCGTGTCGCCATCGACAATGTCGGAAGTTACCATCATAGGAGGGTCCAAATTTATCCCTGTGGTATAAGTCAGTGTATAGTTGCTTCTTAAATTATTCAGCGACGAGTCGTGCACCGCATTTCTGGGCAGGTAAAGCTTATAGGTGGTCTTGTTGCTTAAAATATTTTTAGGCTCTACCAAAAGCTCGTCTTCGCTGGGGGATATGGTAAGCAAAATGGGAACTTCCTGCCCGTTTGTAGTTTTAAGGGATATTTGGTTTGCGCCTTCGCCTAAATAAATAGGCTTGTTGAATTTTAGCACAATAGTGGCATTCGGGTCGATAACCCTGCTTCCGCTCGAGTAATTCAGCAAGGTTAGGGCGGTTCGGTCCGTTTCGGTGGTAAACCAAATGCTAATATGCTCATTATAAAATTCATAAGATGAATCCGAGCCTTTGCCGGGGGCGCTTATTGCCCCTTCAGGAATCTCCACCATATAGGTTTTATAGGGCTGTAGATTTCCTGCAACTTTAAGCCTGATGTAATTATTTACAGCAACGCAGGAATCACTTACAATTTTATTTAGTTGGTCTTTTACGGCAATAGTGTCAAAAAGCGCTTCATCCCTTATAGAAACATTGTCATGAAATGAAATTGTCACATATTGAGTTGTGTACGAAACATTGGTTGCCCTATTCCTCGGTGTTGTACTTGAATAGGAAAAAGTTGTTTTCTTTGTTGTAAATTGAATCGTTATAGGCGTGTTTACGCCGGTTGACAAGTCACCACCTGCCTTTTTGAGTATTCCTGCAGGCACGCTTAAAGTGTAGGTAGTGTAAGATTCAAGAGCCTTATCTATCGTAACTACAAGATTTTTCCCTGAAATGTCCGCCCGGGTTGGAACAACCTTGCCTTCCCTGCTCATTAAAATAACTTCATCTTGAAAGCCTTGCCCACTCCAGTCAATTTCATAGGAAAAAGTTATTGTTATCTCATCCAAATTTGGATTTACATCCTTGGCATTATTCTTCGGATTCGAAGAATAATACCCGAAATTTGCCGCAGCAAAAGCTTCAAAAGGGAAAATACCGATAAACAAGCATAAAACAAGTGCATATATTTGTATTTTAACGATATGTTTCACTTTGTCACCCCACCTTTCATGTTTTACTGCTTGCAACAGAATAAACGGCTCTTAAATTTCCTTTGCGCTAAGTGAAAACTCAATAGCTTCAACGCCGTCCATTACAAAAGGCACACTGACGCTGGTGAAATTCGTAGATATTAAAATGTTATTGCCTGTCAGCACAGATGGTGGTGTTATATCTATCATAAGCCCTTGCTGTGAAAGCAAGGTCGCTGCATTTCCAACAATCATGTTAGACAGCTCTGCAATAGCACTTTTTGTGGTTTCGTCCATTTGGGCGGGTAATCCTCCCATCATGGTGGAAGCTATTTGACAAGCTGTTGACTCGTTCATGCTAATAATCGCTTGACCGTGCAGCTTGCCCGTAACACCGATTACTACAATAGTAGCATCTGCAGGATATGGCGATTTGCGAACTGTAATCTCTTTATTTTCAACACTTATTCCAAAAGATTCCATAACTGCTTTAAAAGATTTAATAAAGTTGTTTATGTATTCATTGCTCATATATAACTTCTCCTCTGATTATATATAGTGTTCTTTTTGCTACTACAAAAAATTTTGTTTGTTTAGTGTTACCTCGCCCGTAGCAGCGCGGACATAAAGGGTACGCCCAACTTTTCCTCCCACATCGGCAGTTTTTAATGTCAATCCATATTCATATATTTTATTTTTTACAGCAACAATATTTCTGCTGCCCACATTAAAAACATCATTTTCCGTTTTTGACTCTGCGCCGCCATATATGGAAGTTATAATATCTCTTTTTTGACAATTGTATTTTAAAGCCATTTTACTAAGCATGGCGGGAACCGCCGTATCGGCGAAATATCCCGGGCTTATTTTACCAAGCTCCGGATTGATTGCGGATGTTGGCAAAAGAATATGGGCAACGCCGGTAATTTTTTTCTTTGGACAATGCATTACCAATCCTATACAAGAAGATATTCCATATATTTTCAGTATATCAATCTCACTTTGAGATACAACATATTCGCCAATATCTATCACAATCTCCATACGTCTATCCTCTTAAATGTTTTGAAATTCTGCATAAAATCAACATCACCTTTTTGTAGTAAATTTTAATGTATTATTTAATTTTGCTCAAGGTATTTATAAGGTGTTCTTCTTTTATAGGTTTTAAAATAAATCCTTTAGCGCCAAGAACAATGGCTTCTCTGACCAGCTCTTCCTTGCCCAAAGCCGATATAACAACAATATTGGCATTTTCGTTAATTGCGCGTATTGCTTGAATGCTCTTTATACCATCCATTTTAGGCATGGTAATGTCCATTGTTACAATATCCGGCATAAGCTGCTGATATTTTTTAACCGCCGCCTCGCCGTTTTCGGCTTCCGCCACGACTTCATAGCCGTTTCTCTCCAGCAGCATTTTAAGCGAAGCCCGCATAAAAGCCGCATCATCAACAACCATAACTCTTTTCATGATACATAACTCCTTTTTAATGTCATTTTTTTATTTTTAAATAAATTTAATTTATACCTTTTCCTTAAACATCCTATGTAAGAATCTTTGCAGATTGTTTTTATAAAAGTTTTCCGACGGATATTCAGAAGGATTGCTGACAAATTTGTCCACAATATCCTGCATATTTCTTGTGATGGCAGCCCTTGGATAGTGGGTCAAAAACGGAACTTGCCGCCTTACTGCCTCCCTCACCGCCGAATCGTTGATTAAATACCCCAAGCTGCTTACCTTCATGCCAAGATACGTTTTTGCAATTGTTTTAAAGTTGTTTAAGGTATTAATCGCCTCTTGTCTGTTTTGGGCCATGTTGACAACTAAATTTATCTCTATACTTTTATCGACATTTGACACGGTTTTCGTAAGAGCATATGCGTCCATTATTGCAGTTGGTTCGGGAGTTGTTATCAAAACAACCTCATTGCTGGATAAAATAAATTTAATTATATTGTCATTAATTCCGGCTCCCGTATCAAAAAGGATTATATCCGCCACATTTTCAAGCTTCATAAGCTGGCTTATATAAACTTCAACTTGCTTAGAATCCAAATTCATAAGCTTGGAAATTCCGCTGCCACCCGATATCAGCTTGACACCTTCGGGACCCTGTGCAATAACCTCGTATATTGTTTTTTCACCGCTTATAAGATGATATAAATTATATTTGGGGTTGACGCCAAGCACAATGTTTACATTGGACAGCCCAAAATCCGCATCAATTATCAAAACACGAAAGCCTCTTTTGCTAAGCGCAACCGCAAGATTTACGGTAAATGTAGTCTTTCCCACACCGCCTTTTCCGCTGGTGATTGTTACAACACGGGTTTTGTTTTTTTCAGTTGATTCTCTGCTGTCCTTTAGCATGGCAACAATATTTCTAAGCTGGTGAGCTTGGTCCATCAAAATTCACCTTCGCTTGGCAAGAGTTTTTTAAGTATATAGCTATGGTTTGCCGGCATAAGGTCATCTGCAACATTTTGCCCGTATGTAAAATAGGACAAAGGCATTTTTGTTGCCATTTTCAAATTTAAAATGTTGCCAAGCTTGTCACATTCATCAAGCTTTGTAAAGAGTATTTTATAATCCTTGATAAAAGAGTAAGAATCCAATATTTTTAACGCCGTTGAATAATCGGTGGTAGAGCTTATTACCAAATGCACCTCCTGGGCACCGCTTTCGGAAATTAGTTTTTCCAAATTTTTATGGTATGACTTGTCTGAAGGGTTTTTCCCGGCAGTATCAACTAAAATCAGGTCAAAATCATCCATTTTCTCCAAAGTTTCCACTATTTCCTCGGGCTCGTACACAACCTCAAGGGGTATGCCAAGTATGTCTGCATATATTTTAAGCTGTTCAACCGCCCCGATTCTATATGTATCTTCGGTTATAAGCCCAACCTTTGCATCATATTTAAGAGAAAACACCGCTACAATTTTAGCAAGGGTGGTGGTTTTTCCCACACCGGTTGGACCTATGAAAGTTACAATTTTCCTTTCGTTTTTCTCAAGCTCAATAATAGAAGGCTCTCCTAAATAGTTTGCAAGTATCCCCCGAACCGCTTCGGTAAAATTTGTATCGGTGATTTCGTGTATCTTCTTTGCTTCATCTATTATTTTTATGGCATTTTCCTCGATAATTCCAAACCTTGTAAGCTTGTCAACTATTTTGTTAAGCATAGGGCTTAAGGTTACCATTTCCTTTTTCTTTATCAGGTTCACTTCCTGATAAACCATATTAATAGCGTCATTTACTTGAATTAACTGGTTTTCCAGCTTTTCCATCTTATCGCTTTTTATAGTGCTGTTTACCAAGTCTATAAACTTGCTGTTGTCCTCATCGGGCAGGGTATTTGCATTTAAGCTTCTTCCTGCCGGCAGCTCGTCAATCACGGCAGTTGCCTCAATCAAAGGCTTTTTGAAGAAGTTTGTAATTCCCTTTCTTCTGATTTTGCGAGTATTGATGATAATAGCCTCGTCTCCAAGCTCCACTTTGATTTTGTTAAATACTTCCTTTTGATTCTCTCCTAAAAAACGCTTCACTATCGCCACTAAATCTCCACCATCCCTACTGATTGTAATTGAACAGACTGCTCTATTTCATTATAATCCAAAACCGTTGTGCCTTCATATACTTGGTCTGCTATTCTTTTTACATATATTCTTATCATAGGAGATGTTAGCAGTACCGGTTGTATTCCTTGCTCCAAAAGAGGCTCTATCTGCTTCTTGATGCCTTCCAAAATCTTTTGAATAGACTCCGGCTCAATTGAAAGGTAAGAGCCTGTTTCCGTTTGCCTTATACCGTCTGCAATTATCTGCTCCACTTTAGGGTCGAGGGTAATAACTTCTGCCCTTGCGTCGGGAAAGTATTTATTTGTAATGGTACGCTTCAAAGCTTGCCTTACATACTGGGTAAGAACATCCACATCCCTTGTAATGGCGGCCCAGTCGCCTATGGTTTCAATAATGGTCACCATGTCCCTTATGGGGATTCCTTCTTTTAAAAGGTTTGCAAGAACCTTCTGCAAATCGCCTATGGATATAAGCTTTGGAATAACTTCTTCAATAAGCGCAGGGTTTGTTTCCTTCACCATGTCCACTATTGATTGAACTTCCTGCCTGCCCATAAGCTCATGCCCGTATTTTTTTACAACCTCCATAAGGTGTGTGGATATTACCGACGATATGTCAACCACCGTTATTCCAAGCACTTCTGCTTTATCCCTCATGCTTTTGGTTATCCATTTTGCAGGCAGTCCAAAGGCGGGTTCGACCGTATCTATGCCTTCTATATCTTCATCAACATCCCCCGGGTTCATAGCCAGAAAATAGTCGGGCATTACTTCGCTTCTTGCAACCTCGTTTCCCTTTATTTTTATAACATACTCATTGGGTCTTAGCTGAATATTATCCCTAAGCCTTACAACAGGAACAACAAGCCCCATCTCAAGGGCGCATTGCCTTCTAATCATAACAACCCTGTCTAAAAGGTCTCCGCCTTGTCCGGCATCTGCAAGGGGGATAATTCCATAGCCAAATTCAAGCTCAATAGGGTCAACCTGCAAAAGGGAGTAAACATTTTCAGGCTTTCTAATCTCGTCGGCTTCCCTGTCAATTTCTTCTTTTTCAGTAATCTCCTGCATCTCATCAGTTTCTGCTTTCCTTATCGAAACTCCAAGAAAAATAAACACAGCTCCTATTATAATAAGCGCCAGGGACGGAAGCCCGGGAATAAGTGACATAACACATACAACACACCCGGTTATTATTAAAACCGTGGGCTGGGAAAAAAGCTGTTTGGTTACATTAACTCCAAGGCTTGTTTCGGAGGCGGCCTTTGTAACGGTTATACCCATTGCGGTTGAAATCAGCAATGCCGGAATCTGGCTTGCCAAGCCATCTCCCACCGTTGCCAAGGTATAAACGCTTATAACCCTGCTTATATCCATATCACCCATAAGGACGCCCACAATCATTCCGCCCACACTGTTGATAACGGTTATTATAATTGAGACGATGGCGTCTCCCTTAACGAATTTGCTTGCACCGTCCATGGCGCCGTAAAAGTCTGCTTCTCGTTGGACTTTCAAGCGCCTTTGCCTTGCCTGCGCCTCTGTTATAAGACCGGAGTTCATGTCCGCATCTATAGCCATTTGCTTACCCGGCATAGCATCCAGCGTAAACCTTGCGGCAACTTCCGCAACACGTTCCGCACCCTTGGTTATAACAATAAACTGCATGATAATTATAATCAAAAAAACTACAAATCCTACTACAATATTGCCTCGGATAACAAACGAGCCAAAGGTTTTTATAACATCGCCCGCCTCGCCGCCGTTTCCAAGTATCAAACGGGTTGAAGATATATTCAGCCCCATACGAAAAAGCGTGGTTATAAGCAAAAGCGACGGAAACGCAGAAAATTCCAAAGGCTCTTTTGTATATAACGAAGTAAGAAGAATTACCAGCGAAAGCGCTATATTTACCACAAGTAAAAAATCCAGCATGGCAGGACTTAGTGGTATAATTATAAGCATTACTACACAAATGACGATAACCGCCAGTGATATTTCTCCGTACTTCATAGGAACCTCCGTCTATATGCCAAGTTATTTTTTCAATCTATAAACAACAGCCAGAATTTCAGCAACAGCCTCGTATAATTCCGCTGGTATTTCCATATCTACTTCCGTGGTATTGTAAAGGCTTCGTGCCAATATTTTATTTTCAGCTATGTATATGTCGTGTTTTTTTGCTTCTTCTTTAATCCTCAAGGCGACCAAATCCTTACCCTTTGCAACGACAACAGGGGCACTGTTTTTGCTTTGGTCATATTTAAGTGCAACTGCAAAGTGGGTAGGGTTTGTTATAACAACATCGGCAGTTTTTATTTGCTGCATCATTCTTCGCATACCCATGCTGCGCTGGATTTCCCTGATTCGCGCTTTAATTTTGGGGTCGCCCTCCATCATTTTGTGTTCCTGTTTGATTTCTTCTTTGCTCATCATAATGCTTTTTTCAAATTCCCACTTTTGATATGCATAGTCAAACAGACCGAAAATCAAAAGTGTAAGACCCGCCTTCCATGTAATTGCGGACAGTATATCAAGTAAAAGACGAACTCCTTCGCCAACGTCTATATGCACCAAATTGGGCATCTGCCAATAGTTTGCTTTAAATTCACGATACACCACATATGCAACAATCGACATTTTGATTATGGATTTTAACATTTCAACAATTGCTCTTAGCGAAAAAAGCCTTCTCAATCCGGAAAGCGGATTAATTCTGTCAAACTTCATCATTATAAGGTCAGGCAAAAATAAAAAACCTACTTGTGCATAATTGATTATAAGTCCCGCCAAAAGCCCAATGAGCATTGTGGGGCCGCAAAGCAGCAGGAAATATTTTAGGGAGGAAAAATATACCCCTTGGAAGCTTGCCTCTGACTGACCTGCGTATTGTCCGGATAAAAAGGTGCTAAACATAAGGCTTAAGGTCTGGTAAAAAAATGTTCCAAAAACCTTTATTCCCAAATATACAAACAAAAGAACAATTGCAGAGCTTACCTCCACACTTTTTACAACCTGCCCTTTTTTACGGGCGTCACTTCTTCGCTTCGGCGTCGCTTTTTCGGTTTTTTCACCACTCAATTATCTATCATTCCTTGTATGATATTTTGGCTCCAAAAAAACATTCTGTCAAGCCCATTTTCTATAACTAAAACAAAAACCGACAAAAACAGTATTAAGGAAAAAATCCCTACAACCAGTTTTAAAGGTATTCCCACAACAAACATATTCATCTGCGGCATTGTTTTCATGACAATACCAAGAGAAACCTCTATAATCACCGCAACGGCAATAATAGGAAACGTAATTTTTACAGCCAATATAAAAAACCATATAAAATACGAAACAATGTATTCAAAAAGCTTTGCGCCAAAGACAACCTGCCCCACAGGTATGGCTTCAAAAGAGCTGTGCATAATCCAAATTAGCATATGGTGCCCATTTACCGTAAAAAAGATAAGCATTATAATAATGTTTAGCAAATTTCCCGAAAGCGGAACTTGAACCCCAAACTGCGGGTCGAACAAGCTGGACATGCCAAAGCCAATTTGCATATCAATAAGCTGTCCGGCTGCAATGCCTAACTGAAAAATAACAAGGCTTACAAACCCCATTATCATTCCAAACATCATTTCCCTGACCCCATAGCCAAAAAACTCGATAAAGCTTTCGCTTAAGACCTTCTCAGGCAAAGGGAGGGTAAAAACCGTAATCATGGTCATAATAAGCCCAAAGGCAACCCTCAGCATCCCCGGAATGTTTTTTCTGCCGAAAACAGGTGATACAATAACCCAACCTGCAAACCTTATAAACACAAGCAAAAAGGTTTCAAGCCAAATTTCCGTAATAAACTCCAATCCAAACATAAGCCTGCCCTATCAGCGTGTAAATGTATTTATTTGGATAAATAAATAGTTTGTAAAATCAATTAATGTGTTTATCATCCATGCACCGCTGACCAGCAAAACAATAAAAACGGCTATGATTTTCGGCACAAAAGAAAGGGTTTGGTCATTAATTTGGGTTGTAGCCTGGAATATGGATATAATAAGACCGACGATTAGCCCGGTTATCAAAATTGGGGCAGAAACCTTCATTACCATATATAACGCCTGCTGTGTAACAGCTATAACCTCTGACTGATTCATGGTTTTTCTCCTTTTTAATTAAATCCTGTTACTAATGTTTTTATTACCAAATTCCATCCATCAACCATTATAAAAAGCAATATCTTAAAGGGCAATGAAATCATCATCGGCGGGAGCATCATCATACCCATTGTCATAAGTGTGCTGGAAACAACCATATCAATTACAATAAAGGGTATAAAGATAAAAAACCCTATTTGAAAAGCTCTTTTTAGCTCGCTTATTATAAACGCCGGAATAATGACCGAGCTTTTAATTTCGTCAACATTTTCAGGCTGCGCCTCCCCGGCAAGGGACATGAAAAGGGACAAATCTTTATTATGCGTTTGCTTTAGCATAAAAGTCCTCAAAGGCTTCATTGCATTTTCAACAGCCTGCTGCTGGGTTATTTCATTTCTTACAAGGGGCTGGTATGCCACATCGTTTATTTCGCTAAAAACAGGCGTCATCACAAAAAAAGTAAGAAACAGCGCAAGACCGATTAAAACCTGATTTGGCGGCAACTGCTGTATTCCAAGCGCATTCCTTACAAAAGACAGCACAATTACAATTCTTGTAAAGCCTGTCATCATAATTAATATGGAAGGCGCCAGCGTCAGTATGGTAAGCAAAAATATAATCTGAATTCCCTGAGCCGGCTCTGCGCCCTCGCCCGCGCCTATTTGAATATTAACATTGGGGAGTATTTGGTCATTTGGCTCTGCAAAAACCATCACGCTAGAAGCCAAAACGACTACAAAAGCTGCTGTGATAAAAAGTAATACTTTTCCCCTGTTTATTTCACTCACTTTTTTCATTCCCCTTACGCTTTTTCATTATTCTCTCCAGCGAGGATTCCATCTTAGCTTTAACATCGCCAAGGGTAAGTGTCTGTTTCTTATCTTCTGCTCTATTAAGTTGCGGCAATTTCCCTATCAGGCCTTCAAAAATGCTGTTAAATGAGTCGGGGGTTTGTTGCGTTTTTATAGGAATCAAATCGCCCTCGTCCAGCTCGGAAATAAGGGTTGTGCCCTGCGCACTGCAAGAGAGCAAAAGCACCTTTTGTCCCACCCTGATTATTATAATAGACCTGTCTCTACCCACCAAAACCCGGTCTAATTGTTCTATATACCTGCCGCTGGATATTTTTTCATACCTTAAAGAAATCCATTTGGCGGCCACATAGGCTGCAAAAATTATTGCAACCATTATTAAAAAGTACATAACAGTTATAAAAAAATCCATTTCAATCCCCTTCTACCAGGGCAAGCCTGCGCTTTTTATACCTTCCCTGTAATTTTGTTGTTACCTGTTGTATATAGTTCCATAATGCGTATGCCAAAGTTTTCATCTACAACAACAACCTCTCCTCTTCCTATGAGCTTGTTGTTTACAAAAATATCGACATAATCTTCCGCCAGCTTGTTAAGCTCGATAATTGTTCCAATGTTTAGGTCCAAAATATCTTTTATTGACTTTTTACATCTTCCAAGCTCAACAGACACCTGCAGGGGAACATCCATTATAAATTCTATGCTTTCGTTTGTCGGCTCGATGGCCGCACCGTTTCCGAAAACCGGGAATTCTACCGGTCTGATGGCAACCGGCTGTTTTTCCGGAACCGCTTGCTTGCTGCTTATCGGTTTGGGGGCAGCTTTGTTTTCCGCCGAATTGCTTGTTAGGACAACAGCAGCATTTTCGGCCGCAGCCAAATTAGCCCCGTTTGAAAGAAGCAGATTTTTTATACCGGTGACCATATTTAACGGAACAAGCTCTATAACTTCACTATTAATTGCATCACCGATTTGGATTGAATAATCTATCCTTACAGCTTTGCTTTCGTTTAAATAGTTTTCAAGGCTTGCACTGTCATTTGGAAATTGTTTAACGGATTTTACCTCTACCTCAGCCTTTATCTGCCCGGAGATAGTCTTAATTATAAGAGGCATCACTTCATTCATATGTGCCATCATAACACTTGCGTGCAGTTCGCTTATTTCTTTTTCCTCGCTAATGCCGCTTCCGCCGATGGACATATCGTTTATGGATATAACATCGGAGGGCTTGAACAAAAATAGTTTTTTGCCGGAAACAGCATTATCAAGAACAACTTCTACAATAAAATAATCTTTAGGCTGCAAGGTGTCGCTTTGGGAAAGCGGTTTTGCATCCTTTAGCCCAACGACTGTGTTTTGCCCCAAGCTGTTAATCATATAGTTTGCAAAAACATTCATTCCCATTTGGGCCATTTCTTTAACCAGCTCTATCTCTTCGTCGCTAACAGTATTTTGTTCGCTTTTTTGCAGCATACCTCCACTTAGCAAAGCATCTATTTCGTCTTGAGATAATATTTCACTCATATTAATTAACCTCCATCTCCGCTCGATAATATCCACTACCGTTTATGCTATTAAACCAAATTAAAATATGTCAGCACCGGCGTCCTCTATCTTGTCTATTATTTTCACTGCATATTTACTGTCCTTTTTGCCTATGGTGCCTGCAAATTTTACAACGTTGTTCACTTTTATGTTAATTGCTTGGTTGACCTTGTGGTCAAGCATCAAAACATCGCCCTCTTGCAAATTGGTAATATCCCTTGTTGACACAGTAGTGTCTGCAAAAGTCGCAACAACATCTACATAGCTGTTTTCTATTTTCTTTATGATAATATCGGATTTGCTCTCCTGTACGGTTTCGCTTTTCCTAAAAAACTCCGATTTATACTTTGCGTCTTTAAAAAGCGGTTCCACCAAAACATGGGGTATGCAATAATTAATCATTCCATCAACTTCTCCCATTCTGACGCTGAATGTAACAATTGCTATTATCTCGTTTGCGGGAACTATTTGCGCAAATTGAGACCTGGTTTCTATCCTTTCTAATTTTGGGTTTACCTCGTAGAAAACGGACCAGGAATCCTTCATAATTTCTAAAAATTGGGACGCAAGTTTCTCCATCAAAGCAACCTCGATTTCGGTGTATCTTCTTGCATGCCTTACTACTCGTCCCTCTCCGCCCATTAGGCGGTCTATAATTGCATACGCCAAAACAGGAGATATGTCCATAAGGCTTATTCCCTGAAAAGGCTCCAGCTCAATCATTGCCAAAAGCACAGGGTCTAAAATAGTATTGTTGAATTCGGAAAATGTGTGCTCTTCTACGGAAATAAGCTCCACCTGACAAAACTTTCTCAGTATTCCAGACAAGTGGGACGACAATGAGTTAGCAAAATTTTCATATATTCCTCTTAGTGCTCTGAGTTGGTCCTTGGTGAATCTATTTGGTATCCTAAAATTATAGAGTCGAACCTTTTCATAGCTTTCAACAGGAGCCGTTTTTAACAAATCCATATTTTTTCTGTCTTTATATGCATTTATAATGCCTCCAAAACCATCATTTGCCATACGCTAACTCCTTATCTAATAATTTTTTACTGGATAACAAACTCTTCCACATAAATATTTATTAAGTCAGCTACATCTATGTAGTTTGCAAGGGCGTGTTTTATATCCGTTTTCAAGCCTTCCTGTGCGTTCTGAGCGCTAAGCTCTTCCTCTGTTTTATTCCTCAAAACATCAATAATAATATCCCTTATCTTGTAATTGTTTTTCTCATAATAAGGCTTATTTTTTTCCGACCTAAGCTCAAACACAATGCTTATTTTAAGATATCTGTTGCTATCTTTTATATTTGTTATAAAACTGTTTCCAAGATTGTGCATTACATAGCTTCCTGCTGAGCTATCCTCACCAGCTACTTTGTTCGACCCTGAACCGTTTATAAGCGAAAAAACAACCACCGATATAATAACTGCCGTAAAAACTGCAAGCACATATCCAACTATTCTTTTCACAAATCATCACTCCGTATTGTATGCTTGTATGCTGCTTTCCATATAATTACTCCATCTTTTAAAAACTGTCCATCGAAGGATGGGGGCGGCAATAAACCTTTTGCTTAAACTTTATCACCTCGCTCTGTACCGTCTCCATTGATTCTGCAACAGGGATTTTTTTGCCGGATGTCATGGAAATTACAGTATCGGGTGTTCGATCAACAAATTCAATCAAATCCTGATTAACCATAAATTTTTCCCCGTTTAATTTTGTGAGCACAATCATAACCCTTGCCCTCCTTTTAAGTATTGCAAATATGCTGACCGGCATGGCACTGCTTTTTGTGACATGCCGGCCACAATATTTGAAAAAACTAACGTGCTATATTTGCAAGCTCTTCCAGCATGGAATTTGAGGTTGTAATCACCCTTGCATTTGCCTGAAAACCCCTTTGGGCTATAATCATATTTGTAAACTCCTGTGACAGGTCAACATTCGACATTTCCAAGGAGCCCGGAATAAGTGCGCTGTATCCTTCGCTTCCCGGCGCCCTAAGGTCTGCTATACCGCTGTTTGCGGTTTCGCGATAAAGGTTGTTGCCAAGCTTCATAAGACCTTCGGGATTTGTAAATTTCGCAATGCCTATGGTTCCAAAGTTGCGCACGGACCCGTCTAATTTATCAATAGCCTTAACATTGCCTCCGGCATCAATGCTAAAATCCGTATAGCTGTAAACATCGTCAATAATCAAAGGGCTTCCGCTATCATCGCAAACCTTGTAGCCGTTTTGGTTAACCAAATTTCCTTCTGTGTCAATGTAAAAATTGCCCGCACGAGTGTAAAACAGCTCCAAATCGTTTGTTACTTGGAAAAATCCTTCTTCCGCAATGGCAACGTCAAAAGGCCTGTCCGTTCTTTGAACACCGTTGGATGTATGGACTACATCTATACTTCCTATTGAAACACCAAGGCCTATTTGTTTTGCGTTCATTCCGCCAAGCTGGGAGCCGCTGTCGTAATCCGGAGCAAATGCAGCCTGTATTGTTTGGTTTAAAACTTCCTGAAATGCTACCCTGCTTGCCTTAAAGCCTGATGTGTTTACATTTGCAATATTGTTTGCAACAACATCCATTTTAACCTGGTGAGCCCTTATACCTGAAATACCGGAAAACATTGATCTCATCATAATTAAATTACCCCTTTTCTATAAAATATTATTATTATTTTTCTTAATGGTACCCGCACTTCTTCAGTCGGTCCGAAGTGCAATAGCCCTCTTATGACAAGATCCAGCTATATAAAAACGGCACCATCAATATTTGTAAATACGTTTTCTTTAATGCTCTTGCTGTCCACAGCGGTTACAACCGTTTTGTTGGGAATATTTACGATTAAAGCCACATCACGCATAACAACAAGGGAATCTCTAATTCCTTTTGCCTCTGCGTTTTTTACAGCATGGCTTAAATCGCCTAAATCTTTTTCGCTAAGGTGAATGTTTCGCTCCTCTATGCGCCTTAGGGCATGAGCTGAAAACTTCATGTCAACCTGCTCAATTTCCCTGTTTAAAATAGCTTCAAAAGACTTAGAGTCCGCCTGACGGCTTATACTCTTTTTCACGCCAAAGTCAGAAACTACTCTGCCGGTTGTAATAGGTCTTACATTAATCGGTTGTGCCATCTGTTTCAATCACCTCTTTGACGCTTTGAATATCAACTTTTCTGCCGTCTACAACTAAGGAAACTTTGCCTGCGTTAATCATTACTTTTTCCACTTTTCCGACGATGTTTTCCACTTCATTCGTTTCCAGACCCTCGGCAGTGGCGCTTACTCTTTTTCCTACAAGCTGCAAAGACTTTAAAAGCGAAAATTCCTGCGCAATGTTAGTCATTTGCTCCAATGTGGAAAAGCTGGCCATTTGTGCAATATATTCTGTGTTGTCTATTGGCTCTAAGGGGTCCTGATATTGCATCTGTGTCAATAAAAGCTTTAAAAAGTCGTCCTTGCCAAGCTCTGTTTTGTGACTTCTTACAATTTGGTCACTCAAATGGGGCGATTGTGTAACTTCATTTATCGGCAATTTGTCATCCCTCCTTTTTAAGCAAAGTAATCAAGGCTCCCAACCTCTTCGTATGAATTTGTCAGTAAGCTTTTTACAGCCACTTCTTTTTTGCGCTCCTCACCGGAATAATTAAATTTGTTTTTATTGTTTTGGCTGCCAAAATTTTGCCCGCTGCTGTCGCCAAAGCCTGAAAACGTCTTGTCACCGCTTATGTTTTCTTGAAATTTTACATCCATTGAAAAAAGCTTTATTCCTTGCGTGGCCAAGCATTCTTTAAGCTCGGGGAAGCTTTTTAAAAGCTCGTCTTTAACCTTTAGGTTATCTGTTATTATGTTTGCGCAAACTCCCTGCTCCTGCTGCGAAATCTTAACGCTTATTCTGCCCAGCTTTTCAGGATGAAGAACAATTGTAAGCTCTTTATTTCCTTCTTTTATGCCTAATGTAATTTTTTCGCCTATTTGCGGAATGTCTTTAATGGAAACAGGCTGTATTTGAACTTCATTTTTCGGGATGTAAGCGCTTTCCCTTGGCAAAACAGCATTTTCTGTCAAAACACCTTGTTGAATTTCCGCCGATATCTCCTTTGCATCATTTTTATCAAAACCGCTTGGAGCATGCCTTAAAATTGCTCTGCAATCAAGACCGGCGCTGTCTTTAGAAACAGCAACTTTAAAAACGTCTCGTCGGTTGTTTAAAAGGTCAAGGCTAATACTTTTTTCGGCTAAGGACTGTATGCCTGTTGGTTTTTCCTCATGGTTGGCATAATCTGCATATTCCGCTTTAGTCCCATGACCTTCTGTGCTAAGGGGATATCTTACAAAAATTTTCTGCTCCGGCTTATAGTCGGATTTTTCCAATGCATTGGGCGAAATATTTTCCAATGCCTTCGGCGGAATATTTTCAAATGCTTTGGGCAAAATCGAATTTTTAAAGCTCCTGTCAGGCTTTGAAAGCATCGGCTCGCTGCTACGGCCAGGTTGCAGACCTTCTATGTCTTGTTTTATTTTTATGCTTCTATAATCGCTTGTTTTTATTTTTATTTTGTGATGTATATCCTGAAAACTTATGTCTTCTTGAGCCTTGGCTTTTTCTGCCGACCTGCTAAAACCGTCCGCATCCGGCGCCGGAACACTTGCCTCTTGGCTGCGCTCTTTAGCCGCTGCCTTTGATACATACTCTGCTTCAATGTTTTGCGGGTAATGCTGCAAGTCAAAGAAGATTTTATTGTCTTGGGACAAAGAAGTCCTGACTTCTTCTGAGTTTCCATAGCTGTCATTTTCCGCAAAAACCACATCGGGCATGGGATTTATCAACACCATATGACTTAAATCCGGCGGCAAAAGCTCGTCCTCTTTCTTTTCTTGAATGCACTCCTGCGACAAAGCTTCCTCCTCAATATTCAGGCCAAAAGCTTGATTTGAAGGGCTTAAAAGCTGCAGCAAAATGTCCTCAAATCCTTCGTCTGCTTTTTCCTGCGGAATTTGCATCCCCGTAAGGTTTGCCGGCGACAAGGCCTCCAAAACACATCTTTCCACCATCCTTCCCACCTCCTTTCACTTAATCTTTTAATTTTTATTTTTAAAGCCAAAATACGGCTTTAAAGCAAACTTAATCTTCGCCTTTGGCGATGCTATCCAAAATTTCAGCGCTTATATTTAAGTCAAGCTCTGATAAAATTGCAGCCGCGCTGGACTTTTTCATGTTTTTTATAATGTTTGTTCTGGATTCCCCGTCAAGTGTTTTAATTATCTTGGCCGCTGCTTTAGGCTCCATACTTTCGTATATCTTAACTGCGGCTATTATGTCCTCCTGACTTTTTTCAGCTTCGGCTCCTTCTTGCAAAAGCTCTTGCTGCCTTTCTTCAAGCTCCTTATTTCTTTCGATTAGCTCCTGTTCCTTTGCTTCAAGCTCAAGCTCTTTTGAGGCAATGGCAACCTCCCTTTCCTCCAGAAGCTTTTCCCCTTCTTCCAAGGTTGGTTCCTCGGCTTGCTCTGTAAGGTCTTGCTGGATTGGTGCTTGGGTTTGCGGTAAAATGTTCGTATTGCTGCCAATTGCCAACAGCCCATCTCTTACATTTCCAATATTATACCTAAAAAGAACAACCGCCGCCAGGACAACTGCTATAAAAATAAGTACAATCAGCCCAAAGTTATCTTTGGACTTTTTCTTTTCGTTAGGGGGATTGTTTTCTTTAATGCTACCGACTTCCGGAATCTTCCTGTTGCCATTTACATACCCTATGATATAACTTCCCGAAGTTTCTTTAGCTGTTTGCGTTTTATTGATGCTGTTTTCCAGTTCCAACCTTACATCACCTCGTTTTCTTTGCGTAATCAAGGCTATCGGACATAATTGGCACAGACAAATTCGTCTGTTATCTTATGCTCTTCCTTTGCTTCTTCATCAAGGTATTCTTTATACCTTTTGTCTTTTAGGGTTTCAAGCATTTTAACCGTTTTTTTGATTTCAAGCAATTTATTTAGTATTTTATTGCACTCTTCCTTTGCAGAGACAACCTTAAGCTCCATTTCGTCAATCTCTGATTTAAGGGCGGACAGGTACAAATTCCAATTATGCAAGTTTTGAGGCGTCATTCCTTTGGAATATTCCTCCTTAAGCTTATCTTCATACATTTGACGCTTGCCAAGCAATGCGCCAAGCTCCTGCTCCAACGCTGCAACTTTGCTCCGCCAGGATTGAAGCTGGGCTTCAACGCTTTTTTCTTCGCTTTTTCTTATATTTAATAAAAACTGCAACGAAAACTTGAATTTACGCATGTTATGAAATATCCTTTTCCTCATAAATCTGGTTTAGCTTTGAAACAACTTCTTCAAAACTTTCGGTCTGGTCAATATCCTGCTTCAAAAAATTATTAATAGGCTTAATCAGCCGGATTGCCCTGTCTATTTCCTCGTTGCTTCCTTTTTTGTAAGCGCCTATATTTATAAGGTCCTGTGCCTGCCTGTGTGCCGCCATTAAGTTTTTAAGCTCTTTTACAATATTCATATGCTGCTTATCCACTATCGCCGGCATCAGCCTGCTTACACTGCCCAAAACATCAATTGCCGGGTAATGGTTTCTGTTGGCTATTTCACGGGACAAAACAATATGCCCGTCAAGAATTCCGCGAACAGTATCGGAAATAGGCTCGTTTAAGTCGTCACCATCCACCAAAACCGTATAAAGCCCTGTTATGGAGCCTTTATCCGAATTGCCTGCCCGCTCCAAAAGCTTTGGCATCATGGAAAACACGGAAGGCGTGTATCCTCTTGTTACAGGCGGCTCGCCAACAGCCAGTCCAATTTCGCGCTGTGCCATGGCAAACCTGGTTAAGCTGTCAACCAAAAGCATTACATTTTTGCCTTGGTCTCTGAAATATTCGGCTATTGCGGTTCCAACCATTGCGGATTTAATCCTTATAAGGGCGGGCTGGTCGGAAGTTGCAACCACCACAACAGATTTTTTAAGTCCTTCTTCTTTTAGGTCGTTGGCGATAAATTCATTAAGCTCCCTGCCACGCTCTCCTACAAGAACAATTACATTGACATCTGCTGTTGTGTTTCTTGCAATCATACCCAAAAGGGTGCTTTTGCCCACGCCGCTTCCTGCAAAAATGCCAATCCTTTGCCCTTTTCCACATGTTAGAAATCCATCCAGTGCACGAACTCCAAGGGGCAAAACTTCTTTAATCGGCTTGCGGGTTAAAGGGTTCGGTGGCTGGTTTTCTATTTTATACCTTTCTTTTGTTTCAATCCTGCCAAGCCCATCAATGGGATTTCCCAACCCGTCTAAAACCCTTCCAACAAGGTTCATGCCAACCCCGACCGTTGCCGCAGTTTTTGCAGCAACAACCCTGCTTCCATAGCCAACACCGTCAAGGTCGCCAAAAGGCATTAAAAGCAGTGTTTTGTCCCTAAGGCCAACCACCTCCGCAGGAATAAAGCTTTCATTGTTCCTGGAGTAAATATAACATTGCTCCCCTATACGACAGGATGGGCCCAGCGATTCAACCATAAGGCCTACAATCCCGGTTACTCTGCCAAAGCTTCTTATGGTTTCGGCATCTTTTACCACATCAATATATTTTTTAAGTGATATATTCATATTCATGTCCACATCTTCGCCCCAAATGCCCTATACAACTGATTCTGTAAGGTTTAGGGTTTTTTTAATTTGCTTAATCTGAGTTTTCACGCCTGCATCAATTTCTTCAAATTCGGTAACAATCAAGCAGTCAAGGCTGTCTGACAGCTCCTTTTTTATAATGTCAAACGCCCTAATCATGCCTACACGTTTTTTCAGCTCAGACTTAAGCTCGTCAATTGACTCGTATCTGTCATACTGCTTCGAGCTTATATAAACGGATGCCCGCTCGACATCGGCAGCCCTCTTTAAAGCCTTTGCAATTACGGAGGAAAAAGCCCTTGGGTTTTCCGACATTTCCCTACCTATAATTTTTTCGGCGATTACAATGCTAAGCTCCAGCATTTCCTCTTCCATGGAATGTAATATATTATATTTTTCCTCATGCATCTGGGCAATAAGATGCTGTGCCTTGGAAATTAATTTTTGGTATTCATCAAAGCCCTTTTGCCTACCTTCTGCCAGCCCCTCAGCCATTCCCTGGGCAAAGCCCTTTTCAGCAGCCTCCTTGCAAGTGGTAGAAGCTTCTTTTTCCGCATCCGAAATAATTTTTCGAGCTTTTTTTTCGGCTTCTGCAATAATACTTTCCACATCCAAAGCCTCCACGCGGGCATCAGGCTCAGCAAGAGAGGAGTCTGCTTCCTTGTTTCTTTCCGGAATTACTATATCCTCTTCGGTAATTACATAAACTTGGCTTGTACTGTAGTAATCGTATTGTTTATGAACGTTAGACAATTATTTCATCCCCTCCTGACTTGGAAACTATTATCTCGCCGGCATCTTCCAATTTCCTGATTATACTGACTATCCTTTGTTGTGCTTCTTCCACATCCCTTAGTTTAACAGGGCCTAAAAGCTCGATTTCCTCTTCCAAAATGCTGTACATACGCTTGGACATGTTTTCAACAATTCTTTGCTTAACTTCGTCCGTTGCACTCTTTAGAGCCAATGCAAGCTCATGAACATCAACTTCCTTAAGGAACAGCTGTACCGCCTTGTTGTCAAGGTTAATAATATCTTCAAATACAAACATTCTCTTTTTAATCGCCTCGGCAAGCTCGCTGTCTGTAACCTCCAAGGTTTCAAAAATGGCTTTTTCCGTGCCGCGGTCGGCAGCATTTAAAATATCCACTATTGCTTGAATACCGCCGCTGGCCGTATATGACTCTTTCCCCAAAGATGTAAGCTTTTTCCTAAGTATTCGCTCAATCTCGCTTGTAAACTCCGGCGAAGTCATGTCCATCATAGCTATTCTTGTAGCAACCTCCGCCTGTTTTTCACGAGGCAGGGCAGCCAATACTGCCGCTGCCTGTTGAGGAGAAAGATATGAAAATATCAACGCAATGGTTTGTGCATGCTCGTTTTGTATAATATTCAAGAGTTGATTGGGGTCCACCTTTTTTATAAAGTCAAAGGGCCTGTCCTGAGTACTCTGCATCAGTCTTTCAACAAGCTGAGCTGCTTTTTGCGGACCGATGGCCATTTCCAAAACTTCTTTAACGTAGTTAATGCTGCCATCGTTGTAAAAGGATTTGACGCGACAAGCCTTGGAAAAATCCTCAATAATAGCTTTGCGCATTTCCACTTCCACTTTGCCCAATTTTGCTATTTCCGTTGTTAGTTGCTCTATTTCCTCATCCTTAAGGTATTTAAAAATCTTGACTGCATTGGCAGTTCCAACCGATACCAAAAGTATGGCCGCCTTTTCTCTTCCCGAAAGCACTACGCTTTGTGACATTCGTTCAACTCCTATTCTTCGTTCAACCAATCACTTATTTGCTTTGCAGCAATTTCCGGTTTTGTCGAAATTAAATGGTCAATTTTTTGTTTTTGAATTATATGTTCTTGTGCTTCATCCGAAACCTCTTCAAAATCTTCGCCTATTCTGGCATTAGCTTCGTTGATGCTGCTGATGGCTCTTTCGGCATAAGCAGGTTTTCTTTGTGCTGCAATTAGCTTTGTGAGAAGGTTGCTTATAATAAACAGTAGGAACACTGCCGCCAACAAAACTAAAACATATCTTGCAATATCCATGATACGACTATACATGCGTTCCCTGTTTGCTTGCTTTAATGCTTTTTCCACCTGTTCAACATCAGCTTTCCTGCCTTCAAAATCCATTCCGTTTACAGTAACCTTTTCCCTGTCCACTCCCACAGCAGTTGCAACAATTTGCTGAACATCCTCTAAAATACTATTGTCAATATTCCTGTTGTTTATAAGAATTGAAAGGGTTATATCTTCAATATTGCCCTGTGCCTTGTCAATTTTTTCCTTTATTTGATTGACCTCGTAATTAATCGTTCTGTCAACTCTTTCATATTCGCCTTGATTGTTTGCGCCCATGGCATATTCTATTTGGCCGGATTGGTCTTGTGGCGTGCTGTTGCTAACGTTTTCCTTAAGCTCGTTTATACTGACAGCTATCCCTTCATCGTCCACAACAGGCTCAAAGCGTGTAACCTCTGTTACTTGCTTGTCAAAATTCAAACGCACATTTACAGAAGCTACAACATTATCTTTCCCAAAGACGGGCTCTAAAAGCGAAAGCACACGTTTTTGAAGGGTGTTTCTTACCTCGTTTTCAATTTCGAAATTGGAGTTGACAAGCTCTGATTCGTTAGAAATGTTTGCATTTAAGGCATTCATATTGCTGTCTATAATGGAAACATTCTCCGGCTTTAGACCTAAAACGCTTTTTGCAACCAATTCCTCAATTCCTTTTATTTGCTTTGCCGTCAAGGTGTTGTTGCCCAGAACCAGCAGCACTGAAGCAGTTGCAACCTGTCTGTCATCCTTTAAAACAAAGCTGTCCTGGTCCGGCAGGCTGATGGTTACAATTGCATCTTGCACGCCGGACATGGTTTTAATAGCTTTTTGCAATCTATCTTGAATCTCAAGCCTGTCCGTTTTGCGTTTATCAAAATCGGTAGCCCCTATGCCCAGGCTTTTGTCGGAATAATCGTAATTAAATCCACTTTTAGGATACCCCTCTGCCGCAAGCTGCATACGCACAACCGCTTCCTGCTTTTTTGACACCAAAATCGTTCCGCTGCCCTGGGGCTTTACGTCCACTTTCATTTCAACAAGCTTGTTGTATATTTCCCCTGCCTCTTTGCTGTCAAGATTGCTATATAAAACAGTGTACTGGGTACGAGTGACCAAAAACGCAAAAACAATTATTGCAAAAAGTATTATTCCGCTTATTACAAGTATCTTGTTGCGACGTTTCTTATCCTCGCTATTCCAAAAATTATTCAATTGAGATGTTATTGTCTTAAAATACTTTTCCATAGCATAATCCTTTCCGGACTATTATTATTTTTGTCTATATTGGAATAGAGTAAATCAAATCTGCATACGCATAATTTCGTTGTACGCATCCAATATTTTATTTCTTACCTGTATTGTATATTGAAGCGCGATTTCCGCTTTTTCCATGGCAATCATGGAAGTATGCAAATCATCTGTATTTCCGGAAAGCATCTTGCCAATTTCAGATTTGTTTGCCAAGTCGGTCTCGTTTGCATTTTTGATTGCATTGTCCAAAATATCCTGAAACATATTTTTTGAAGATGCTTTGGGCGTGCTTGTATATGTACTGCCACCTATTTGCGAAATAGAATTAATGTTCATTATGCAACCTCCATACTTTTAAATCTATTAATTATCTGCCCAACTCCAAAGCCTTCTGCGCCATAGACTTCATGGCATCCAAAACGGTAATGTTTGACTCATACGCACGTGTTGCCGACATCATGTCAATCATCTCTTGCACTATATCAACGTTCGGCATTCTTACGTCCCCGTTCTCGTCGGCATCGGGGTGGCTTGGGTCATGGACTGTTTTAAAAGGAGAGTTATCTTCTAAAATGGCATTAACCCTAACCCCACCTGAAGAAGTGTATTTTGATAAATAATCATTAAACGACAGCTGCTTAGTTGCGCTGCCAAGCACCGCCACCTTCCGGCGGTATGGAGTTTGAGGTACTCCGTTTGCACGCGTTGTTTCAGAATTTGCAATGTTTTCTGAAATAACATCCATCCTTACCCTTTGTGAAGTAAGCGCCGATGCGCTAATATTAAAGGAACTTAAAAAACTCATATGCACTCTCCTTTTCCTTTTATTTCATCTATCTTTTGCCTTCATTTACGGCATATTTTATTTTTGAAAGCTCTTTTGATGCCTCTTGAATTAATGCTTGATAGAGCAAATTGTTTTTGGCAAGCTCCACCATTTCATATTCTATGTCAACATTGTTTCCGTCAAGCCTTTTGGAGGTGGAAGTATTTGGCTCTACAAAAGATTCCAAAGAGCCTTTTCTTGTCGATACGTCCATGTGCTTGGCGCTTGTTCTTTTCATGCCGCCCGCACCTTCGCCCGCACCTGTATGCCTTCTTAACGCCGCTTCAAAGTTAACCTTAGAGGCTTTAAACCCGGGCGTGTCTGCATTTGCAATGTTGTTGGCGATAACCTCGCCTTTTAGCCATGACGCATCCAGCCCTCTTTGCAAAACATTTAACTGACTGTTAAATATCCTCACTTTCCAAGCTCCTCCTCTCGTTTACAACCCCATATACTGCATAATCTTTTTTATATAATTTCTTGTTTCCGACGGAAGCTTTGCAAACTGCACCGAGTTATCCAAATCAGTAATATTTAGCCTGTTTAGCGTTCCCGAGCCGCAATTGTACGCAGCAAGAGCCATTTTTACATCGCCGTCGTATCTGTCTAAAAGCTGTCTTAAATACTGGGTGCCGCCAAAAATATTTTGCTCCGGATTGTATGGGTTGGCAACACTTAGCGTTTTTGCGGTTGCGGGCATAAGCTGCATAAGCCCCATGGCACCCGCCTTTGACAGCGCCAAGGGGTTGAAATTCGATTCAGCTTTAATAACAGCACTAATAAGCCCTTCGTCAACACCATACGTTGAAGAAGCGCTTTTTATAATATTATAAAAATTGCTTGGGGCATTAGATACATCATCTGATTTGCTTAATTTAGGCAAATTATAAGATGGAATGGATTTTTCCTCGAGTTTTAGACTTAAAACATCTTGGAAACTTTCGGATTGATTATTTTGGACAATCTTTACCGGAATCCTTGCCTGTATTTGATTTATTTTTTGTATGTAAATATCGGCTGCACTTATTATCACCTGCAAACACACTCCTTGAAAATATACTGCCGTCATTTATCATAAGCTTTGTCAGATTCTTCAACGAAGATAAGAAACTTAGATATGACTTCATATAATTCAGGCGATATTTCATCCACCTTTTTTTCATTCAAAACCTCAGTGATTTTGCTCTTCTCGGTTAAAAATCTTGACTTGCCTATTCTATCCATGCCTTACATCCTCTCGTCAAATTTTATTTTTTCACCTAAAAGTTTTGAATACTGCGTAAAATTATACAAGGAAATGTCAGCCGGAATTTTGTTATAGGTGACTGTAACCAATTTATAGCCAACATCGCCAAGCAGTCTATACAGCCTCATTATTGATTTTTTTATATGTTTTATGTACGATGTCTGCTGAGCGCTTATATGCAGCTCTATTTGCCGCTCATGGTTTATAATTATAAAAAAACCCAAAACACCCAAATTTGATGTAGGTATTCTTAGAAAAACCGACTTGTTAAATTTTCCCTGACCGGGCGCCGAGTAAAACTCCGCCTCGTCGTAATTCCCGTTTATATTGACGGGAATTTGCAAAAAAGCCATGTAATGCTGCAGTTTGTTTGCTATTTCTTCCCTTGTTTGCAAGCTTTTAATATATGTGCCAAGCAAATCGTCAATATTTTTATGTCCCTTGTAGTTTGACTGCAGATATGAAAAAAGCCTTGCAAGCTTATCCAAGGTGCTTTTACTGCTTAAATCCTCCGGCTTAAAGTCTGGGCTGCCCGGGCTTATAAAAAACTTTTTAAGAAGCTTTTTAAGCTTATTGTTTTCATCATGACCTGCCAAAATTTCCCCTATAAGTGAAAGCAGATTTTTGCCTAAAAAGCTGTCGTGCCTTGCCATGGCGTCCAACACTGTTTCGTACTCCTTTGAAAAGGGCATATCATGCTTCATCATAAATACTATTTTCTCTAATGAAAACTCCGGGAAATTTTCAATATAGCTTTTAATTTTTTCAATGTTACCCTTAGTTAACTCCATATTGTTCCTAAGGATTTGCATGGCAATCGATTGGTTTTCCTTGGAAGTTGCAACATTTATCCTGGAAAGCAAAAAAGCTATATTGTTGCTACTTACTTTCAAATCCTTGTTGGCTTCAAGAATTTCGGCATATATTTTGTTTTCGGTATTCCCCAGCACCTTTATTCTGACAAAATCGCCTTTATTAAGCGATGTTCCGCCTTTTAACACAGCGCTTAGAACTTCATCGCCGGGAAATTTTAATTCTACCTCCCCCGAGGAGCCCGCAACAGTTTGCAGTTGTACAACAACAACATCTCCCGTCCTGTAAGGAACTGCCAGTGGTGCGATGGATGTTTTAGAACTTACAGGGGACACCTTGCCAATTTTCATGAGTCTTCACCTCACAAAAAGTGCCCGGCAGGCAACCGTTTTTATGTAAAATTCATAATTATTTTGTATTATATCACGACAATATAATACAAAATATACTAACATATGATAATATACCACATTTTACTGCATTGTGTCAATTGAATTTTTTTATATTATGGTATATTTTTTTCATTTTTTTATCGAATTTTGTCGAATTTTGGGGGAAATTATATACTTTTTTGTAAATAAATGAATATTTATACACTATTCCACGTCGTCTTGCATAATCATGTCAGTTTGCGTTATTGAATAACTTATATCCGTCGAAAGGTCAACTTCTTTGAAGGATTTATACAACCTGCCGTTTTCATCTGCATAAATCCTCACTTTCGGCCTTTCTTGGTCATTAAAATTAGATTCTATAACTATTGCCTTTTCCCCTGTGTTTAAAGTAAGCATTGTTCCGTTGGGATACACATTTACCTTTTCTATAAACTTTTCTACAAGCTTCCCGTCGTAATGCTTATTGCTCATAAGCCTAAGATAATTAATAACCTTCTTTGTTTCAATGCCCTTTCTGTAAACCCTGTCGGAATTCATCGCGTCAAAAGTATCAACTATGCTGACTATACGTGAGTATATATGGGTTTGTTCGTTTGTAAAACCATTGGGGTAGCCAGAACCGTCATAGCGTTCATGGTGCCCCAAGGCCACATACACAGAATTTCTGCTTAGAGTATCATATTTTCTTAAAATATTAAACCCTTTGGTTGTATGGGTTTTAATTATCTCCATTTCCTCGTCTGTAAGCTTACCTTTTTTGTTTAAAACGGAATTAGGTATTTTGATTTTTCCAATGTCATGCAAAATAGCGCCTATGCCCAAATCCCTAAGCTCCAACTCGTTAAAGCCCAAGGCGCTTCCCAATATCAAAGCCAACGTGCATACGGACACGCTGTGCGAAAATGTATAGTCATCGACAGCTCTTATATCAGTAATGTTAATCTTTAAGTCAGAAGATAAAAATATGCTGTCCATTACTTTTCCCACCACGCCGCTTACATCTCTCATGTCGCTTATGTCTTTGCCGTTTTTTATTTTATGCATTACACTTGAAATACATTGCTTTACTTCATAATCCAGCTCTTCCGGAATCATTGTTTGGGGTTCGATTCCCTCGGAAATATCATCTTCGATATAAATATAGGATACTCCCATTGCCTTTAAACGTTTTATGTACTGGGGCAATATGGGGACGCCCCTGTTTAACAAACGCTGTCTGCTCAATAAGCTATAAATAGCTTTTCCGTTTATATCCCCCGGCTTTACATTGTCAATATGTACTTTTCTCATTCCATCACCTATAAATGCTTATGTTTTTAATGCCTTACAAAATACAAACATGACTATATTATAACCAAAAAAGTGTAATTTGTCGATACTTATTTTAATTTTGTCAAATTTTGCAGAATACAATCACAACTTGTATTTTTTGGCATAAAAAAGTGGGCAGTGCCCAACGGGCAGTGCCCAACGGGCAGTGCCCAACGGACAAGTGTTCGCGGACTAATGTGGGCATATCGCGCACAAAGTATATGCAACGAGCATTTAACGCGACAATTATTTGATAGTAATTTCCTGCAACGTAAAAAACCGCCATATTTGGCGGTTTCAGACTGTAGACAAAGTGGCAAAAATAACGGCTAAAAGCTGGTATTCTTGCCACTTTTTTGATATAATATAGGTAAGAAATCTTAGGGGTTGGTGATTGACTTGCTTAACAAATATCAGTCTG
>JAQVDK010000055.1 GCA_028697835.1 Eubacteriales bacterium | reverse complement strand
AGCCTTGCGGCTCAACAGGAGAAATAAGAACTTTTGTCCGATTGACCTTAAGTCAATTATATCATGGGTACAGCCAAGCCGTTTGGCTTGATGAAAATATACTAACAAACATATTATACGAGGAGAGGTTAAAATGAATATTTGGCTAAAAGGAGACATTGACGGCTTATCCGAAGGCGCCAAGCTTTTGGGGTATAACTTAACGCCGGAAGGATATGTGGTTAATGTTGAAAAAACAGGCTCGGGACTGGACATAGAAATTAACAAAAAGGAAGTTTGTATAAAATATTCTGATAAGGCAAGCTTTTTTAGGGCGCTTACGATAGCAGCGCACCATCTTAAAAACAACCAGGATTCGTTTTCTTTAAGTGAGAAGGCTAATTTTACAAGCTGCGGCATGATGCTTGATGTGTCGAGAAACGGCGTCATTACAGTGGAAAATTTAAAGAAAATAGTAAGGTATATGGCAAGCATGGGGTTAAATCAGCTAATGCTATACACCGAGGATATTTATGAAGTTGAAGGCGAGCCTTATTTTGGGTACTTAAGGGGTGCTTACAGCAAGAAGGAGCTTAAGGAAATTGCAAACTACGCCGAGGATTTGGGAGTTGAGCTTGTCCCCTGCATTCAAACTTTGGCACACCTTGCAAAAGCTCTTCGCTGGCCGGCCTTTGGTCATATTAAAGATACGGCGGATATTTTGCTTATTGACGAGCCAAAGACTTATGAATTTATTGAAAAAATGATTGCTGCCATGCGAGAGTGTTTTACCACCAATAAAATTCATATAGGCATGGACGAGGCCCACGGAGTAGGTTTTGGAAAATATTTTGATTTGCACGGGTATAAAGATAAATTCCAGATAATGACCGACCATTTGCAAAGGGTTGTTGAAATTACAAAAAAATACGACTTCCAGCCTATGATGTGGAGCGATATGTTCTTTAGGTTAGGCTCTAAAACCCATGATTACTACGAGCTTAACCCCAAATTCCCGGACGATATAAAGGATTTGATTCCCGATGAGATTTCCATGGTTTACTGGGATTACTACAACACTGACCCCTTAGTTTATCAAAAAATGATTGAGGAGCATAAAAAGCTTAGCGAAAAGATTGTCTTTGCCGGCGGTATTTGGACTTGGGGAAGTCCTTCCGTTCAATATAAACATACCTTTAAATCGACAAAGGCAGCACTTGACGCTTGTATAAAAGGCGGCATTGGGGAGGTTTTTGCCACTCTGTGGGGGGACGATGGCACAGAATGTAACATATTCCAGTCCCTTTTGGGAATGCAATTGTTTGCGGAATATAACTATGCCAAAGAATATACGGACGAGCACCTTGATAAAATGTTTAAAATTTGTACGGGATATGATGCAAGCGTATTTCGCCTGTTTGATGTTGACGACTTCGAGGGTGTTAAATTTAACGACAATTTGCATAATAAATATAGTTTTTTTGAAACAGAAAATAGAATTGTTGTCACTTCAAAACAGGTTTTGTGGCAGGATATTCTGTTGGGGCTTCTTGATAAAAACTTTGAAGCGATTGATTTAAAATTGCACTACAGGGCTATACTTGATAAGCTTGAGTCCGCTCCAAAGCAGGAAGGTCTTGAGGATTTGTTTGAATTCCATACCCAGTTTGTAAAGGTGTTGGAGCAAAAATGCGACATTGGAATACGGCTTAGAAAAGCGTATCAATCAAACAACAAGGCGGCTCTTCATGAAATTGTGGGGCAGCTTGAAAACTTGGAAAAAGACTTAGATATATTGCACAGGCAAAATACAAAGCTTTGGTACGCAACGTACAAGCCCTTTGGATATGAAACTCTTGACGCAAGGTTTGGCGCTTTGAAGGCAAGGGTTGTCAGGGCAAGGGAAAGAGTGGAGGAATATTTAAGCGCAAATGTGGAGCGCTTGGAGGAGCTGGAGGCTCATTTGCTGCCTTACAACGGGCGCAACACTCCTTTTGTGCACGACTATAATTCCCAGCGCTTAATGAGGGTTTAGCCCCGGCAGTTTAAAACTTTAAATTAGTTAAAGCGGATTAGCCAAAAGAGGGTCTGGTCCGCTTTATTAAATTTAATTTTACCTTCCTTGCGGCAGATAAAAAACTCTGCCACGCAATTATAATGTTTTTTATATAAAAAAGTTGACAATGCTTGATTAATATGGTATTATATTGTGGTACCGCTCGTAAAGGGTTTTAAAATGCAGGCAAATTCGGCTTTGCATACCCTAAACGGCGAGTTTTTGATTAAGTGGAGGTGCGTTTATGTACGCAATAATCGAAACAGGCGGAAAACAGTACAAGGTTTCGGAGGGTGACGTTATTTACGTTGAAAAGCTTGCCCTTGAGGAAGGTGCTCAGGTTTCGTTTGACAAAGTATTGGCAGTTGCCGAAGGTGAAAATGTTTCCTTTGGTACTCCTTTTGTCAACGGTGCTGTTGTCAGCGGCAAGGTCCTTAAAAATGGCAAAGGCAAAAAAGTCATTGTGTTTAAAATGAAATCTAAAAAAGGTTACCGCAGAAAACAAGGTCACAGACAGCCTTATACAAAAGTACAAATCGAAAGCATTAAAGCATAAAGGCTTGTAATTTTAGTTTTAACCTTATAAGTTTGAAATTACGTTAGGAGTGAGATAGATGGCAAGTAAAAAAGGTGTAGGCAGTACCAAAAACGGCAGAGATTCCGAGTCCAAACGACTGGGTGTTAAAAGAGCTGACGGTCAGTTCGTTCTTGCCGGAAACATATTGGTTCGCCAAAGGGGAACCAAAATTCATCCCGGCATTGGCGTAGGCAAGGGTAAAGACGATACTCTTTTTGCTCTTGTTGACGGCAAGGTTAGATTTGAAAAATACGGAAAAGACAGAAAGCGTGTCAGCGTTTACGAGCTTGCACAATAATCAATGCGTTTAAACGAGGGGTGGGCAAATTTTGCTTGCCCCTTTTGTGTTTCTATAGCACAATATTTTTAACATAACCTGAAAGAGGGATGCTTATGTTTATAGACGTAGCCCATATTACCGTAGTGGCAGGCAACGGCGGAAACGGCTGTGTATCCTTCCGCCGCGAAAAATACGTACCTGCCGGGGGACCTGACGGCGGAGACGGCGGAGATGGCGGAAATGTCGTTTTAGTTGCAGATAAAAGTCTGGCCACCCTTATGGATTTGCGGTATAAAAAGAAATATAAGGCACAAAACGGCGAGGACGGAAAAGGCAAAAAAATGTTTGGTCAAAAGGGCGAGGATTTGATTATAAAAGTGCCTGTGGGAACTTTGGTAAAGGTCTCGGGCACAGAAAATATTATTGCGGATTTGTCCGAGGACGGCGCTTGCTTTATAGCGGCAAAGGGCGGCAGAGGCGGCTGGGGTAACGCAAGGTTTGCAACCGCTACACGTCAGACCCCCAATTTTGCCAAAAGCGGGACACGAGGTCAAACAAGGGATATTACATTAGAACTAAAGCTTATTGCCGATGTGGGGCTTTTAGGGTTCCCTAACGTAGGTAAATCCACCTTGCTGTCGGTGGTAAGCAACGCAAGACCGAAGATTGCAGACTATCACTTTACCACCCTTGTGCCGAATTTAGGGGTTGTTAATGTAGGCGGTGCAAGCTTTATAATGGCGGATATTCCGGGAATTATTGAAGGTGCCAGCGAGGGCGTGGGCTTGGGCCACGATTTTCTGCGTCATATTGAGCGTACAAGGCTTTTGATTCATGTGGTGGATGTGTCCGGCTGTGAAGGCAGAAATCCCATCGAAGACTTTGACGCAATAAATGCGGAGCTTGAAAAATATTCACCTGTTTTGGCGCAAAAACCGCAAATTATAGCGGCAAATAAAACCGACATATCTCAAGAGCTTTTGTCGCAGTTTACAGAAGAAATGGAGCGCAGGGGATACAAGGTGTTTCCTGTTTCCGCCGCCACCCGCAGGGGAGTGGATGATTTATTAAATTATGCTTACAACAGGCTTATGGAAATTCCTGTTCCCAAGTTTGAAGTTGTAGAAGATGAGGCAGAGCCTGAAATATCTAAAACAGACTTTACCGTAACTGTGGAGGACGGGGTTTATTATGTGGAAGGCGAATGTGTGTATAATCTTGTAAACTCCACCAATTTTAACGACCATGAGTCCCTTGCATATTTCCAGCGTACCCTAAGGCGCCTTGGCATTATTGACGAGCTGGAAAAGCAGGAAATTTCCGATGGTGATTTGGTAAACCTTTACGATGTAGAATTTGAATATTATAAATAGGGGCAAGAAAGGATGTATGCATTGAGGGATTTGGATTTGGCTCTTTCCTCTTTGGTGGTTTTCCGCAATCTTTTAAAAGACGAAGTTTTTATTTGTCTGTCAAAGCTTTTGCAAAGCGGCAGCGAAAGCGAAAAAGAAAAAATAAAAAGATATGCGGATTTTGCTCATCTTATTTTTAAAAAGGGCGAAAACCTTAGCAAAATTATATGGGAAAAAATTTTGGATGATGAAAATAGTTATCTTTTAAAGCGCAGCAGGCAGGAGGATGTCTCAAAAGAGCTGGAAAATGCGGCATACCGTGAGCTTGACATTCTTCAGTCTGCCGCTTTGCTTGAAAGTGCGAAGGTTAAAAAGGCGCTGTCTATTTCTTTGGATTTGCCCTCTTGGCAAAACTCAAGCATAAATTTTAAAGAAAGTTATGAGCGAAAGATGCAAAACATCTTCACCGAAGGATATGGCATTTTTGCTAAACACCATATGTTTAGCTTTGACGGAGAGGAAATTGTGCCTGTACGCTCACCGGACAGTGTAGAGCTTTCACAGCTTGTAGGATACGAAGGCCAGCGCCAAAAGGTAATAGAAAACACCAAAGCGCTTCTAAAAGGCAAAAATGCTGCCAATGTGCTGCTGTATGGCGATGCCGGGACCGGAAAATCCTCTACGGTCAAGGCGGTTGCAAGGGAATATGCAAAAGAGGGGCTTCGCCTTGTCGAGGTAAGAAAAAACCTTCTTTTAAAAATTCCTCATCTTATGGAAAAGCTTAGCGAAAATCCGCTGAAGTTTATAATTTTCATAGACGATTTATCCTTTACCCAAAACAACGAGGAAATCGGCGCCCTAAAGGCGATTTTGGAAGGCTCGGTTTTGGCAAAGGCAAAAAACATGGCGGTTTATGCCACCAGCAACAGAAGGCATATTATAAGAGAAACCTTCTCCCAGCGGGAAGGCGACGATATTCACGCAAACGAAACAATTCAGGAGATATCTTCCCTGTCCGAGAGGTTTGGGCTTGCAATAAACTTCCCAAGCCCCAATCTTGAGGAATATTTAAGCATTGTATATGCCCTTGCCGGGCAGTATGAACTTAAAAACACCGAAAATCTTGCCACCCTTGCACAAAGATTTGCCTTGGAGCGGGGCGGAAGGTCCGGTCGAACGGCAAAGCAATTTATCCAGTGGCTTAAAAACGCCGAAGGGTAATACTTTGCCGCAAAGCGGAGCTTGTTTCATATTTAGTTTTTTCTTGACGATGTACACAAGTTGTAATATAATATATCTTGCAGTGCTTATTATACATAAGTGCCAAGCTGCAGCATACGAAAAAAACAAGTTTTTGTATGAATTCACTATAATTTTTTCAAAATATTGTACATTTTTTCTGTATATCATTACAGGAATTTAAACTCCTGTATAGAATATAAAAAGATAAGGCTTATTTACGAGGAGGATTGATTACTTATGAAGCAAGTTCCCATTGACAAAATCAGAAATGTCTGCCTTTTAGGGCATGGAGGGGCAGGAAAAACATCTCTTGCGGAAGCAATGCTTAAGTTTGCAGGTGTTATTGACCGTTTGGGCAAAGTTACCGACGGTACAACCGTTACCGACTTTGACGCCGAGGAAATCAAAAGAACGATTTCAATTAACACCGCTGTGGCATCATTTGAATGGAACAACAGTAAGTACAACATAATTGACACTCCCGGATATTTTGATTTTGTCGGTGAAATTCTTGAGGGTGTAAGAGTGGCTGATTCGGCTATTATTACATTAAGCGGCAATTCCGGTCTTACAGTTGGCGCAGAAAACGCCTGGAATTATTGCGAGGAAAGAGGGCTGCCCAGGATTTTCTTCGTCAATAAAATAGATGACGAGAGAGCCAATTTTCAAAATGTACTGGACGAACTTAAGAACATGTACGGAAATTGTATTGCACCTTTCCAACTTCCCATCATCAAGGACGAAAAGATTGTAGGCTTTGTTGATACTATACAAATGAGGGCAAAAATGTTCCAGGACGGCCCGCTTCTTGATGCGGATATTCCTGATGATATGGCGGACGCCGTTGGACCTATAAGGGAAATGATTATAGAGGCAGTTGCGGAAACAGACGAAGAATTAATGGAAAGATATTTTGAAGGCGACGAGTTTACCCTTGAAGAAATTCAAAAGGCGCTGCGCTCGGGTGTTGCCCAGTGTAAAGTTGTGCCTGTTTTGTGCGGCTCTGCCACCGCAAACAAAGGCATTGGCGTTCTTTTGGATGCAGTCAACGAATATTTGCCCTCCCCGGCGGAAGGACCCAAGGTTCTTACAGCGGACGGAGAGGAAATCAAGCAAGACAGCAGTGCGCCTCTTGCGGCACTTGTATTTAAAACCATTGCCGACCCTTA
Organism: Eubacteriales bacterium; assembly: GCA_028697835.1. Lineage (GTDB taxonomy): Bacteria > Bacillota > Clostridia > Monoglobales > Firm-18 > STE-11. The sequence continues at coordinate 5,950 of JAQVDK010000055.1, read as the reverse complement.
CGTTGGAAAACTTTCTTATTTCCGTGTATATTCAGGGGAAGTTACACCGGATATGCAGGTTATAAACAGCCGAACAGGCAACAGTGAAAAAATAGGCAAGGTATTTTTCCTGTTAGGAAAGAAGCAAATAGATGCGGCAAAAATTACAGCCGGTGATATTGGCGCTGTTACAAAGCTATCATCAACAATGACCGGGGATACCCTTTGCAAAGCAGGCTCTAAAATTGTTTTGGAAGGAATTGAATTCCCCGAGCCAAACCTTACCCTTGCTATAACGCCGCAATCAAAAGGTGACGAGGAAAAAATCAGTACCGGTATTCAAAGGCTTGTAGAAGAAGATATGACTTTCCGAGTGCAGAACAACCCGGAAACCGGTCAAACCTTAATCAGCGGTGTTGGCGATGTGCACATTGACGTTATCACAAGCAAGCTAAAGTCCAAATTTGGCGTTTCTGTCCATCTTGAAGACCCCAAGGTTCCATACCGTGAAACCATCAGGAAAAAAGTTAAGGTTGAAGGAAAACATAAAAAACAATCCGGCGGACATGGTCAATATGGTCATGTGTGGATAGAATTCGAGCCGGGCGAAACCGAAGAACTTACCTTTGAAGAAAAGATTTTCGGCGGAGCAGTCCCCAAAAACTACTTCCCCGCTGTTGAAAAAGGACTGCAAGAAAGCATGCAGGCAGGCGTTTTGGCGGGCTATCCCGTAGTAAATGTAAAGGCTACGCTGGTGGACGGCTCGTACCACCCTGTTGACTCTTCCGAAATGGCGTTTAAAATTGCCGCCTCCCTTGCATATAAAAAGGGTATGGCTGATGCAAACCCTGTGCTGCTGGAGCCCATTGGAAAGCTTCAAGTAAAAGTTCCTTCCGCAAACATGGGTGATATTATCGGTGATATTAACAAGCGTCGCGGCAGAATTTTGGGAATGAACCCAATCGGCGGCGGATTGGAAGAGGTTGTTGCCGAAGTTCCCATGGCGGAAATGCACAAATATGCTACCGACCTTCGCTCAATGACACAAGGCAGGGGCTACTTCAAATTAGAATTCGAGCGCTATGAAGAAGCACCGCCAAACGTTGCGCAAGCGGTAATTGAAACTGCAAAGAAGGAAAAAGAAGAATAATTAAAATTGGGGGCTTAAATCAGCCTCCAATTTTTAATTACTGTTGCAGCAAAAATTTAAGTTTGATACAATATTTGCACTAAGGAGGACTTTTAAAAAATGATGTATCCACTTAAAATGCAGCCTACCTACAAGCAATACCTGTGGGGAGGGGAAAATTTAAAAAAGCTATATGGAAAAGATACTCCACAAGGCAACGCTGCCGAAAGCTGGGAGGTATCATGCCATCCAAACGGACAGTCATCGGTGGCAAACGGCAAATATAAGGGGCAAACCCTTGCGCAAGTGGTATCAAGCATGGGAGAAGCCCTTTTGGGCAAAACAATTTCCCCCGCCGAAAAGTTTCCCTTGCTTTTAAAAATTTTAGACGCCAACGACAAGCTTTCCGTTCAGGTACACCCCGACGATGAGTATGCCATGAAAAATGAAAACGGCGAAAAGGGAAAAACGGAAATGTGGTATGTTTTGGACTGCAAGCCGGGGGCCCAGCTTGTTTATGGCTTTAAAGAAGGGGTTACAAAAGAAATATTTGAAAACGCCATAAAAGGCGGCACCCTTGAAGAGATTTTAAACAAGGTTAATGTTAATAAGGGAGATGCGTTTTTTATCCCGGCGGGAACGGTGCATGCCATAGGCGAGGGAATTATAATAGCGGAAATCCAGCAAAACTCCGACACAACATACAGGGTTTATGACTATAACCGAAAAGACAAAGACGGCAACACAAGGCCCCTGCACATAGAAAAAGCCTTGGATGTGTCAAATTTTGAAAGCAGCGTGGGGAAGGAAAAAGCCCAAGGCAGCGAAGTTTTAGACGGCGAAAACATTAGGACCATTCTTGCAAGCTGCAGGTATTTTAACTTTGAAAAGCTGGAGATAAAAGAAAAATCCATAGAAAACACCGATGGAAGAATGGAAATTATATTAGTTGCCGAGGGCAGCGGAAAGATTGCCGGCGAAAGCTTTAAGAGTGCAGACTCATTTGTCATTCCCGCCGCCATGGGCGAATATGCGGTAGAAGGCAAATGCACATTGCTAAAGTCATATATTGCTTAAAGGCTGACTGCCAAGATTTTGACTATAAGGTTTTTGTAGTTGGTTTTGTTATAAGAACATAATTGAGGCTATGTGGCTATTAAATCTGTTGGTATTATAAAAAATACTCACATGCCCGTTTTGGCTGCGATGTATCCGCAGCCTTTTATATTGTCCGTCGCCCGTGGAGTTAAAGTCTAATTTCGGTTGGGGTAATCTTAATTGGTCAGGGTTGCATAAAGGGAAGGGGGCTTTGTCTGCAATTGCAAGAAAAACTCCTTAAACCCCAACGTTTATATACTCTTTAATTTACACGATTTACATATTTTTGTCATTGACAATTTTAATGATGTGGTTTATATTTAAAACAGAAGTCTCGCCTTTTACGTTTACAAAGGAGGCTGATACGGTGAGGGTTTTATTGAATTTTAAAAGACAGTTTAAAAAGCGGTCTCTTTTGACCACTACCATTATTTCTTATGTTTCGATTGTATTGGTTTCTTTAATAATCTTGACAAGCGTAATAATGACGTTTTTTATAAGTGAAATAAAAACTCAAAATATAAAAGTTCAAAATCAGGTGTTTAGCTCCATAGCCATGAAATCCGGCGAATTGGTAAATGAAATGAACAAGGTTTCCATGATGATATATTTTAATTCAAACGTTTCAAGAACCAAAAGCTTTTCAGACCCTATAGGGCGCTCACAAATTATCCAGTCCATTTCCGAGCTAACCCTTAATGCTACGGCGTTGCAGGATTTGGTGCTTTACACCAACGTGTCGCCCTATTTGTATAACAGGGAATCTACTTTTACCTTCGACACGCTAAAGAGCATTTATCAGTTCCAGCAGCCTAATCCGGTTTTTTTGGACTATTTGAAAAAAGCTGATACTCTGAAGGTTTTTCCTGCGGAAACGGTGATTAAACAAGGGATGGAAAGCAGAATGATTCCCATTGTTTTCCCGGACACAAATAAAGACGCTTCTCAAAACCGTTCCATTCTTTTTTTGGTTAAAGAGGAGAATTTATTAAACGTGCCAAGCGATGCACACTATGCCTTTTTATTGGTGGATGCGCATGGAAATGTTGTTGCCAGGTCGGGGGCACATGGGGACATTGACAAAATAAATTTAAATGGCGAAAAGGTTTCCATTAAAGGAAACGGATACTATTTGTTTAAACAAAAATCCGGTTTGCCGGATTTAAGTTACGTTATGTTGGTACCCAATAAAATTATTGATGCGCCGCTGGTAGATTTAATAATTATAGTCATAATTTCGGTGGTTGTTGTTTTGCTGCTTTCGCTGGCTATAATTATGCTGTCCATAAAATATAATTATAAGCCTGTAAGAGCCCTTAAAAATCTTGTGGAAGAAACATTGGGAAAGCCTTTTGAAACGCAAAACGAAATTGACGCCATAACGGAAAGCCTGCACGAGATGGCATCCAGCATTCGCGGGTTTGTTGATTTTAACACAACCCACAAAAGCACATTCAGGGATGTTTTGCTGTCAAGCGCCATCCAAGGGTTTTATAGCGATATAAACGAAGTGAATTCATTTCACAAGTATAGCAACATCTATTTTAGGTTTGACACATTCCTTGTTTTGTCGTTGTTTATTCAAGATTATACAAAACATGATGTTCATAAAGTTTTAAACAAAATTGAAGGCAGCTTTGAAGGCGGAGACCTGTACTTTAAATCAAGCGACAACCCTCAAATTTACTATGCTGTTTTATGTATTGACAGTAAAACCAAAAAGCAAGAGGCTGTCGAGTCGGTTTTCAATTCCATCAAGAATAGCAACATTAGCGTTACAATGGGCGTAAGCAGCACTACACAGGACCTATCGCAGCTTTGGTGTTTGTATATGGAAGCTGTAACCGCTCTTGATTACCGTCTTGTAAAGGGCCTTGGAAGCGTAATAGATTTTTCGGAGGTAAATGCGGGTAGCGTAAACTGGGGAGAATACCCCTCTGCACAAATTGAAACCTTTGCTACATATCTGGAGCATGGAGATATAGACAAAGCGATTGAGATGATTGATGAAATATTCAAATATACTCAGAAACATTCTTCGTCTTTGTTTATTGCCAGATGCTTATGCTTTGATATAATAATTACCATTATGAAACGTGTTCAGGACATTACATATAAACCAACCAGCTCCCAAGGCTTTAACATTATGAATTTTGAAACAGTTGAAGACCTTATTGAAGAAGCGAAAAAGTTTTGCATTAACGAATGCCAGGCCGTAGATAATGATAACTACCTGTTGCAAGAGGCGATAAACTACATCAAGGAAAACTATTGCGCTTCCGAGCTGTATATAAAAGATGTTGCGGACAAGCTGGGGATTAGTCAAACGGCATTATATAATTTGTTCAAAGAAAACCTTGCCATAACACCCCTTCAATACATAAACAACTTGCAAATAGAAAAGGTTAAAGAGCTATTGGTGAGCACCGACCTGCCTATAACCACCATTGTTCAAAAAATCGGCAGGCTTGACACTTCGAATTTTATACGCAAGTTTAAAAACCATGTTGGAATGACCCCGGGTGAATACAGAAAATACTATGGCTACAATATAAGATAAGCTTGTCAAAAAGAAAAACCTGCAATTTGGGCTATAACAATTTTTTCGGGGAAACCTTAAAACAATTAAAACCACCGGCTAAAGCCGGTGGTTTTTGATTGTAATTTGAAATAAAACGTGCTTTGGCACTTTTTATTTTTTAATTATTTCGCATCAACTTCAGCTATATAGTTTACAAGGTCGATAACTTTGTTTGAATAACCCCATTCGTTATCATACCATGCAACAAGCTTTACAAAATTGTCGTTTAGTGAAATACCAGCATCTGCATCAAAGATTGAAGTTCTTGAGTCGTGGATGAAGTCGCTGGAAACAACCGCATCTTCTGTATATCCGAGAATTCCTTTAAGCTCGCCTTCGGAAGCCGCTTTAACAGCTTTTTTAATGTCTTCGTAAGAAGCCGGCTTTTCAAGGCGTACAGTCAGGTCAACAACTGAAACGTCGGCTGTGGGAACACGGAAAGCCATACCTGTAAGCTTGCCGTTAAGCTTTGGAATAACCTTGCCAACAGCTTTTGCAGCGCCTGTTGAGGAAGGAATAATGTTAAATCCTGCACCTCTGCCGCCTCTCCAGTCTTTTTTGGAAGGTCCGTCAACAGTTTTTTGTGTAGCTGTTACGGCGTGAACGGTTGTCATAAGTCCTTCAACAATGCCAAAGTTGTCGTCTATAACCTTTGCCAAAGGAGCCAAGCAGTTTGTTGTGCAGGATGCATTTGAAACTACCTTCATGTCCTTTGTATATGTGTTGTTGTTAACACCCATAACAAACATAGGAGCGTCTGAGGAAGGAGCTGTTATAACAACTTTTTTAGCACCGCCTGTAAAGTGAGCGCTTGCCTTTTCGGTTGTTGTATAAATACCTGTTGCTTCAACAATATACTCAGCGCCTACGCTGTTCCATGGAATGTTGTTAGCATCCATTTCGGCAAAAACTTTAACTTCCTTGCCGTTTACTACGATGGCGTCTTCCTTAACTTCAATATCGCCTTTAAATTGACCGTGAACAGTGTCATACCTTAGCATGTATGCCATATAATTTGGGTCAAGGAACGGGTCGTTGATTGCTACAACGTCAAGAGCCCCACGCTCCATTGCCGCACGGAAAACCAAACGGCCAATTCTACCAAAACCATTAATACCTACTTTAACTGCCATTAATATTACCTCCTGCTTTTTTAATTCGTT
>JAQVDK010000116.1 GCA_028697835.1 Eubacteriales bacterium | reverse complement strand
CAGGTTGGCGTAGCCCAATATGGTTACAACTATGATGACTTTGCATTAGTTTCGTTGGCAGCATTGTCATCGGCTTCTGATGATATTGAACTTGATGAAATTGAAAAGATATATGCATTTGATGTTGACAAGTCAAACTTTGCAGGAGCTATCGTTATAGTCGGAGAGCTGGACATTACAAATTATAAATCAGGCATGGCGGTGGTGTTAAGCTCGGAAACGGTTTTAAACGATTTTGACGATGTTGTAAGCAAGGTTTGTGTTTATCAGGATTATAAAAATAAAAATCAGGCTTTAGAGCTTCTAACCCACAGCTCCTTGGGCGAGCTTTCGCCCATTTTGCCGGGTACTGTTATATTCCCCAAAGTTAATGCAACGGGTTTGATAACAGGATATAGCGAAATTGCGCTCGTGCAAGACGGGCAGGTAGTGCCCGGCGAAGGCTTTGATTATTCTTACAGCGGTGAATATTACTTGGGCCATGTGGCAGGAAAGTATGGAAGCAGGGTTACTTTGGACGGTTTGCATGATGTTGTAGTTCCATCAAGCGCAAATGTTTATGTTTATGATGAGCTTATGCAATCTGTAACCGTTGAAGATATGAGTTGCTTTGACGTAATAGATGGCAGGATTTATAGAAGCGGAGAAGTTGAATCTGCGTCAATGCTGGTTCTGGAATATGACGGGGAAATTACCGATGTGGTTCTCTACTTTTTTGGCGGCACAGGCGGCACAGTTCCCTCCGAGACGGAAATTAACTTTTGCGTGGCACAGGAGCTTGCGGCGGCAAGTGTTACCTATTTTAACAATGCCGATTCAACAATAACCCCCATGCTTATTGTTGCACACTACGAAAACGGAAAATTGATAAAGCTGTCTCAAACACAAAAGAAAATACCGGCAGAAAGCTTTGAGGTTTTAAGCTGTGCTTTGCTTTCGGATTTCAAGCGCGGCGACATGGTAAAAGCAATTTTAGTAAAAAGCATTGACTCCCTCCAGCCTATAAAAACCTCGGTTTATGATTTGGTGGATAATGATTTTTCAGACGAGAGCAGCATTACAATTGATTATGACGCAATAGAAAGCACCACCTTCTCTACGGTCAGCTACTGTGACGATAATTCTGAGCTTAAAACCATTAATTTAGCAAGTAATTGTAAAGTGTACCGAAACGGTGTTGCCACTTATGATTTTAACCCTTCAATGTTTTTGGATTTTTACGGCACGGTCACTTTTGCCGACGCCGATGGGGAAAACCGCTACAGTACGGTTAGCATAACCGAATATGAAAATACTGTTGTGGATTATGTCAACACATTAGCAAAAGTTGTCCTTGCAAAAGAGGGCATGCCTGTTTTCTACGGCGAGACAAGCTCCGATAAATTAGCGTTGCTGTTTGATACATTGGGAAACAGGCTGGATTGGTCTTTATTAAAGGAAAATGACGTTCTTTCGACAAAGGTTGTGCAAGGCGACAATTTGACCGTTTATATCTCAACCTTGGTTCAGGAAACTGTAGAGGGACAAATAACGGAAGTTGACGGCAACATAGTTATAATCAATAACTGTGCATATAAAGTTTATGATGGAATACAGCTTTTACCCGGAAACGAAGGCATATTCTACCTTGACATTTTGGGAAGAATCGTAGATTTCAGCCTTGTAGAGCAGGCAAACACAACATATGCTTATGTGGTAGCCTTGGCCCCTCCCTACGAAGGCTCACTTGAAGGCACTGCACAAATCATGTTCTATACATCCCAAGGCGAATTTGCTACATATGATACTGCTACAAAATTCACAGTTGTAGGCGAAGACGGAAGCTCAGTGCTTATTGATGCTAAAGATATTATTGGTAAAATTGAAGCTGGAATGGTAGTAACATTTACCTTGAACTCACAAGGCAGAATTAACAGAATTATCTTGCCAAAGGCTGATTTAGGAGCAACAACAGGATTTAGGTTGTATGCAGAAGGTACTAACGCTACCTATAACTACAGAAGCGAAAGCTTTGTTATTAGAGATGGCGGCAGCTCAAAAAGAGTTTATGTTGATTCAAACACCGTTATTATGAAGGTTGGCAACGTTGAATACGGCTACTTTGACGATGATTTTGAGTTAATATCATTGGAAGGGGTTTCTGACGATATTGAACTTGGTGGAATTGAAAAGATATATGCATTCGATGTTAACAAGTCAAATATAGCAAAAGTTATCGTTATAGTCGGCGATTTTGATATTGTGAGCAATCCTGACATTGCCATGCTTGTTAAAACTTATGTTACATCAGCAACTAATGGAGAGCGAAGGGCAGTTGCAACGGTATTTCAAAATGCAATCAAAAACGGGCTGGAAACCGTTGACCTTATAGCCTCAAGTGATATTGGCGATTATTTGGGCTTGCAAGAGGGCGACCTTTTCACCGCCCGGCTTAATACGGCAGGCGAGATTAAAAGCGGCGGCATAACAAAAGTTGCAACAATCAATTGGGGCAGGGCGGAGCTTCTTGAAACCGGATATGGCAAAGCGTCTTACAGTATGCATGATGTTGTTTCAAGGTCAGGCGCAAAGATTGAAACAGAGTATGGCGACGTAATCGTTATCCCGACCAAGGCAAATATATATGTTTACAACTCAGTTGGCAGCAGCCCAACCCGAAGGGTACTTGCCCCCGAGGAGCGCCATAATGTATTCTATTCATTTGGATACAACCTTTATGATAATAATGATAATATCCTTGACAATGTTCAAATGTTCGTTCGGGAATATGATGGCGAAATTACGGATGTTGTGTTTTACTTGTGGTATTAGTATATTAGGCAAACGGGAAAGCTTGCTTTCCCGTTTGTTTTTACAAAAAATAAAAGCGTTGAAAAAATTGTAAAAAAGAAGTATAATATACAAAAAGGCGGTACAAACAAGGAGGGAATACAGATGAAAACAGCCGTAA
>JAQVDK010000115.1 GCA_028697835.1 Eubacteriales bacterium | reverse complement strand
GATCTATCTCTCTTGGAGAAACAATTTTTATTGGCAAGCATAGCTTTGCATATCGAAGAGGAAGCGGAAAAACTTAAAGCATTGGCAGGTGGGAAATAAAGCATGGCTAAAAAGAGGAATATAGGCGCAACCCTCTCGCTAAAAGAGGGCAATTTTTTTGTCAATATTAAAAAAGCAACCTCAGAACTTGGCGGGCTTAAGAAATCTTCCGCATCTGCCATGGGTTCCCTTAAGAAACTGGGCGGTGTAGTTTCTACAGTCGGCAAGGGTTTTCTGACAGCATCCGCCACAGGCGTTGCCGCAATGACGGGTTTGACGGTGAAATCCTTGGATTTGGCCGGTGAACTGGAACAGAACATCGGCGGAAGCGAGGCTGTGTTTGCAAGCTTCGCCAAGACACTTCAGGAAAAAGCCGGCGGCGCTTTTGAAACATTGGGCCTTTCCATGTCGGATTATTTGGCAACGGCAAATAAAATGGGAGCATTGTTTCAAGGCTCCGGATTCACTATCGAAGAATCCCTTAACATGACCACAAGCGCCATGCAAAGGGCGGCAGATGTAGCTTCAATTATGGGCATTGATGTTGATGCCGCCATGGAAGCCGTGGCAGGCGCGGCAAAGGGTAACTTCACCATGATGGACAATCTGGGTGTTGCAATCAATGATACCTCCATTAAAGCTTACGCTGCGGCAAAAGGAATTAAGACTATGGGCAAGACTATGACTACGCAGGAAAAGGTCGGCATTGCAATGCAGATGTTTCTTGAGAAAACAGCTTATGCTGCAGGAAACTATGCAAAAGAAAACGATACTCTTGCAGGCTCTATCAATACGGCAAAGGCGGCGTTTAAGACTTTTATGTCAGGAGCCGGAAGCGCGGAAGGCATTGCATCGGCATTTATTAATGTTGCAAAGGTTGTGTCAAGAAAAGTCGGTGAACTGCTCCCTACCCTTACAAGAGGTTTGTCAGAAATCATAAAGCAGCTGTCGCCAAAAATACCTGAGCTTTTACAAAGTGTTATGCCGGAAATCACCACAGGTGCTATGTCGCTTGTCAATGGCCTTGCACAAATGCTGCCGTCGGTCATAGGCGTCTTGACAGACTCCCTGCCGACGCTTTTGCCCATGCTTATCACAGGATTTACGGAAGTGATAAAGAAGGTGGCTGCTGCCATAACAACAAATGCTCCGGCCCTATTAAGTGGTATAGGAGAAGGTATCAAGTCTTCGCTTATGGGAACAAACCTTGAAAGTGTTGGCAATATCCTTGGAAGTACTCTTGGCGGGCTTGGCAATGCTCTTACTGGCATATTAAATGCGGCAACATCCGTTTACAATTTCTTTGTGAACAACTGGGGAGTTTTAAGTCCAATTATTGCAGGCATTACCGCTTCGGTAATTGCTTGGAAGGTTGCAATGGCAGCTGCAAATGCGGTTCAAACCATAGCGATTGCACTAAACAAAAGTCAGAAAAAAGAAATCGTAGCCATGACATTTTCACAGCAGCTTCAAGCGATCATGACGGGGGTGCAGACAGCGGCGACGACAGCGTTTAATACCGTGCAGGCTATAACAAATGCTTTGTTTGTTGCAAGCCCGATCGGGTGGATTATACTGGCTATCGGCGCCCTTGTGGCTATAAGTGTAGCCTTGTGGAAAAACTGGGACGCCGTTTGCAACGGAATAAAAGCGGCATGGGAATGGCTAAAAACTACGGCGGTGAATATTTGGAACGGTATAGCAGACTTTTTTGTGGCATACTGGCCGTGGATATTAGGAGTTTTCACCGGCGGTATCGGACTTGTAATAGGGTATGTCATTCAAAACTGGGACAGCATCAAGGCCAAAACCGCTGAGATTTGGAATGCCGTAAAAGAGATATTCTCAAAGTTTTGGACGAATATAAAGGAAACTTTTACATCGGGCGTAAACAAGATAAAGGAACTCTGGGAAGGACTGAAAAACTTTCTTAAAAACCCGATTAAGGGTGTTGTAAAACTGTTTAAAAGAACAGATGAGGACGGCGATGGCTACATTGACGGTTCGCACGCAGGAGGGCTTCCCAATGTACCCTTTGACGGGTATATTGCAAAGCTGCATAAAGGCGAGCGCGTGCTGACCGCGGCGGAGAACAGGAATTACAGCAAAGGGCAAGGCGGCAGTGCAACATACAACAACGACATTAAAATATATGTCAACGCAAGCGGCAAGTCAGCAGATGAGGTAGTAAATGAAATCGTCCCCAAGCTGAAACTGGCGCTTGCAAATATGTAAGGAGGGCGGGCATTGGATATTTATTTAAGCGTGAACAACCGTGAACAAGTCATCTGCCTTCCAGTCCTTCCTGCCGAGTTTACCATATCAAAGCCGCAGAAGAACGAGGTTTTTGAAACGGTCACGCAGGGAGAATTAAAGCTGATTGGAAAGCCGGGGCTAAAGAGCATTACCATCAGCAGTTTCTTCCCCATACGAGATTATCCGTTCTTAAAAGACAGAACATATAAAGGGTTTGAGTATGTGTACATCATAGACAAGTGGATTGAGGCAAAGTACCCCATTAGGCTGATAATCACCGAAACACCGATTAACATGGTGTGCTGTGTGGATGATTTTCAGTATTCAATAAAAAAAGACGGTGACTTATATTATACACTTACTTTATCTGAATTTAAGTTGGTGAATACGATATGAAGCTATATGCGGATGGAATTGACATTACCCCTGCGGTAGGAAACCTGTCATGGCAGAACAGTATAGCGGAGCTTGCCACCACAATGAGTTTTGATGTGGCAAAAACAGATGCGCAGCACATAAAGATATATCTGCCAAGGGAAGGCAGTATTATTCAGATGTATACAAACGTGGAAATATTCCGAGGTATAGTGCTGACGGTTGATGACGGGGAGAAAACAAAAAATACTTATACTGCTGCTGACTTTGGTTGGTATTTGAATAAATCCAAAGAAACCTATCAGTTTAACAATATGCC
>JAQVDK010000054.1 GCA_028697835.1 Eubacteriales bacterium | reverse complement strand
AACAAAATTACAAGTTTGTCCACCGATTTGCTTGTTTTTATTTTTGTTATATGTTATTATGTTGATAATAATATGTAAGGGTGAGTGGTTTATGGTTCATTTTAGAAATGACTGGGACGAGGTTTTAAAAGGCGAATTTGAAAAGGAGTATTACCTCAAGCTGCGTGAGTTTCTAAAGGACGAATACTCCAGATACACCATATATCCCAATATGTATAACATCTTTAACGCTTTAAAAGCCACAGCGTATAAGGACGTAAAGGCGGTAATTTTAGGGCAGGACCCATATCACAACCCCAATCAAGCCCATGGTATGGCGTTTTCCGTTCAGGAAGGGACGCCCCCTCCTCCTTCCCTTATAAACATTTTTAAGGAGCTGGAAGATGATTTGGGCATAGAAAGGTCAAAAAGCGGCTATCTTATGCCTTGGGCACGGCAGGGGGTTTTGCTTTTAAACACCGTCCTTACCGTAAGGGCAGGGGCGGCAAATTCCCACAGGGGCAAGGGCTGGGAAATCTTCACCGATTGTGTTATTTCCCATTTGAACAACAGAAGCAGTCCAATAGTATTTTTGCTTTGGGGAAATCCCGCCAAAAAAAAGCAAAGCCTTATTACAAATTCCATCCACCATGTGCTTACCGCCCCACACCCCAGTCCCCTTTCCGCACACTATGGCTTTTTCGGCTGCAAACACTTTTCAAAGACCAACGAAATTCTAACCACAGAAGGCATAACCCCCATTGATTGGCGGCTTTAATAATACATTTTTTGCACTTGAATAAAAATTCAAGTGCTTTTTTGTTTTTTGTTCCTATTTCTCGTCCACATTTTGACAATTTTTTCAACCCCTGTCCTGTATAATAAAGGTGAAAGGGTTGATTTTCTTGAGGACAATATATATTGACGAGATATTTGTTTTAAATGGCGCAGTCAATTACATATTGCTTTTGGCAACCAAGAGGATTATCAGGGGTAAATCGTCGCAGCCCCGGCTTTTGTTTAGCAGTATTATAGGGGCTATTTATGCGGTGTTTATGTTTTTGCCCCACAGCGAATTTTTTTATTCGTTTATGGGAAAGTTCCTTTTTTCGCTGTCGTTGGTTGCCATTACATATAAAACTAAAAAATTCAAACAATATATAAAAGCTGTGGCGGTTTTTTACATGGTAAGCTTTGCCTTTGGCGGCGCATCTTACGCCTTTATGAGCCTTATAGGAAAAAGCGCGCTTTCCTACTTGCCCCTTAAAATTCTGGCAACCTCCACAGTAATCACTTATATATGCATTGTTTTGCTGTCCTCCTACTGCAGGCGGCTTGCATATAAAGAAAGATGTTTTATGCCGGTAAGTATAACGGTTTGTGGGAATACTGCTTTGGTAAACGGTTTTTTAGACACCGGCAACTGCCTTTACGAGCCTATATCCGAAAGCCCGGTAATGGTTGTTGAAAGCCGCTCGGTTGAAAACATACTGCCGCCTCAGGTGCTTTCGCTTTTGGACAAAAAATATATCAAAGATCTTCCCCCGGATTTTGGCAGGCGCATCCGGCTTATCCCTTACTGCTCGGTAGGCAAAAAAAGGGGTGTTATAATCGGCTTTAAGCCCGATAGGGTAACCGTTGGCGACAAGGTGGTGTATGATGTTGTAGTGGGGCTTTGCAGCAACAGGCTTTCGCAGGACGACTCATATTCGGCCCTTGTAAATCCACAAATTTTAGGAGGTGGAATATGAATTATATAGTATGGCTTTGGCAAAAAATAATTTCTATATTTACGGAAGAAGTACATTACATAGGAGGAAGCGAGGCTCTTCCTCCGCCTTTGAGCGCGGACGAGGAAAAAGAGCTTATTGCCAACCTTTACAATGACAACAAAAAGGTCAGGCAAACCTTAATCGAAAGAAACCTTCGCCTTGTGGTGTATATAGCAAGAAAATTTGAAAACACAGGCATTGGCATTGAGGATTTGATTTCAATAGGGACAATAGGGCTGATTAAGGCTGTTAACACCTTTAACCCCGACAAAAAAATCAAGCTTGCAACATATGCCTCAAGATGTATTGAAAATGAAATTTTAATGTATATAAGAAAAAACAGCCCTTCAAGGAATGATGTGTCAATAGACGAGCCGCTAAACACCGACTGGGATGGAAACGAGCTTTTGCTTTCGGATATTTTAGGCACGGAAACCGACATTATTCACCGAAACATCGAGGAAGAGGTTGACAGGGAGCTTTTGCTGATTGCAATGAAAAAACTCTCCGACAGGGAAACCAAAATTATGCAGCTTCGGTTTGGTCTTGGAAGGGAAACGGAAAAAACACAAAAAGAAGTGGCAGATATGCTTGGCATCTCGCAATCTTACATTTCTCGCTTGGAAAAACGCATAATTAGTCGATTAAAAAAAGAAATTTCCAAAATGATTAACTGAATAAAAACACCTCCGAGGGAAACAATAATATTTGAACATAGAATTCCCTTCGGAGGTGTTTTTTTGATTAACAAGGTTGAAATATGCGGAGTTAACACTGCCAAACTTCCACTTTTATCCAACGAAGAAAAAGACGAGCTTTTTGCAAGAATCCAGCAAGGTGACAAAGAAGCAAGAGAAGAATATATAAAAGGGAATTTGCGTTTAGTTTTAAGTGTAATTCAAAGGTTTAACAACAGAGGCGAATATGTTGACGACCTTTTCCAAATAGGGTGTATTGGTCTTATTAAAGCTATTGATAATTTTGACACCTCTCACAATGTAAAATTTTCCACTTATGCTGTGCCCATGATAATAGGCGAGATTAGAAGATACCTTCGGGACAACAACTCCATAAGGGTCAGCAGGTCCATGAGGGATACTGCATACAAAGCCCTTGCGGTAAAAGAACGCCTTACCAATCAAAATTCAAGAGAGCCAACCATAACCGAAATTGCAAAAGAGTTGGACCTGCCAAAAGAAGATATTGTAATAGCGCTTGACGCAATTCAAGACCCTATCTCCCTCTACGAGCCCGTATATCACGACGGCGGGGACGCGCTTTATGTGATGGACCAGCTAAAAGACGAAAAAAACATTGATGAAAGCTGGCTTGAAGAAATTTCTTTAAAAGAAGCCATGAAAAAACTTGGAAAACGGGAGCAACACATTTTAACGCTAAGGTTTTTTGACGGGAAAACCCAAATGGAGGTTGCCGAGGAAATCGGCATATCCCAAGCGCAGGTTTCAAGGCTTGAAAAAACCGCTTTGGCACACATGAAAAAATTTATTTAAACCTAAAAAAGTGCAAGGTATAAAGCCTCGCACTTTTTGTTTCAGTTATAATTAAAGCCTGCTTCAATGGCTTTTAAATTTATGTCCAAAAGATGCATTTTGGAAGGCGGTATGCTCATCTCCAACGCTTTTTTTATGGTTTCCATAAAAACGCTGTCCATGGTTGAGAGCATCTTGCCAAGAAGTATCATGTTCGCAAGCTTGGAATTGCCCATTTCGCTTGCCATTTGGGTTGCGGGAATATCATATTTGTTTATGCCTTTTCGACTCCAAACTTTATCAATCAAAGAACTATCCGCAAAAATATTGCCGCCTTTGGCAACATTTTTTTTAAATTTTTCAAAGGAAGGCAGGTTCATCACTATAAGGTCAGTAGGGCTTACAACAATCGGCGAGCCTATGGGCTTGTCGGAAATTATGACATGGCAGTTTGCGGTACCGCCCCTCATTTCCGGACCGTAAGAGGGAAGCCAGGAAACCTCCAGATTGTTCACCATTCCCAAATACGCCAAAGCCTTGCCGCCAAAGAGTATTCCCTGTCCGCCAAAGCCTGCAATAAGTATTTCTCTTGTCATACTCCCCCACCTTTCTCAATGTCCTTAAAAACTCCCAAAGGGTAATGGGGAATCATGTTTTCCCTAAGCCACTCCATAGACTCCACCGGCGAAAGCCCCCAATTGGTGGGGCATGTTGACAAAATTTCAACCATTGAAAACCCCATTTCGTCCATTTGATACCGAAAGGCTTTTTTAATCGATGCTTTTGCGTCGTTGATATTTTTTATGCTGTCCACACTGCAGCGCTTAATAAATGCCGCCCCTTCCAGCGTTGCAAGCATTTCGGAAACCCGAATGGGATAGCCTTGCAATTCAACCTTTCTGCCATAGGGCGAGGTTTGGGTAATCTGCCCCACCAAAGATGTTGGCGCAAGCTGCCCGCCCGTCATTCCATAGGTTGCATTATTTATAAAAATCACGGTAATATTTTCCCTTCTTGCGGCAGCGTGCACAATTTCCCCGGTACCTATCGCCGCCAAATCCCCGTCGCCCTGATAGGTAAAGACTATGCTCTGCGGTCTTGCCCTTTTTATTCCCGTTGCAACGGCGGGCGCCCTGCCATGGGCCGCCTGCTGCATGTCGCAATTAAAATAATTATATGCAAAAACCGCACATCCAACGGGTGCAACGCCAATTGCATCCCCTAAAACATCAAGCTCTTCCAATGCCTCGGCTATAAGGCGGTGCACAATCCCGTGAGTACAACCCGGGCAATAATGAAACGGAGCATCTGTAAGACCTTCGGTCCTTTTGAACACCACAGCCATTATACATACCTCCTAATCACATCATATATTGCCTCAGGCTCGGGAACCATGCCGCCTGCCCTTCCGTAAAAGCCAACAGGGCAAGCGCCGCCTGTCGCAAGCCTTACATCCTCCACCATCTGCCCCATGCTCATTTCCACGCAAACTATTGCCTTTGCCCTTTGGGCTGTTTCGGCAATAATTTTTTCCGGAAACGGCCACAGGGTTATAGGCCTAATAATCCCTGCCTTTATACCATTTTTCCTCGCTTTTTCATAAGCCGCCTTAACAATTCGTGCGGTTGTGCCATACGCCACCAAAACTATGTCCGCATCTTCTATGTTTTCCTTCTCGAAACGAACTTCTTTTTCCGCTATTGCATTGTACCGTTGCTGGCGCGCAATTATAAGGCGCTCCAGGTCCTGTGGCTCAATGTATAAGGAATTTATAATATTGGGCTTTCGTTTATTTTTTGTTCCGCAGGTTGCCCAATCCTTTTGCTCACACTTTGGCGACTTTTCGGGAAATACAACAGGCTCCATCATTTGCCCAAGCATTCCGTCACCTAAAATCATAACGGGAACACGGTATTTGTCCGCCAGGTCGAATGCGTCAAAGGTGCAATCCACAACCTCCTGCACCGAAGAAGGCGCAAGGACAATCATTTTATAATCCCCATGCCCCGCTCCCTTTACCGCTTGAAAATAGTCGGACTGTGCCGGCTGGATTCCGCCAAGTCCCGGTCCGCCCCTTACTATATTTACAATCACGCAAGGCAAATCCGCACCCGCTATGTAGGATATACCTTCTGCCTTTAATGAAATTCCGGGGCTTGAGGACGATGTCATGACACGCACTCCTGCCCCTGCGGCGCCATAAACCATGTTTATTGCCGCAACCTCGCTTTCCGCCTGAAGAAAAACGCCTCCAATCCTGGGCATACGCTTTGCCATATATGCAGAAATCTCCGTTTGGGGAGTTATCGGATATCCAAAAAAATGCTTGCAATTGGCACGAATGGCTGCCTCCGCTATTGCTTCGTTGCCTTTCATCAAAACTTTCTCCACTTCGCTCTTCACCCTTTCGCATATTTGTACGCCGGTCTATTTCTCTACTGTTATAACAACATCAGGGCATATTGTTGCACAAAACTTGCACCCAATACATTTGTCCATATCGGCTACCTCGGCAGGGTGAAAACCTTTTGAATTCAGCCTATCCTTTGCCATGGCAATGATTTTTTTTGGGCAAACATGAGCGCAAAGCTCGCAGCCTTTACAGCTATTTTCATCAAATATAACCTTAGCCATCTAAACCCCTCTTTCCCATGGTAAAATAAGGTGCAGCGCAAGGGGAAACAAAGGAACGCTTAACTTTCCCTCAAGCTTTTTTATAATATCCCCTCGTCCCGCTGCACACTTTACGGGTATTTCAGTTATTTTAGAAACCTGGTCAACAAGAAGCTGTCCGTCTGTAAGATGTTTTGAGGTTGTTTCATTTTTTGTGTTGGAAGTGTTTACCAAATGAGTGACTTTAAGCCTTGATGCTTCTTCAACCGAGCGCAAAAGGGAAATTACATCCTCTGCATTTGATGTTAAAGGTCTGAATTTATTTATAACGAAAATCATCTCATATGGCTTATCCTTTATATAATTGCTAAACTGACCCAAAGCTACGGCTCCGCTGTCGTCTCCGCCTACGTCTATAACCACATTGCCGCCGCTTTGCAGGGCTGAATGTATCTTGGAGGGCAATGTAGGCATGTCTATGTTTGTATTTGCAAATTCAGGCGAAATAAGCTTTATTCCATGGCTCTCAAGCTTTTCGGCAGCGTCCTTGGTCCTAAAAAACGGATTTACAATATCCAAATCTATAATATAGTCCGCTTTTTGTGCAAGCGCCAAATTAATGGCAAATTCGGTCTTTCCACTGCCGAAATGGCCTGTAATAATAGTTATCATAAGCTTTTTCTCCCAATTTTAGTAACTGTTGCCTTGTATTTATCCGAAAGAGCCTTGTCAAAAGCTTTAAGCGTTATAATCGGCGCCGCAAAGCCGACGGCACAGCCAATCCAGCCATAAATACCATATCCAACAAGTGCCAAAACAAGAGGCAGTATATAAAAAGCAAATGCTGCCATTAGCACCTTTTTATCTGACATTTCAACAGTGACAACATCGCCTACCTTAGCGCCGATTTTATTTTCCGCCTTCACACTTTGCGAAGTTTGCGTGCAGCTTCCCTTGCACATGACGCAGTTTTCGCCGCAAGATGACGTGCGCACCACATTAACAATGGCAATGCTGCCTTCTATTTTAGTTACTATCCCTATTCTCTCCATTTTTCAACGCCTCCGCCAACGCCAGCATTTCCTCTGCATTTTTTTTGGTGAGGTCGGTAATTTTCGCACCGCCTATTATCCGTGCAAGCTCATGCACCCTTTGCCCATAATCCAATTTCGTAAGCTTTGTTTTGGTAACTTCATCTGTCGCATGCTTTTCTATTTGAAAGTGGGTTTTCGCCATTGCGGCAATTTGTGCAAGATGGGTAATACATAAAACCTGTTTTTTTGCGGATATTTTATGTATCTTTTGAGCAATCTTCTGAGCCGCCCTGCCGCTTACCCCTGTGTCGATTTCATCAAAAATAAGGGTGGAAACAGCGTCACTGTCCGCCAAAATGCTTTTAATAGCCAGCATAATGCGGGACATCTCACCACCGGACGCTATTTTGGAAAGGGGCTTTAGGGGCTCTCCCGGATTTGTGGAGATTAGAAATTCCACATTATCCGCTCCATTTGAGGAAAAATCTTGTGGTGTTATGTCAACCTTGAAATTTACCCGGTTCATGTCCAAATCGGAAAGCTCCTGCATGATTTTTTGCTCAAGGCTTTGGGCGGCGCGGATACGCTCCTTTGTAATTTTCGCCGCAGCCTCACTTAAGGCTTTTTTGTTTTCCTCAAGCTCCCGGGAAAGCTCAAATGTAATCTCGTCACTTTGAATTATACCCTCAAGTTCTATTTTTATATCATCCAAATATTTTAATATATCTTGAGTTGTGGGGCCATATTTTCTTTTTAAGCTTTGTATAAGGTCAATCCTCTCTTCAATCAGGTCCAGCTCACCGGGGTTAAAACTCACGTTATCCGCATAATCCCTGATTTCATATATCAAATCGTCCAGCTCTATACTTATGCTGTTTAAGCTTTCATAAAACCCGCCCAGCTTTTCGTCATATTCCGAAACTTCGGCAAAACAGCTTGTGATGTCCGCCAAAATATCGTGGACGTTAATATCTGCCGAATACAGTTTATGCCTTGCATTTTCCAAGGCTGTGGATATTTTTTCGGCGCCTTCTAAGAATTCCTTTCGCTTTGAAAGCTCTTCTTCCTCGCCGATTTTCAGATTTGCGTTTTCTATTTCATTAATCTGAAACTGGAAAAGGTCAATCTTTCGTGCCTTTTCCTGTTCGTCAACCTGATAAGACCTTATTTTCTTTTCAACATCACGCACTTTATCGTATAAAACCTTATACTTGTCCTTCAAATTATCAATATTCGCATAACCATCCAAATATTCCACATGGTTTGCAGGCACCAAAAGGCTTTGATTGTCTTGCTGGCCGTGGATATTAACCAAAAGCTTTGACACCTCACGAAGCATTGAAGCTGTAACCATGGAGCCGTTAATGCGCGCTGTTGACCTTCCGTCCGCACCCATGTCACGATAAATCAAAATGCTTTCGTCTTCACATTCTATTCCCATTTGCTCCAATATATCAAAAACTTCGGGGTTATCCGTCCAGAACATAGCCTCAACTATTGCCTTGTCTTTTCCGCTGCGGATAAGCTCCTTGCTCGTACGCTGCCCAAGCACCATATTGATAGAGTCAATAATAATGGATTTTCCCGCCCCGGTCTCTCCTGTTAGCACATTAAACCCCTCGGAAAATTCCACCTGAAGCTCATCAATAACAGCAATATTTTTAATTCGCAGACTAACAAGCATAAAACTAACCTCTCATTTCATTTAGCCTTGAGCAAATATATTTTGCATCCTCCGCATCCTTTGTAACAATCATTATGGTATCGTCACCTGCAATAGTCCCCACAATCTCTTTAATTCCCGTAGAGTCCACCGCCGAAGCCGCAGCTTGCGCAGCACCGCTTAAAGTTTTTACCACAACTATGTTTTGCGCAGAGACAACGCTTGTAACGGAATGGGCAAAAATCTCTCTTAAGCTTTCGTTAAACCTGTCCTCCACCGTTTGCGCAGACTTCGCATATATCTGCACACCACCGCCTAAATTCACCTTGACAAGCCTTAGATTTTGAATGTCCCGAGAGATTGTTGCCTGTGTTACATTATATCCTTCTTTTCGCAGCATTTCAACAATTTCCTCTTGTTTTTCAATGTGGTTGTTTTCCACAATTTCAAGTATCTTGGCGTGACGCTGTTTTTTCGTAAGCATCTAACATCCTCCATTGCTCTTATTAAATAATTTTCTCCTAAGTTTTTCATAGAATATGCTTCCCTCCGCCCTTATAAGACCAACCTTTCCTCCGCCTTTTACAACAATCTCGTCACCGCTGTTTACCATATGTCCCATTTGACCGTCTATGGTAAGCATGGCTTCATTTTCCTGTGCTTCTTTAATGACTATGCGCACCGTCTTGCTTGCCGGAATAATCAAGCTTCGGGAATTTAAATCATGAGGGCAAATTGGAGTGACAATCAAAACGTCCAAGGAAGGGTCAACAATAGGTCCGCCTGCGGAAAACGAATATGCGGTAGAGCCTGTGGGCGTGGATACAATAAGCCCGTCCGATAAAATATCGTTAATCGCTATGTCCTCGATATAAAGGACAAATTTCAACATTCGGGAAAAGCCGCCCCTGTGAATAACTGCGTCGTTTAGCGCACAGAAGGACTTTTCGCCGATTCGCACATCAAGCATCATGTGCTCGTCAACGATGTATTGACCTTTTAATATTTTTTCCAAGCCTTCAATGTCCGATTTTTCTATCTCTGCCAGAAAACCCAGCCTGCCATGATTAATGCCTAAAACAGGTATCTTGTAGGGGCAAAACTCCCTTGCCGCCCCAAGAATTGTTCCGTCGCCGCCCAGTACAATAAGCATGTCGGCATCGCCAAGCTGGGCATTTTCCACATACTCCGCACCAATCCTGCTATGCTCAAACTCCTTGCCAAGCAGGGCGGTTGCCCCGTTTTCGTTTATGATTGAAACAATCTGCGAAACGCTTTTTAGGTCAACCTCTTTGTGTTTGTTGGGAATTATTGAAATTCTTTTCATTTCAAGCTCTCCTTATGGGATTCATCAACAACTTTCTCTATGTCTATTTCGCAATCAACCCCCGCTTTGTTTATGTGCATTAAATATTCAATATTTCCTTCCGGACCCCTTATGGGAGAATACGTGACGCCACTTACGGAAAACCCTATTTTACGGGTAAACTTTAGCACATTTTCTATAACCTGCGCATGGACTTTTTTGTCCCGCACAACACCTTTTTTGCCTACCAGCTCCCGCCCCGCCTCAAACTGCGGCTTTATAAGCGCCACAACCGCGCCGCTTTCTTTAAGCAGCCCAAAGACCACAGGCAAAACCAGTTTCAGCGATATAAAAGAAACATCTATGGACGTAAAATCCAGCTTTTCCGGAACATCCTCCTCATCCACATAGCGTATGTTTTTCCTCTCTAAATTAACAACCCTTTCATCTTGGCGCAAAACCCATGCAAGCTGTCCATAGCCTACATCAACGCAGTAAACCCTTGCAGCACCGTTTTGCAGCATACAGTCCGTAAACCCGCCTGTGGACGCTCCAACGTCCATACAAACTTTGTTTTTTAAATCTATGTTAAAAAAAGATATGGCCTTTTCAAGCTTCAGCCCGCCGCGGCTGACATATTTTAAGTCATTTCCCCGCACCTGGACCTGTGCGTGTGGGCTTACCATAAATCCTGCCTTGTCGGTTTTTTGGTTGTTCACAAAAACCAATCCAGCCATAATAATGCTTCTTGCCCTTTCTCGGCTGGGAGCATGACCTTTTTTTACCAAGTACACATCAAGACGCTCTTTCAACTGCCGCACTCCTTTTTAATAACCTCCGCCACCGACTGCGCATCAACCCCGCACAGCTTGTATAATTCCCTAAAGGAGCCGTGAGGGATAATTTCGCTTTTGTATCCTATCTTTACAGTTTTGCATGGCAGCGCACACTCGATTTGGCTTCCCACACCGCCTGATATCACATTATCCTCCAATACAATCAGCCGCCCTGTTTTTTCCGCCGATTTTGATATTGTATCTGTATCCAAGGGCTTTATTGTCCTTATGTCGATAATTTCCACGTCCACACCCGAAATTCCTGCTGCTTCTTTTGCAATTTCAAGCATGTTTCCGACTGCGATCAATGTAACGTCTTTGCCTTCCTTTACAACTTTCGACTTTCCAAATTCAAAGGCGGTGTCATCTTTTTTATCCGCCAAAAACTTGCTGTATCTGATGGCTATGGGTCCGCTGTGCCTTTGCAGCGCATATTTTAGCATTTGCTCCAGCATTGCAGGCGACGAAGGCGCAAGTAAAGTCATGTTAGGTATATGGGATAGGTATGATATATCATAAATTCCATGATGTGTTTCCCCGTCCTCGCCCACTATTCCGCTACGGTCTATGGCAAACACCACATGAAGGTTTTGCAATGCAACATCATGGGATATTTGGTCATATGCCCTTTGCAGGAAGGTTGAGTATATGGCAACAACGGGCTTTAAGCCTTCTTTTGCAAGGCCTGCGGCAAATGTAACCGCATGCTGCTCGGCTATGCCCACATCAAAAAAGCGGTCCGGAAAAGCCTTTGCAAAATCCACAAGCCCCGTACCGTCAGGCATTGCGGCTGTGATTGCAGTAATGCTTTTGTCTTTTTCCGCAAGCTTTATAAGCTTTTTGCCAAATGTTTTGCTTGATGAAACATAAGTTGTGTTGGAGCAATTTTGCTCTCCTGTGGAAATGTCAAATTTTCCTATTCCATGGTAGGTGTCGGGAGATTGCTCCGCATAGGAATAACCCTTCCCCTTTTTTGTGTAAACATGCACAAGAACAGGTCCTTTTAAATTTTTCACCCTTTGCAGGACATCTGTAAGCTGCCTAATATCGTGCCCGTCCACAGGTCCTATATAAGTAAAGCCCAGCTCCTCGAAAATAGAGCCTTCCACCAAAAAATACCTTATGCTGTCCTTGGTTTTTTGAAGCTTGCTGGCGATTGTTTCGCCATACTTTGGTATTTTGCTCACAAGGGTGTCGATTTCCTTTTTAGCTTTAAAATACGACGGAGCGGAGCGCAGTTTATTAAGATATATGGACATCCCTCCGACGTTTTTGGAGATGGACATTTCGTTGTCGTTTAATATAACAATCAAATCCGTATTAGAACGGCCTGCATTGTTAAGCCCTTCGTATGCAAGACCGCCCGTTAGCGAGCCGTCGCCTATAACTGCCACAACAGCGTTCTTTTTTCCCTGAATATCCCTTGCCTTTGCAAATCCAAGGGCTGCGGATATGGAGGTGCTGCTGTGTCCCGTGTTAAAACAGTCGTGGCAGCTTTCCTCATACTTCGGAAACCCGCTGATGCCGCCAAAGGTGCGAAGGGTGTGAAAATCGTCCTTCCTTCCCGTCAAAATTTTGTGGGTATAGCACTGGTGCCCCACATCCCATACTATCTTGTCCTTTGTAGTATCAAAAACCCTGTGAAGGGCAATTGTAAGCTCCACAACACCAAGATTTGAAGAAAGGTGCCCTCCTGTTTCAGACACACTTTTAATAAGAAACTCGCGAATTTCGCCCGCTAACTTACTTAGCTTTCGCATATCAAGTTTTTTCAAATCTTCCGGACTGTTTATGCCCTCAAGTATGCTCATGGCTGTTCCTCTTTTCATGTATGCTGATGCTCTTTTGTAAAACCATAAAATTACAGTGCCGCAAAAGCGCCTATAAGCGTTCCGATAACTCCTCCGACTATAACCTGAAAAGGCGTATGTCCCAAAAGCTCTTTAAGCTCTATTTCAGTAAATTCCTGATTATGGGTGTGCCAATTTTCCAACATTTTGTTAAGCACGCTTGCCTGCTGACCTGCGGCACGCCTTACTCCTGCCGCATCATACATAATAATAAGTGAAAACACAAAACAAACGGCAAACTCTGCCGAATCCACGCCTAATTTCCTTGCAACGCAAACGGTAAGAGCGCAAACCGTTGCCGAATGTGAGCTGGGCATTCCCCCCGCTCCTACAAAGCGCTCCAAATCCAATTTATGCTCGGTTAAAAAAACTATCAG
>JAQVDK010000003.1 GCA_028697835.1 Eubacteriales bacterium | reverse complement strand
ATATTATTTTAAGCAAAAAAGCGACTTATACCTTTTGCTTGTGCTTTGCAACTTTATTTGGGCTTTTTACGGAATATCTCTTGACTATTTTGCTGACTGGAAGTTTATGTTTTTCTACTTTTTATAATGATGTACAGGAAAGGGAAGGATGGTTATGTTTGTTGCGCTACTTAGATATGTGTGGAAAAAGAAACTGATTTTGTTTTCCGTTTCTTTTGTTTCCATGCTTTTGTTTTTTGCTTATGCAGCATATAACACTTATATGACTGAACATATGCGAATTTCCTTAATTTATCCCAATGCGGAAAAGGGCTACTACCCCGACGGGACAAGGTTTGATATGTATGACATGATTTCCGACACCGTTCTTTTGGACACAATCGAAAGTTACAACAGCGAAACAAACACAAACCACTTGGATTTGGAAGAAGTTAAAAAACGTATAACTGTGGACTATCACCTGTCGGGCAATGTTCAGGACAAAATCCAAAGCGCCATTAATTTAGGGCAAAATTACACATACTTTTCCAATGAATATATCATATCCTTCAATCCAAAGACAATCATTGGTCTTGAGCCTTTTGTTGACACCAAGCTGTTTATGGAAAAGCTTTATGACAGCTATTCCAGATATTTTATGAACTCCCATACGGAAATGAACATCATATCAAAAATAACGCAAAATATTTCCGGCGAAGACTATGATTATATGGAACTTGCGGATATGTACGGAAAGAAAATAACAATGTATGTGAACTATCTCTCGTCCAAAAGTCAGGAGGACCAGGCCTTTCGTTCCCAAACTACGGGAATATCTTTTAACGACCTTGTCAGCAGCTTTACGTCCCTTTATGATGTGAAGCTTAAAAATTTGGTTTCGTTTATATCCTCCGGAAGGGTTACAAAAAACGTTGAGGACGTTTTAAACAATTACAGGACGCGTATTGAAACCTCGACCTTAAAGTACAGCCTTTACCAAGACGAGTCGGATATTGCCGCAACAGCCATGCGCCAATATGACCACACCTTTGATGCGAACATTGTTATAGTAGGCGTTAATGAAGAGCTGGGCCTTTACCAGTCCCGCCCTCGAACAGCTTTTGACCAGGTTACCAAGCGCTCTTTGGAAGCGGGCAAAAATGCGAAAAACACACTCAACGACATTTTGGAATATGAACGTCTGATTAACGAATATTCAAATGTGGAAATTGACGAAGAAGAAAGAACAAGGCTAATTAGCATTACCGAAAGCATGTTTGAAGACTTAACACGCATATACAACAGCCTGGTGGAGCAGGCAAATAAAACCGTTGACGATTATCTGCTGTATAAATGCAGCAATTTTATAAACAGCGCAAGTATCCCGAAAAACTACACAAACACCTATGTTATGGCAAAATCCATTATGGTCTTTTGCTCGGTAGCCTTTATATTGTTTCTTATATTGCTTTTAAGTGATAAAGACAGTCCGCTTTTTTCCATGAGAAGAAGGTTGAGGAAAAAGAGCATAAAGAGCGACAAGGCTGCATTGTTATAAAAATTATTTGATGTCACAGAAAGGGTGGTCTTATGCCGTCTATTTCATTATTTGAAATAATTGCATCAATTCGCAAGCATGGCTTTGTTGTTGTGGCATCTATGCTTATATGCCTTATAATTGGGCAGGCGGTTGTATCAACAAGGCAAAGATATACTGCAACTACTGTTATTGAATACAGCTATAGCCTTGCCGAGGAAGGCAAAAACCCAAAAGGCGAAAAGCTGGATGTGTATGAAATCAACTCACCGGTTGTGGTTGAAAAGGTGATAAATGGTTTGGGGCTTAACACCAGTGTGGAAAGGATTAGAAACTCCATTACAATAACACCGCTTGTTGATTCTACTACAAAGCAAAAACAAAAAGCGCTTACCGAAAAGGGAGAGGATTTTGAATATTTTCCCACCCGCTATATAATTAACTTCAGATATGCGGGAAATTTGGGCCATGCGTACGGGCAGATGGTTTTAAATAAGCTTTTGAGCTTTTATGACGACTATTTTCGCCAGACTTATACCGGTCAGCGCAAAATTCAGGATGTTTTCAGCAATGTAAATTACGATAATTATGACTATATGGAAATATGCGAGCTGTATGACAGCCAGCTATCGTCCATACTCACCCTGCTTTCCGATTTGCAAGAGGAAGCGCCGGAGTTTCGCTCATCCAAAACAGGGCTTTCCTTCTCCGACCTTAGCACCTATTTTGGCAACCTTTACAGCACAGATTATAACAAGCTTTACTCTAATGTGCGTGTTGGTCTTTTGTCAAAGAATAAGGAGCTGCTTGTAAAAAAATATCAGCATAAAATTGAAGAGCTGACGCTTTTGTGGGCGAAAAAAAATGACACATCGCAGCTTTCTTATGCCATTCTTTTGGATTTTTACAAGCAGTATAAAGAAGGCTTGGCATATAACGAGCTTGGTCTTGACCCCGGGGATACGGACGAAACAGGCGACAATATAATCAGGGAACAGGACGTTGGAAAGATTATTACAACCTATGACCAAATTATGACTCAATACGTGGATGAAAGTGTTGAGGCGTCCGATGCTAAAAATCACATAAGCTATTATTCCATGCTTATGAACGATTATATAAACGATAATGTGCCGGAGGATGCGAAGGCTGTTTATACCGAAAAGTCCCAAAGGCTGATTGAAAAAATTGACAGCCAGATTAAAAACTATATTGACTTGGCAAATGAAACTTTAAGCGACTATAACCGCTATAAGGGCACACAATATATATCCTTCCTTTCAACTGCCCAGTCCAAGCCGCTTTTAAACAGGACCATTATATGGGCTTTTGCCTTGGCGGTTGGATTGTTCATGGGAGTTTTCCTTGTTATTGCCATTGAATATATCCAAAGATTGAAGCAGCAGGCGGATGCAAAGCAGAGGATAGAGCGTATCGAAAGCTTGAAGGAAGGCGTTATCCCCGTTGATACAAGCAATTTGCTGCAGATAGAGCGTTTGCTTTATGAGCAGGCGGCAAAGGGATTTACCGACTTTATGTTGTACTATCAACCCATACTAAACACCTATGGAGAGTGTGTAGGTGCAGAGGCGCTGGTGAGATGGTATGATAAAGAGCTTGGAATCCTTATGCCGGACGAGTTTTTGCCTTTGGCGGAAAAGCATGACATTATGGCGCTGCTTGGCGAGTGGATTTTAAAGACTGCTTGCAACCAGTGCATCGAGTGGAACAAGGATAATGAAAATATGTGGGTGGCAGTTAACTTTACCATAAATCAGATAAACAGCCTAAAATTCATGGACGGAATCTATTCGGCGCTTGAAAGCACCGGGGTTAATACAAAAAACATTATGCTTGAAATATCCAACGGCGGAGAAATAGAAGACCCGCAAGGCATTGCAAAGAAAATTATCGCAATTAAGACCTTTGGAGTTCGTGTTTCAATTGATAACTTTGGCACCGAAAATTCGGCCATAGAAGCCCTTTACAGCCTTCCTGTTGATGTTGTGAAGATTGACAAGAGCATAACCGCAGGAATTAATACCAACATTAACAGCATGAACTTGGTATCTACCATTATCAACACCGCCAGCCTTGTGAATTACCAGGTTTGTGCGGAGGGTGTGGAAACCCAGGAGCAGTTTGATAAAATAGCTTCAATGGGTGTAGATTTTGTTCAAGGTTTTTATTTTGCAAAGCCCATGCCTGCGGAGGATTTTAATAAGTTTTTGATGGAAAAAGCCATGGTATAACCGACAGATGAGAGGGGAAAAACATGTGAACAAGACGAAAAAAAGTCGCAGGCTTTTGATTGTTTTTGTGGCTGCTTTGATTGTTGCAGGCGCCGGTGTTTATATTTTTATTGACAACACAACTGTTTGCCTTACACCCTATACCGTTTATTCAACCAAACTGCCTGATGAGTTTGCTGGATATAAAATTGCCTTGATATCCGATTTTCACAACTCGTATTTTTACGACCAAATTATAAGCCGACTTAAGCAGGCTTCGCCGGATTTGATTTTGCTGGCGGGGGATATGGTGCATATAAACCATGACAATTATGACAACACCATGGCGCTTCTTTCGGCGCTTCCGTCGATTGCCCCTACATACATGGTGTATGGTAATCACGACGCGTGGTACCCGGACAACAAAACGCTGCAGCGGGAAATTGAAAAAACAGGCGTTGTTTGGCTTGTCAATAGGCAGCTTCCCATAGAGCGTGGGAATTCCAAAATTTATTTATACGGCATGAACGACCCTTTTGTCAAAGACCATGAGATTGCCAGCTCAAAGGCTGTTGCAGATATGCTTGAAACTTTAAAAACAGCACGGGACCCGGGTACTTTTTCCGTGCTTTTAATGCACAGGGCAAATCTTTTTGCGTATATGAACGATAATTTATACGACCTTGTTCTGGCAGGGCATATCCATGGCGGGCTTGTTCGACTGCCGTTTATCGGCGGTCTTTTGTCTTCGGAGCTTGTGTGGTTTCCCAACTATGACAAGGGGATATATACTAAAAAAGGCTCGAAAATGGTTGTAACCGTAGGATGCGACTATGACCTGTCAAGGATAAGAGTGTTTAACGGTCCGGAAGTCGTCCTGGTTACATTGCAGAAATAAAATGTATAGGAGATAATATGACTTATGCCGTCACTTAGTATTATAATACCTGTTTACAACATTGAAAAGCATCTTGAGGAATGTGTTGAAAGCGTATTGGGCCAAGGCTTTGACGATTTTGAGATTATCTTGGTAAATGACGGCTCCAAAGATTCAAGCGGAGATATTTGCACAGCCTATGGGGAAAAAAGCTCCAAGGTTATTGCAGTACATAAAGAAAACGGGGGCATTTCAAGTGCTCGAAACGCCGGGCTTGAGGTGGCAAAAGGCGATTATATATGGTTTTTGGATGGCGACGACACTGCGGTGTCCGGGTGCTTGGATAAGGTAATGCCCCAAATTTTAAAAGACAGACCGGATATTGCCGTATGCAGATTTAACATTGGCGAGGACAACATGAATACCATTGTAGCCTTGCCTTATTTTATAAACGAAAAAATGAAAAGCAGCGCCAATTCGCTGGAGATAATGAACGAATATTATAAAAATCCCGACGGAATGTGGAGTGTTCCAAGGCATATTTACAGGCGCAACTTTATTGTGGAAAATGGTTTTGCATTTGACACAGGCTTGCCGCTGGCGGAAGATTGCGAGTTTAACATGAACGTTTTTCCAAAGGCGAAAAAGTTTTTATTCATACAGCAGTCGCTTTTTAATTACCGCATAAATAGAGAAGGCTCTTTAAGCAGCCGTCGAAACGCTGACTTTGTTCGTACCAATGTTATTGTTTTTGCTAAATGGATTAAGCATTTTTCATCTTTGGACAGCGAGGTTTCCGTGAATTTTATAGTGGGGTTTTTGTCAAAAATGTTCTATGATTGCATTATTGAATCTTTTTATATTAAGGACAAAACCAGTCAAAAACAGATTTTCAGCTTAATTTACAGGCACAGGTTTGTTTTTAAGTATATCGAAGGCTTAAAGCAGAAGATTCTTCTGCTTTATATACTACTGTTTGGTTTGCCCATGGGGCGCCGGCTGTATATGATTACCCACGGAAAAAAGGCGCAGTGAAAGGGTATGAGCTGATGAAAATATTGGTTAGAGGTTATTTTAATTTAAACGTTGGAGATGATTTGTATTTACACCTGCTCTTTCGGCGATACAAAGAAACAAATTTTTGTTTTGTACCACCTGATGAGCACTATGAAATTTATGCTAAGCATTTTTCTTGTTATCCCAATGTAAAGGTACTGCCTCGCTCATTTTCCTTGGTTGACAGAATTAAATTAAAATTCGGCATTTCTCGCCCAAATTTCGCCGTGCTTAAAGAATTTGACGGGTGTATTCATATAGCTGGCTCGATTTTCATGGAAAACTTGCACAACAACGAATTTGACGTTTTTTTAAAGCGCGAGGTTAAAGCCTTCCACAAGCTTGGTAGACCGTATTTTTTCCTAAGCTGTAACTTTGGCCCGTATATTACTCATAAATACCTGACGGAAAAACAAAAGCTTTTTTCCCTTGCAACGGATGTGTGCTTTAGGGACAGATATTCCAAGGACTTGTTTTCCGACCTGGCAAATATACGTTATGCCCCTGATGCTGTGTTTGCATATGACTTTCCACCGGCTGAAAAAATTCCAAACACCTTGGGAATTTCAATTATAGATTTAAGGTCCAGAAGAAGTTTAGCGGAAAATTTTAAGAATTATATTGAAAATATCGTGCAGGCGGGCGAAATCTATATAAAAAAAGGCTATAAAGTGACGTTTTTTAGTTTTTGCAAGGACGAAGGGGACCACAAGGCGGCAAAGGAAGCCATATCCATCTTAAACTCCAAAGGAAAAGCGGCGTCGCATGTTATATACAGCGGTGATATGCAGGGCTTTTTGAGCAGATATTCCGCTATGGAGCGGGTGATTGCCTGTCGCTTTCACAGCATGGTGATTTCAGCCATGCTTGGGCAGCCCGTGGCGGTTTTGTCTTATAGCGACAAAATAGCCCGAGTCGTTAAAGATTTAAACCTGCCTTTTGTATGCTGCAATATCCACGAAAACATATACCCCGATTGGAAATGCGAAGATGTGTTCGGCTGCGTCCCAAGCAAAGAAAAGTTAGAGTTTTTTAAGCAAAGCGCACAAAAAGTTTTTGAAAATACCGATAAGTTTTTGTTAAAATAAAGCGTGGAAAAATAAAGAAAAAACTCTTGACAAATGCTACTGTTTTGTATTATAATGTTATCATCATATTAATATAGTTGTGAAAGGTAAAGCTGCCGTGAGGCAGTGACACAAAGCTATAGGGTCTTAATGCTTTATAATTAAGATAGCCAGTTGCCGCGTACAAGAGAATGTTTTTCTCATGTGCGCGTTTTTTATTCCAAATATAAAAACAGGGAGGAATGAACATGAAAATCAAGAAATTTAAATTGCTTATAACGTCATTATTGATTTTTAGTCTTATTATATCGAGTAGTGTTGCTTTTGCAGCGTTTGAGGACTATCCCGACATAGCGGCATACATAAGAGGCGATGTTACAAACAACAACACTTTGAATGTCAAAGGTGATTTGGTCATTACCGAAGGAACATATTTTATGAACGGTTGGACCAACAATATTACAGGTAAAATTTATTTCGGCGGAGAAGAAAAAGTTACTCTTGCAAATCAAGAAATGACAATTGGTTTTTCTACCCAGGCAAATACGGGCGACACATTTACAAAAGACTTTCCTTCCCTTCCACAGCCACCCGAAATGCAAAGCGAGGGTAATTTGAGCACTCCGTGGTATCCTGTGAAAACATTTTCGGAAAATACCGCTTATGATACTTTGACCCTTGTCGGAAGCGCGGTATTCGATACCGGCAGCGAAGGACTTGTTATTACAACTAAAAACCTTGTATTAAACGCTGGCACGCATACTCTTGAAGGTACAGGCAATTTGTATATATTTGTTGAAGAAAAAATTGAAGTTAGCGGTTCTATATCCTTTAATTTTGAAGGCGACAGCTCTCGTGTACACATTTTTGTGAAAAACGGAGATGTTAACCAGAAAGCACAATTTGATATGTCAGGAAACATATATCTTCAAACAGGAAATTACATTCAACAAGGCGCAAGCGCACGTATTTTCGGCAATATAGTTATGGCAGGAAACAGTTTAAGCCTTTCCAACGGCTTAACCATAAACGGCGCTATACTTGCCCCAAATGCCAATGTTACTCTTGGCGGAGGATTTACCCTTTACGGATGGCTAAAGGCCGACACCTTGTCTGTTGGCTCGGGAACATCGGCGTTTTTGGAACACAGGGATGTAATCATTGAAATTCCTAAGTTGGGTTTTGAAAGTGAAGAGCCAGGTGAAGAACCAGGTGAGGAGCCAGGCGAAGAGCCAGGTGATGATGACGGTGAAGACGGTCCTGTAAATGACATTCCTGCCGGACCACGTGTGATTATTGACAAAGGATATGAGCCAAGGCGCGCTTACCTTTATGGCTATGATGATGAAACATTCGGGCTTGGCGATTCGATTACAAGGGAACAAGCGGCTGCGCTGATTTACAGGCTTCTTAAATCCAAAGGCAAAACCGGTAGCTTTGTACCTGCTGATGAAACCTATTCCGACTTGCCTTCAAGGCACTGGAGCTATGCTGCGCTGGAGTATATGCATTCTATCGGCGTATATGGACAAATGAATAAAATCAGCCCAACGACTAACATTTCAAGGGGCGAGATTGCAAAGATAATTGCATTTTCATTCAGACTTCAAACAGACGATTCAAATCCAATGAGATTTGCTGATGTTGAAAGGTCTAATCCTTATTACTTCTACATTAAGGCTTTGGCTGACAACGATATTTCCATAGGCGACCTTGAAGGTAACTATCAACCGGAAGCAACCCTTACCCGTGAGCAATTTGTTGCTATGATTAATCGTGTTGTTGGCAGAGTGGCTAAAGACCATCTTCTTATTAAGCTTGATGCCGAAACGCCGGATATTTACTGCGAATTTAAAGACATTCAGGACCTTGGCGGTAGTGAGTTTTGGATTGTTGAGAATGTTATGATAGCAACAAATGATTTTGTTTGGAATGATGAAGTTGGAAAGTTTATTATAGACAACTCTGCCAGAGCCACCCGCAATGATGATTATATATATTAATCTTAAACTGCTTTAGATAGGAGTGCCCGGCTTTGGCGCATCAAAATGCAAATGATTTAATTACTATTGTAGTTCCTGTTTACAACGCCGCAGAATATCTGCGGCGTTGTTTAAAAAGTTTGCTAAATCAAACCTATAAGCATTTTGAGCTGATTTTAATTAACGACGGCTCCACAGACGAAAGCGGCGCCATATGCGAAGAATTTGCTTCCCTTGACTTGCGGATAAAAATATCAACCCAGCCCAATCGGGGCGTTTGCGCATCCCGTAATAAGGGGATTTCAATGGCAAGGGGAAGGTACATTGTTTTTTGCGACAGCGATGATGCTGTAAATCCCGATTACCTGCTGGAACTTCACAAAATGGCAAAAACAAGGGAAGGCTTTTTGCCTGTTTGCCATATAAGGATTTTGGGAGATGACCATGATGCTCCCCAAAAAGCTTTGGAGAAATATGTTTTTGTTTCCGATTTTCCGCTGCTTTTAGAGAAAAATTTATTTAGTAGTGTTTGCAACAAGATGTATAGCATAGATATAATTAAAGAGTTTAATTTGAAATTTGATGAATCCTGCCCAGCCGGTGAGGATACTTTATTTAATATTGACTATATTAAACATATAAAAGGCTTTTCCATAGCTAACGAGAGTTTGTATTATTATTATCTAAAGGAAGAAGAAGGTCTGCATAGCCTGTATGACGTCAAGCGCCTGGAGGCTGTAAAGGTGATATACAAAAAATTAGAAAGCCTGGCAGCACAGCTTGGCAGCAGCGATAAAATGAAGTTTTATATTAGAAAAAACGCCTTAGAAGAATGGATTTTTGTTATATGGCAATATGCTTTATATGGTGAGGAAAGTATTTATACAAAATATAAAACTTTGAAGAAGATACTAAGCATCCCTGAATATTTCGAAATCTCCGCCGAGATGGACTATATATCTATCCCCTCAAAAAGGCGGAAGGTGATGCAGACAAAAAGCGGTGTTTTAATTTTACTATATTGCAAATTGCTTAAGCTGAAACTAAAGCTTAAAAGCCTTGGCAGGAGCAGGAAATAGGCTGAAAATCCTTTCGAAGAAAGGAGGGAGTAATATAATTCACCAGTTTAATAAGGAAAATTATATTATGAATGATATGAGTATGGATATAAGTGCAAGTGCAAATATGAATATAAGATTTTCTTTCGATGAATCTACTGCCACATATTCATGCGCTGCTTTTTCTGATATTGTAAATAGATTTTTAAGCAGCCAAAGGACGCAGGGCATGCTATTGATAGATTTGGACGACATAAAGTTTATAAGCCGAGTAAAAACCAAGGCGGTTAGCGAGGCAGTAGTTGCGCTGATAGTTAGAAATATTTACAACAATATACCCAATAATGCAATTGTCGGCAGATTAAAGGAAGATACCTTCGCCGTATTTTTGCCCGACCTTCAATATGAAGGAGAGCTTGAGTCTATAGCAAAAAAGCTCATTTTAGCTCATAGAGAGCCGGTTTCCTATAATAAAGAAAACTATATTTGCACACTTACTATCGGTGGTGTGCAAACAAGTAAGGTTAAAATAGACGATTTAAGTGCAGAAAGCTTGATTGAACATGCTGAAATCGCTCAAAACAAGGCAAAGCAAAACGGAAAAAACCAGTATATAGAGCTTGAGCCGGAGTATTTGGAAATTGTAAACAGAAAAGCTTATGTTTTAACCTTGCTTAAAGAAACGCTTTACAACAAGAGCTTTCGTTTGAACTTTCAGCCCTTTTTCAATATGAGGACAGGAAGGCTGATTGGTTTTGAAACCTTGTGCAGGATGAAAGACCCTAAGGGCGGCTATATTATGCCTGATGAATTTATTAAAATAGCAGAGGAAAACAACGTTATTTTCGATGTTGATTTTGCTGTGCTGGAATATGTATGCAAGCTGCTCTACAGGCAGAAAAACATCGACTTTAAAGGGATTATATCCGTTAATATATCGTCTATCACTTTTGTGAATCCCATGTTTATACCTACGATAAATAATATTTTGTTAAAGTATTCAACGCCCCGAAATTGCTTGGCAATAGAGCTTACCGAAACAGCTTTTTTAGAGTCTTATACAAAAGCCAAGGCAAATATTATTTCTCTTAATAATCTTGGTATTAAAATTTTGCTGGACGATTTTGGCTCGGGCTATAACAGCCTTAAATCGGTTTTAGACTTAAATGTGAACATTTTAAAAATAGATAAATCCTTGATTGACAATATCCACGAGATGCAATCCAGTTTTATTGTGGAAAAAACAATCGAAATTGCAAAGCTGCTTAAAATGGACATTGTGGCAGAAGGAATAGAAACGCGTACGCAGTTTGAAACATTAAAACAAATGGATATCAAGGCAGGGCAAGGCTTTTACTTGGGCCGGCCCTTGTCTGAAAAGCAGTTTGTTTACCATTTAAACAGAAAAGATGATTTTGATGAGTATTTATAGGTTAGCAAGCAGACGTCTCTTATATAAATAAAAAAAGCTTAAGGGGTGCGGAATATGCTTTTGGATGATAAATCTTCCAAGAACATGCCCGCGCCCCTTAAGTTTTAATGTACTATCTTTGCACTCTGCCGGAGCCGTCGCCTTTTGCAAGGTTTTTAACTTCGTCCGCAGAAACAAGGTTGAAGTCGCCTTCGATTGAGTGTTTCAGACATGATGCAGCAACTGCAAACTCGATTGTATCCTGCATATCAAAACCGCTAAGCAGGCTATAGATTAAGCCGCCGCCAAAGCTGTCGCCTCCGCCCACTCTGTCTATAACGGTCATTTCATATTTTTTTGATTTGTAAAACTCTTTTCCGTCGTAGAGCATTGCTGCCCAATTGTTAATTGAGGCGGAAATGCTTTCCCTTAAAGTTATTGCCACTTTTTTAAATCCGAATTTTTCAACAAGCTGCTTTGCAACATCCTTATATCCTTCATCGGAAAGGTGTCCGCCTGTAATGTTTGTGCCTGCAGCCTTAATTCCAAAAACTTTTTCGGAATCCTCTTCGTTTGCAATCAGCACGTCCACATAGGGCATAAGCTTTGACATTACCTCGCATGCTTTTTCGGTTGACCAAAGCTTTTTGCGGTAGTTAAGGTCACAGCTTACGGTAACGCCCTTTTCCTTGGCTTTTTTGCAAGCTTCAAGGGTCAATTCTGCTGCACTGTCGCCAAGTGCCGGTGTTATACCTGTAAAGTGGAACCATTTTGCGCCGTCTAATATTGTATCCCAGTCAAAATCCTCGGCGGTTGCCGTTGAAATGGAGGAGTGAGCCCTGTCATACACAACTTGTGACGCTCTTTGGGACGCACCCTTTTCAATAAAGTAAATGCCAAGCCTTTCGCCGCCGCGAGCAATATATTCAGTTCCTACATTGTGTTTTCTAAGCTCTGCAACACATGCGTCACCTATCGGATTCTTAGGAATCTTTGTTACAAAATAAGGGTTTAATCCATAGTTGGCAAGGCTTACAGCAACATTAGCCTCGCCGCCGCCAAAGGTTGCCTCAAGGCTTTGAGCCTGTATAAATCTTTGGTGCGCAGGTGTTTGAAGTCTTAACATGATTTCGCCAAAAGTTACTACTTTAATCATTGTTCCCTTGCCTCCTTGATTTTTGCAATAAATTGCTTGCCGATTGTTGTAATTGATGCATAGTCGCCTGTTTTAGCCCCTGCGGTCAAAGCGCCGCCTGCGCCTACTGCAACAGCCCCTGCTTTTATCCACTGGTCAACGTTGTCTATGCTAACGCCGCCTGTGGGCATCATCTTGGCATAAGGTATGGGCCCTTTTATTGCTTTGATAATTTTTGGTCCAAAGGCCTCGCCTGGGAATATTTTAATAATATCCGCACCTGCTTCCATTGCCTCCACAACCTCTTTTATAGTCATTGCACCGGGCATGCAGGGCACACGATAGCGATTGCAAAGCTTTACGGTGTCAAGGTTAAAATAAGGGCTTACAATGTATTGGGCGCCCGAGAGTATTGCAATCCTTGCAGTTTCACTGTCCATAACGGTGCCCGCCCCGAGGATAATCTCCTCGGGCTTGTATGTTTTTGCCATTTCTTCTATTACTTTATGGGCATAAGGAACTGTAAAGGTCATCTCTATTGCGGCGATTTCGCCTTCCATACATGCGTCTGCAATTCTTTTTGCCTGGTCTGCACTGTCAGCCCTAACCACAGCAACAATACCCACATCGGTAATTCTGGTTATAACTTTTTCCTTGTCCATAAACCGTTCTCCTTTTCGAGTTTATCGAGCAAGCCAGCCGCCGTCAACAGCAATGGTGTAGCCGTTTACATAGTCGGCTGCGGAAGATGCCAAAAATACCACTGCTCCTGCAAGGTCCTCTGGTGTTCCCCATCTGCCTGCCGGAATTCTTTCCAAAATGTCTTTGCTGCGATTTTCGTCGGCTCTAAGCGGTGCGGTGTTATTTGTAGCCATGTATCCGGGTGCAATTGCATTAATGTTGATGTTGTATTTTGCCCATTCGTTAGCCATGGCCATTGTAATGCCTTTTACGCCGCTTTTGGATGCTGTGTATGAAGGCACACGGATTCCGCCTTGGAAGGAAAGCATGGATGCAACATTTACAATCTTTCCGCCTTTGTTTTGTGACACCCAGTATTTAGCAGCTGCCTGACTAAGGAAGAAAACTGTTTTAAGGTTAATGTTTAAAACGTCGTCCCAGTCTTTTTCGGAAAAATTAACAGCATCTTCACGCCTTATAATGCCTGCGTTGTTAACCAAAATGTCAACTGTGCCGTATTTGGCGACAGCAGCATCGACAATTTTTTGGACCGGCTCAATAGTCAAAAGGTTTTCAACAAGACCTGTAAACTCGCCGCCAAATTCTTTGATTTTTGCTTCCGTATCGGTAGATTCAACATAGTCAACACCTACAACCTTGGCACCTGCCTGTGCGAGTGCAATGCTCATTCCCTGTCCAAGCCCTGTGCTTGAACCTGTAACGATTGCCACCTTGCCGTCTAATCTGAATTTGTCTAAAATCATTTTATTCACTCCTCTAATAGAATTTTTGGCATGTATATACATGTGTATATAGGAATTATATCCAACGGAATTATATCCAACGGAATTTTATCCGACGGAAATTTATCCGTCGGATTTAAGCTTCTTTAATTATTTAATTGTGTCAAAACCTACCGGGTCCATATCGGTAAATGTTTGGTTTTCACCAACCATGCCCCAGATAAATGTATAATTTCTTGTTCCCACACCGCTGTGTATTGACCAGCTTGGGTTGATAACAGCCTCTTCGTTTCTCATAACAATGTGTCTTGTTTCGGTGGGCTCTCCCATTAGGTGGAAAACAACTGCGTCTTTGGGAATGTCAAAATAGAAGTACACTTCCATGCGGCGCTCGTGGGTATGGCAGGGCATTGTGTTCCAAACGCTGCCTTTTTCAAGCATTGTAAGCCCCATTGTAAGCTGGCATGTTTCCATTACCGCAGGGTGCAAGTATTGATAAATTGTTCTTTTGTTGCACTCCTCATCCGTGCCGTTTGGCACAGGATTTGCTTTGCTGATGTCAATTTTTACGATTGGATATGTTTTGTGCGCAGGAGCGCTGTTCATATAAAAGTGTGCAGGATTTGCAGGGTCATCGCTCGTGAAAACAATGTCCTTCGAGCCTTTTCCTACATATATACCGTCTTTGTGCGCCATGTTGTATTCAACGCCGTCAACTGTGATTTTACCCGGCCCGCCTACGTTTATAACGCCAAGCTCGCGCCTTTCAAGAAAATAATCGGCACCGATAACGTCTTTTCCTGCTTCAAGCTTTATTGCCTTGTTTACCGGGCAGGCACCCGCAACAATAATTCTGTCGATATGACTGTAAACCATTTTTAGGTTGTCGGGGGTGAATAAATCACTAATGTGGCACTCCTCACGAAGTCTTTCTGTGGTGTAATGTTTAAAGTCTCTTTTGTTAATACCGTCTCTAATTTCCATTTTGAAACCTCCTGTTTTTAAATTTTTTATTATAACCCCGTTTGCAAAATGCAAACGGTCATTATTAGCATTTCCTGCTGGACTGCCTTTCAATCATTTTATGGCTTAATATAGTTTGTATGGATGAGACATTTTTAGTCATTTGCTTAAGCAGGCTGTCCACAGCCATAACCCCCATTTCGTAAAAAGGAACATGAAGGGTGGTTAAAGCCGGCCTGAAAAATTCGCTTTGCGCAATGCCATCCATACCAACAACGGCAATATCGTCCGGCACCTTGTAGCCGTGTTTTTCCGCAATGGAAACAAATTTCATGGCGTATGTATCGCATATGCCCACAAAAGCGTCGGGTTTTTTGCCGTTTTCAAAAAAACTTTCGATATAGGCTTCCAACTTTTCAGGCTTTGCATTGGTAATGCACAAATCTTCTGACACTTTAATCTCACTTTCTGACATTGCATTTTTATATCCTTGAACCTTGTGCCTGTCCGCCCTTAAATTTTGGGTGCAGCCTAAAACGGCAATGTTTTTATGTCCCATATCAATTAAATATCGGGTAACATCATAGCCTGCTTTTACAAGGTCAACCGCTACAAAGCTAAGCTGCCTGTTGTCAAAAACCCGGTTTACAAAGACGTGGGGAATTTTGTTTTCGATAAGCTTTTGGGCTTCCGCCTCCTCAAGGTCGATATCCTTGCCAATAACAATGACGCCTTTGTTTTTTTCGTATTTGCCACTGTAAACGGTTGCAAGCTGTTCCTCGTCACGACGGCAAAGCTTAACCTCTATGCCATATTGCTCTGCGGCAAAGGTGATACCGTTTATAACCTGAGTAAAACCCAAAAAATGGTCTATTGCCTCAGTTGTGCTAACCTCTATGATAAGGTCAAGGTTTTGGGTAAAAGCCTTTTCATCATGATAGCCCAAATCCTTCATGGCAGAAATTATTGCCACTTTTGCGGCATCTCTTACATTGTCGCCCCGCAAAAAGCGGAAAACCGTGCTGCGGGAAACGCCGGAAAGCCTCACCAGTTCATCTACATTCATATATTCACCACCGATTGTGTGTCAGTTTTGTGACACTTTAGTGTCAATTTAATAATACACTTTATTATTAAATTTGTCAAGTGATTTTTTAAAAGTTTATATTTTAACAATGTTGCTGCTGTTTCTTTTTCCTTTTTTCCCTGCGCTCTTTTTCTTTCAAATATTCTTCTTTTTCTTCTTCTGTTTCCGGAATCAGCGGCGGTACAGGTGTGGGACGCGCGTTTTCATCAAGCGCCACATACACCATTCTTGCAGTATTCGTTAGGATTTTGCTGTTTGTTTTCATGTTTTCTGCATAAATTTTAAGGGAAATTACCATAGATGTAGTTCCTGCATAAATCATTTTTGCATGAATAATAAGCATTTCGCCCATGCGAATGGGGTGGGTGAAACTTAGGTTATCCATGGAAACCGTTGCTACAACCTTGTTGGCATGCCTTGAGGCAACCAGCGCCCCTGCTATATCCATCCAATACATAAGCCGCCCGCCCATTAAATTGCCCAGAAGATTTGTGTCGTTGGGCAAAACAAGCTCGCTCATGGTAACCTCTGTTTCTTTCGGAGTTTTTCCTTTCATTAATATATTACACCCCTTTTTGTTTTTTGGTAGTAAGCTGTTATCTTAAAAATTTAAAAAATAAATTAGAATTAGTATATCAAACAATGGGTGTTTTATCAACTTTTTCTTGACAAAAATTGCACGGTATGTTATACTTACTTTATCATGCTAAATCGGTAAAGTGAGGATTATAAAATGAGTAAATGGAAAACGCACACTCCGGACGGGGTCTTTGATTTGCTTGAAAAGGAATGTTACATCAAAAGGCAGGTAGAATCAACAATTGCACAGGTGTTTCATTCAAGAGGGTATTTTGAAATCCAAACCCCTACTTTCGAATTTTACGATACTTTCGCACATATTGAGCAAAGCCAGATGATAAAATTTTTTGATAAAAACGGAAGGATTTTAAGTCTGCGCCCCGACCTTACAACACCAATTGCAAGGATTTTTGCCACAAAGTATGCAGATGAAACTTTGCCAAAAAGGGTAAGCTATATAGGAAGCGCTTTTCGTGAAACCGATGCCGTTGCAGGGACGCTGCAAAAAGAGTTTACCCAAGCAGGCATCGAATTTATAGGCGAAAGCTGTCCCGAGGCGGACGCAGAAGTTATCGCCACGACAATTAAAGCGTTTTTAGCCTGCGGGCTTGAAAAATTTCAGATTGATATAGGTCAGGCGGAATTTTTTAAAGGCATTATGGAGCAGGCAAAACTTGATGGCGAGGCGGTGGAAAGCCTGCGAAAGCTGATTGACCAAAAAAGCTTTGCCGCGGTGGAAAGCCTTGTGGAGGGCTATAATATTAAGCCCGGGATAAAAGAGCTTATTTTAGAGCTTCCCAACTTTTTTGGCGGTGTGGAAGTGATTGAAAAAGCAAAGGAGAAGCCTCTTGGAAAGCGTGCCGGGGCGGCACTTGACAACATTACGGA
Source organism: Eubacteriales bacterium (assembly GCA_028697835.1). Classification (GTDB taxonomy): domain Bacteria; phylum Bacillota; class Clostridia; order Monoglobales; family Firm-18; genus STE-11. Next base: position 32,287 of record JAQVDK010000003.1, on the reverse strand, counting down.
GGTTTACAGCATATTAAAGGACTACGGCTTTGAAAAATATATTTCCATAGACCTGGCCATGGTCCAAGGCTTAAATTACTATACGGGAATTATAGTAAAAGGCTTTACGGAAGGTGTGGGATTTCCCATTTGCGGCGGAGGGCGATATGACAACCTTATCGGCGAATATGGAAAACCCGTGCCGGCAACAGGCGTTGCAATAGGGATAGAGCGGCTTATATCCGCTTTGAATTATAATAATGTGGAATTTGAAGCCCCCCAGGTGCATACTTTGGTGTACTATGAAAAGGAGCGTGCTATTGCCTTTAAAATTGCCGACGGACTGCGCTCAAGCGGGCTTTGTGTAGAAGTGTGGACCGGCAGGGAAGGTGCAAAGGCTTACGCCAATGCAAGGGGGATTGGCGGGATTGTAAAGGTTGTGGACGGTGACACAATCGATATTATTAACCTTAATGACGGCGAAATAACGAGGACTTCAATTAATGATTTGTTAGGCGGTGAAGAATAATTGAAATATTTGACTATTGCCCTTGCAAAAGGCAGGCTTTCGGAGCTTTCCATAGAGCTTTTTGAAAGAATAGGGCTGGACTGCTCCAAGCTGAAGGAAAAATCCAGAAAGCTAATTTTTACAGATGATGAAAACAAAATAAAATTTATGCTTGTAAAAGCTTCTGATGTTCCTACATATGTTGAATACGGGGCAGCCGATATTGGAATTGTAGGCAAGGACACCATTATGGAGGACGGAAGAAACCTATATGAGCTGTTGGATTTAAAATTCGGTGCATGCAGAATGTGTGTTTGCGGCTGGAAGGACAGCAAGGTGCCCAGCGGTTTTATCAAAGTGGCTACAAAATATCCCAATATAACAAGAAACTATTTTGCGCAAAAAAACCAAACGGTTGAAATTATCAAGCTTAGCGGCAGTGTGGAGCTTGCCCCCCTTTGCGGACTGTCGGAGTTTATAGTCGATATTGTTGAAAGCGGAAGGACTTTAAAGGAAAACAATTTATCCGTTATTGAAGAAATCTGCTCCATTTCCGCTCGAATGGTTGTAAATCGTGTAAGTCTTAAAATGGAAAAGGAAAGAATTATGGACATTGTTGAAAAGCTAAGACAGGAGGTAAGCAAATGATAATTTACCCTGCCATAGATATTTTAGGCGGAAAATGCGTACGCCTTACTCAAGGGCGTTATGACATGAGCACCACATACAGCGACAAGCCTTGGGAAGTTGCCGAGGGCTTTGAAAAAAGCGGCGCCAAGTGGCTGCATATAGTTGACCTTGACGGTGCAAGAAGCGGCAAACCCACAAACCTTGAAACCATAAAAAAGATTATAGACAGCGTGAGCATTCCTGTGCAGCTTGGCGGAGGAATTCGCACCATGGAGGATATGGAAAATCTTTTTAGCCTTGGCGTAGGCCGGGTTATACTTGGAACAAGCGCTGTAAAAAGCAAAGAATTCGTAAAAGATGCAGTAAAAAAACATGGCAAAAAAATAGCGGTTGGCATTGATGCAAAAGATGGCAAGGTGGCAATTAGCGGTTGGGAGGAAGTAAGTGACTTTACCGCCGTCGATTTTGCCAGGGATATTGAAAAGCTTGGTACAAAAACAATCATCTACACCGACATAGCAACAGACGGAATGCTTACAGGACCTAACGTTTCCGCTATGCAGGAGATGGCAGCAAGTGTCAACATGGACGTTATTGCCTCCGGTGGTGTAGGAAAGATTGATGATATAAAAAGCCTTGTCCCCACAGGAGTTTGCGGCGTAATAGTCGGTCGGGCTCTTTATACGGGGAACTTAAAACTGGAGGAGTGTTTATGTTACCAAAACGAATAATACCATGTCTGGATGTTAAGGACGGACGTGTGGTAAAAGGAGTAAATTTTGTTAATTTTAAAGACGCCGGTGACCCGGCCCAAATTGCTGCGGAGTATAGCAGGGCGGGGGCGGACGAGTTAGTGTTTTTAGACATTACCGCAACAGTTGAAGTTCGAAAAACGATGCTGGACATGGTAAAAAAAGTTGCAAAGCAGGTGACCATTCCCTTTGCGGTAGGCGGAGGAATCAGGACTGCTGACGATTTTAAGGAAATCTTAGACTCCGGAGCGGATAAAGTATCCATAAATTCGGCGGCGATAAAAAGGCCCGAGCTTATTTTAGAAGCTGCAAATCTTTTTGGAAGGGACTGCGTGGTCGTTGCAATAGATGCAAAAAAGAGGGAAGGCGGCGATGGCTGGAACGTATGTATAAACGGCGGAAGTGTGGTTACGGACATTGATGTCGTTACCTGGGCGCAAAAATGCGAAAAATTGGGCGCAGGCGAAATTCTGCTTACCAGCTTAGACTGCGACGGAACAAAAGCCGGATATGACAACCAGCTTAACAGGGCTGTCACGGCCGCTGTCAAAATCCCTGTAATCGCATCCGGCGGAGCGGGTAAAAAAGAAGATTTTTATGACGCAATAGTCCATGGCGGCGTGGATGCGGTTTTGGCCGCTTCGCTGTTTCATTTTAAGGAAGTCGAGATTATGGAGCTTAAAAAATATTTAAATGAAAAAAATATTCCCGTAAGAATGGAGATAGCAAAATGATTGAACTGAAATATGACGAAAAGGGGCTTGTTCCCGTAATTGTCCAAGATTACAGAACAAATCAGGTGCTTATGCAGGCGTATATGAACGAAGAAGCTTTAAACCAAACCCAAAAGACAGGCAAAGCTACATATTTTAGCAGAAGCCGAAATAAAATTTGGGTAAAAGGTGAGGAAAGCGGGCATTATCAATATGTGAAAGAAATTTTAGCTGATTGTGACGGGGACTGCCTTTTGCTTAAAGTTGAGCAGGTTGTGGCGGCGTGTCACACAAACAACTATTCTTGTTTTTACCGAAGCCTTGACGGTGGCGAATTTGACGAAAAATCAAACCCAAATCCAAGTATATTATATGAAGTTTACGATGTAATATGCGACCGGCTTGCAAATCCCAAAGAAGGCAGCTATACAAATTATTTGTTTGAAAAAGGGATTGACAAAATTTGCAAAAAAGTCGGTGAAGAAGCTGCAGAAGTTATTATAGGCGCAAAAAACAATTCCAAAGATGAAGTAAGATATGAAGTGGCGGATTTAATTTTTCATCTTTTGGTTTTAATGAAAGAAGTTGGGGTAAGACCCGAAGATGTATTTGGCGAGCTTCAAAAAAGGCGGTAATTATTAATGTTTTGACGAAATTTTTTCAAACGTTTGATTATTTTTCTTGCTATAATCCTTCCTGTTTTGCAAATATTAATATTGTAACGAACAGGAGGTGAAAAATGATGGCAAACAACAACAATAACAACATTTTAATAGCAGAAGCAAGAAACGCTCTTGACAGATTTAAGTATGAAGTTGCCAACGAAGTGGGCGTTACACTAAAACCTGGATATAACGGGGACATTACTTCTCGTGATGCAGGCCGTATTGGTGGTAATATGGTTAAAAAGATGGTTCAGTCTTATGAGCAAAGCCTTATTGGTAGATAACAATCCGATTGGATAAAGCCATATAGCTTAAAGCGGAAAAAGCGCAACATGCACTTTTTCCGCTTTTTTAAATTAATAATTGTAAATTTGCCGCACCTGTGCTATAATAAATAACGTTTAAATTTACTTGTTTGGGGGGTATATAATTGGAAACACGAAATCTGACCGAAGCATTAAGAGAATTAAATCCTGCGGAATTTGATTGGCAGTTTGCACTTTACAACACACAAAAAAGCCGTGACGGCATAGCCCTCGAGTGGAGGCTTTGCAAAATGAAGGGCATTGCGCCTTGGGTAGAAATCATGAAAAACACCATCCTTGAGAAAACCCTTGCCGAAAGAGTCGTGGCAGAGTATTCTCCGTTTCTTGATAAAAGCGTGATTCCTGCACTAAATCAGGAGGACGATTTAATAAAATCCCAGCTTTGGGACACCATTGCCAGCATAAAAAACGGTTTGGAGTTTGCTCCGGAGAATTTTATAAACGGTGATGTTCCAAAAACAGTCGGTTATGGATTTTACGGCTATAAAAAAGATGAGTCCGGAAAAATTTCGGAGCAAGTCCTTTTTATAAGGCGCACAAACCCCTTTTTAAACGGTGGAAAAACACGAATCTGCACAGCATTGGCAAACGAGATTGCGTCAACGGACAGGCCTGTGTTAAAATTTGCGCCTTCGGTGGATTTTCTTTTGATTGATGGCGTTTGCTATTTCTTTTCCCCGTCCATGGAAAAGGACTTTGAGCTTGAAAGCCGTAATTTTGCCGTTGCATCAAAAAGGACGGCTGAAATTGCAAAAGTAGAGATACTAAGCGATTATGAGCAGTTTGAAAAAGTAGCCTTAAGCGGGAAAAATTCAAGAAAGTTCCTTGATTTTGACAAGGAGATTTTGAATCATATATTAAATCTTTCTGTTTTGGACAGGGAGGATTTTTTAATTACATATGGAATTACAATAGACCATCAAGGGCGCATGGACACATCCGACCCGGACCAGTGCGAGCTGGTTGTTGACCTTTTGTGCGCAAGAAGCTGTCTGGACCCTTTAGGTCGCCTTTCGGTGGGAACAAATATTACCCCAAGATAGCCTTTTAAATTTAAAAGGGTGCAAAATCTTACCTGTTTTCAGGTGAGTTTTGCACCCTTTTGCATGGGCGGAAATTTATTTTTTATATATCCTGTATAATTCATTTGCTCCCATGATTATTATCAGTATTGCAAACATGCGACGCAAAAGAGGAGCGGAAATTTTATACGCCAACATTGCCCCGGCACTTGCCCCTGCAACGCCATAGGCGGCAATTGCACATGCAAGCTTTATGTCTATGTTTTTGTTTTTGAAATGAACCCAAAGGGCCGCAAGAGCTGTGGGTATAAAATATAAAAGGTTCATTCCCTGCGCCGCCTTTTGGTCAAAGCCTAAAACCAAAGTCAAAATAGGAATTAGCACCATTCCTCCGCCAAATCCCATACCGCTTATAACCCCGGAGCAAAGCCCTGCGAAAATCTGTAAAATTATATCCATAGCATTCTAATTCCTACAAAAATCATTGATATGGCAAAGGCTGTTCTTATTGTCTTTCCGGAAAGCTTTTTTAAAAACTTTGCCCCGCCGGCTCCGCCCACAACACCTGCAATAGCTATAATTAATATGGATTTTATTTCAAACATCCCTTTTTTAAAGTAAAAAAACGACGACACCATTGAAATTGGCAAAATGATTGAAATTGCTGTTGCGTGGGCCCTGTGCGGCGGCACATCAAGAAAGCGCTCCAAGGCGGGAACAATCACAGTTCCACCCCCGGCGCCTAAAATCCCGTTTAAAAAACCGCTTGCCAAACCTATGATTCCATATAATAATCCCTTTTTCATACAGTATATTCTGTATAAATTACTGAAAATTATACTTTATTAAAAATAATATTTGTATTTTTCGCAATTTTGTATTACAATATAGTATAAGATTATTATAGTTAATTAAAATAAATTGGAGGTGTTATTGTGAACGCAAAAATCGAAAACAGTAATGGTACTATATGCATATCAACTGAAGTTATAGCAACCATTGCAGGAGATGCGGCGTCACATTGCTATGGTGTTGTTGGAATGGCAATACGCAATCCCGCCGACGGAATTGCAAACCTTCTTAAAAAAGACAATGCCAGTCGTGGGGTAAAAGTTCTTGTTGATGAAGGCGGACTTACCATAGATATTCATGTTATTGTGGAATATGGTATCAATATCAAGGTTACATCAAACAGTATTATCGAAAATGTAAAATACAAAGTTGAAAGCGCTACGGGCTTCATTGTTAAACAAATAAATGTGCACGTTGAAAGTGTGCGGGTTGACTAAAGGAGGGGGCAGCTTTGCCAAGCAATATTGACGGCGTGATACTTAAAGAGGCTGTTATAAATGGATCCAACAATCTTTTGAACAACAGAAAAAAAGTTGATGATATGAATGTTTTTCCCGTGCCTGACGGGGACACGGGTACCAATATGTCTATGACCATTTCGGCAGCGGCACGGGAGGTGCTTTCGCAAAACGACAGCTCCGTCTCTAAGGTTGCAGACCTTATAGCGCTTGCCTCGCTAAGGGGTGCCAGAGGCAACAGCGGCGTTATTCTATCCCAGCTTTTCCGTGGCTTTGCCAAGGGCCTTGGGGGGAAAGACAGCGTTGATATACCGGAGCTTGCTGCGGCGTTTAAATCTGCGGCGGATACCGCTTACAAGGCGGTTATGAAGCCTACTGAAGGCACAATCCTGACTGTTGCACGGGTTGCGGCGGAGTATGCTGTGGAAATTGCCGAGGAAGAGTCTGATATGATAGCCTTTTGTGAAAAGGTTTTGGAAAAAGCCAAGGAAGCCTTGGACGCCACACCCCAAATGCTTCCCGTTTTAAAGCAGGCGGGTGTTGTTGATGCGGGCGGAATGGGCTTGGTTGTTATTTTGGAAGGGGCTATTGCATCGCTAAAAGGCGAAAAGATTGAAGCGGCCAAGACTCAAGCCGAGGACTCCCAAGTGAAAAAAGCAGCATCTGTTGACACAGCCAACATTAAATTCACATATTGTACGGAGTTTATTATAAACAAGCATTCCCTAAACTATTCCGTAGCACCTTTTAAGGCGGCTATAGAAAGTGTGGGTGACAGCATGCTTGTAATTGAAGACGAGGACATTGTAAAGGTGCACATCCATACAAACCGCCCCGGCTTTGTGTTGGAGCAGGCGGTTAAAATAGGCGACCTTTCAGATATAAAAATTGACAACATGAAGATTCAGCATAATGAAACCATAGCGGCGGAGCATGATGTTGGGCCTGCTAAAAAATATGGTTTTATTGCTGTGGCATCGGGCGAGGGGCTTGAGCAGATATTTAAAGATATCGGCGTTGACTATGTTGTAAGGGGCGGGCAGAGCATGAACCCCAGTACAGAGGATATTTTGGACGCTGTTGAAAGGGTGAATGCGCAAAGCATATTTGTTTTGCCCAACAACAAGAATATTATCCTTGCCGCAGAGCAGGCGGCAAAGCTTAGCGATAAAAACCTTATTGTCATACCAACCAAAACCATTCCTCAAGGCATAAGCGCAGTCCTTGCCTTTGATGAAACGCAAGAGCCTGATGTAAATGTCAACGAAATGAAAAACGCCATCTCTTACATTAAAACGGGACAGGTGACCTTTGCCGCCCGTGATTCTGAAATGGACGGGCTTAAAATAAAGGCAAAGGATATTATGGGCATTACCGAAAATAAAATTACCGTGCTTGGCAAAAATTCCGAAAAGGTGGCATTGGAAGTTGTGAAAAACCTTATCGACGATGACAGTGCCGTTGTAACCTTGTTCTACGGAAGCGATGTAAAAGAAAAAGAGGCAGAATCTGTTGCAAAAGAGCTTAAAAAGATATATAAAAACTGTGACATCTTGATGCATTATGGCGGTCAGCCGCTTTACTATTACATTATTTCGGTGGAGTAGCATTATGCTGTCAAGAAGGATAGGTAGCGTTTTGGGCGTTGGAGAGCGTCGTGAGAAATTATTCAGGCGGCTGGGCATTCGCACTGTCGCCGATTTGCTGTACTATTTTCCCCGTAGCTATGAGGACCGCTCCACCATTAAGAAAATTTGCGACCTTAAGGACGGGGAGATGGTTTGCATAAAAGCACGGGCACAGTCTAACTTTAGTTCCCGCCGCGTGCGCAAAAACCTTTCTTACCAAAAAATAACCGTTGCCGACGACACCGGTATTGCCTATATAACTTGGTTTAATCAAAACTGGATTATGAGGAATTTTGACCTTACGGCAGAGTACACCTACTACGGAAAGGTAACTATCCGAGGCAAAAGAGTGGAAATGACAAGCCCAAAAATAGTAAAGGACAATAAAATCGAGCCTATCTATCCCCTAACAGCTGGACTTACACAAAATGTCATAAGGTCTGCCGTGGAAAAGTGCATGCCTTACATAGACCAAATTCCAGAGGTGATTCCCGACTGGGTTAAAGAAAAATACACCCTTTGCGGCATTGACTATGCCATAGCCAACATTCATTTTCCCGAGACCTTTGAAAAGCATGAATTTGCAAGGTATCGGCTGGCTTTTGAGGAGCTTTTGATATTGCAATTGGGGCTAAGGCTCCTAAAACAGCGCCGGGTTGAGATGACCGGCACTCCCCTTTGCGAAACTTCGGGTGTTGCAAGTTTTGTAAAAAAGCTGCCCTTTGCCCTTACAGGCGCACAAAAACGAGTGATAGACGAAATCCTCTCCGACATGGGAAGAGAAAAGGTTATGAACCGCCTTGTGCAAGGCGATGTAGGCAGTGGAAAGACGGCAGTTTCGGCAATTGCAATGCTTGTAGCGGCGCAAAGCGGGTATCAGGCGGCAATGATGGCGCCGACGGAAATACTTGCAACCCAACATTTTGAGTCATTGACTCCCCTTTTGGAGAGGGAAGGCATAACTGTGGGGCTTCTTACGGGAAGCCAGCCTTTAAGTCAAAAGCGTGAGGTTTGCGAAAAAATAGAAAATGGCGAAATTCAAGTTGTAATAGGAACTCATGCCCTTATACAAGACGTGGTTAAATTTAAAAATCTACGCCTTGTAGTCACGGACGAGCAGCACCGCTTTGGCGTAAAGCAAAGGACGGCGCTGGCGGAAAAGGGCGGCTCGCCCCACCTTTTGGTTATGACCGCAACCCCCATTCCCAGAACGCTGTCGCTTGTCTTGTATGGAGATTTGGACGTTTCAATAATCGACGAGATGCCACCGGGCAGAAAGATAATAAAAACCTATGCGGTGGGCGAGTCCATGCGTGAGCGTATCAACAAATTTATGCTCAGGCAACTTTCCGAGGGCAGACAGATTTATATAGTATGCCCCGTTATTGACGAGAGCGAAACCTTGGAGCTTAAAGCGGCAACAGAATATGCGGACAAGCTTAAAAAAACCGTTCCTAAGGACTATGTTGTGGGGCTTATGCATGGGAAGCTTAGCGGCAAGGAAAAAGATGATATTATGAGCCGCTTTGCCAAAGGCGAAATCCATGTTTTGGTCAGCACCACCGTTATAGAGGTTGGCGTTAACGTGCCCAATGCAACGCTTATGATTATAGAAAATGCGGAAAGGTTCGGCCTTTCCCAGCTTCACCAGCTTCGCGGCAGGGTGGGAAGGGGCAACCACCAGTCATACTGCATACTTTTCTGCCAAGGAGGAGGCGAGGTCACAAAACAGCGCATGGAAATCATGCAGCAGACAAACGACGGCTTTAAAATTGCGGAAAAGGACCTGCAGCTAAGAGGTCCGGGGGATTTCTTCGGAACCCGTCAACACGGTTTGCCGGAGCTTAAAGCCGCAAACCTTTATCTTGATATGCCAATTATTGCAAAAGCCGCCCGGGCGGCGGAGGTTATTTTGTCTGACGACTCAAATCTTAACTTGGAGCATAACCGGTTTCTTCGGTACAAAATCGAAAAAATGTTTGCACAAACAGGGGAATTCGGATTAAATTAAAATGAGCTTATGCAAAATTACATCTTTGGGAGGCTGACACAATATAAATTAAAATTTCGGGGCTGAAATTATGCTTAATTTACTTATAAAGCCTGCTTCGGGCTCTTGTAACCTAAATTGCAAATATTGCTTTTACCATGACCTCATGGAAAACCGTGAGAAAAAGAACATGGGAAGAATGTCTTTAAAAACGCTTGAAGAATTGGTAAAATCAGCCTTTTTGCAGGAGGACGAGGCTGTGGCATTTGCGTTCCAGGGAGGAGAGCCTACTTTAGTCGGGCTGGATTTTTACAAGGCGCTTATATCATATCAGAAGCAGTATAACACCAAAAAAATTTCGGTGCATAATTCTATCCAGACCAACGCAATGGTGATAGATGAGGAGTGGGCAAGGTTTTTGGCGGATAATAACTTCCTGGTGGGCATATCCTTAGACGGTGACAGCCAAAGCCACAATATGCACCGGGGCAACAGCTTTCATCAGGTGATGAGGGCTATAAGGCTGTTTAACAAATACAATACTCAGTACAATATTTTGTGTGTTGTAACGGCGAACACCGTGCGCCATATAGAGAAAATTTATAACTTTTACAAGAAAAATAATTTTAAATACCTACAGTTTATTCCCTGTCTTGACGGGCTTAATGAAGAGCGGGGCAAAAATCCATACTCCCTTACGCCGAAATTGTACGAAAAATTTTTGATACGTCTTTTTGACCTGTGGTATAATGACTTGGCAAATGGCAATTACATCAGCATACGCCACTTTGACAATTTCGTGTCCATGCTGATGGGAAATCCTCCGGAAAGCTGCAGTATGAACGGTATTTGCTCCTGCCAATTTGTGGTGGAAGCGGACGGAGGAATATATCCTTGCGATTTTTATGTTATAGACAAATACAAAATAGGAAAAGTGGGCGACAGCTTTAAGGAAATGGCGGAAGGTGAAGTGTCAAGGTCTTTTATTGAAAAGTCCGTGTATGTTCCGCCGGAGTGCAAATCGTGCGAATATGCCTTTATCTGCCGAAACGGCTGCAGGCGGGACAGGATAGAGGGCAAAAATTACTTCTGCCAAAGCTGCAAGGCGTTTTTTGACCATGCACTGGGCAGGCTGCATCAGGTTGCAAGGGCGTTCTCGAAAAGTAGATAGAAATTTTCTGCTGCGCCTTTATATAGCAAAAAAAGTGTTCGGAATGCAAAACGGCATGCCGAACACTTTTTAAATGATTAATCAGCAGGCGAGATTGTATATTCGCATTTAAACTCTGCCTTTGGATTTTTTACCGTCAAGTCAATAAGGTATGCAACTGCGTCTTTGGCGCTGTGGTCTTTGTATAATTCTTCCGAAAGGGTGCAGTCAAACATTTTTTCATCAAATTTTAAAACAACATTTTTTATTTTAACAGCACCCGGCGAAATTTCCGGCTTTGACAGCGCCACAAGCCTTTCCACAACACTTTCGGGCTCTTTAGAGAAATTATAGCTGTCTGTTATTTTAACGTGGTTTTCTGTGATTTCGCATTTACGAACAAGCGACAAAAGCTCGTCCATTCCATAAGCCTTTGCCATATCCGCTTCAAATGTGTCCTCGTCCGCAAAAATCCCGGTAGCCTTGTATTCCTTTCCATCTTTTTGGTATTGCCCGTTTATTATAGGTACATTGTGCCCACGGGATGAATTGACCAAAAAGCTGTAGCGGGTTTGCGAATCAAAATATTCCCTTGTATATTCGCCCATCCCAAAGTCCGCAAAGATTTGCTCATTATCATATACAAAAATAAAGCTTCCGACGTCATTGTGGTTGTGGGGCTCGTCATTATGCCCGCCTTTTATTGCAAAGGCAAAGTTTTTCTTTCTGTTTAGGTAAATCTGAGAATCCGGCAAATAAACCATACCCGGCTTTACTCCGTCGGCTTTTTCCGGCAGCTCCCAAACAATGTTACGAATAAAATGCGCCCACCTGTGGCAATGGTCGGGGATTATCTCTCTGGCGCTTTCTATGGGCGGAATGGAGAAATCATCGCCATATACGCTCTTTAAATACGACGTAATCCCACGCTGGTATTTGTAGTTTTTTATATCCGCATCTGCAAAAGACATGATTACCCTATCTTGCATGTATGCCCTTTCTTGGAATTTGGCAATTTCTTTAATCTTTGGGTTTTTAAACACATCTATCTTACCGTCTGTAAAATCCTTTAGCAGCGAGCCGTAAACTGTGTAATACCCAAACCCGTATGTCCAATATGCAAAGCCTTCCCTGCATGCCCCGTCGTTTTCAAAGCTTGACAAAAAGCTGTCCATAATCTTGTTAATTCTCGGATATATACTTTCAAACCGCTCGGGAGCCATATACATATAAGTTGCCGCCACACAGCCGCTGCATACCCCTGCCCAGTTGGTTTTGGCATTTTCCCACCAAAAGCTGCCGTGTTCAAAGGAGTCTATAATTCTTCTTTTAATTTCATGGCGGATGCGTTTTTTGACATAACTGTCAAGCCTGTCAGAGAGCAGATAATATATTTCGGAAAGTGCCATGCCCGTTTCTGCCGCAAACAAGTCTATAAATGTTTCAGACTCTTCAAAGCTTAAAGCCGCGATATGCGCAGGAAGTGCCCAGGTAAACTCGTTACATATTGCCCAAATTATGTCCTCAAGCTCTGAAATATATTTTTTATCGTCAAAAATAAGGCTAAGCCCTGCCAGTATGTTAAGGCGCCCACGCCTTTTGAAATATAAGGGCTCGTATTTCATTCGAAGGCCCGTTTCAAAATAAATTTTAAACTTGCTATACTCAAGCTCCAAAATAGGCTCTTTGCAATATTCGTTATACTTTTCAAGCAGATACTCTCTTGTATCCTGATGTTTCCCTTCTGTTTTGATTTTAACCCAGGTGTCCCTGTCCTTTGCAGCTTTGAAAAGCACAATAAAACTCTCCCTTCAAAAACTTATATTGTTTGGTATATCATATCCTTTGCTCTTACGCCGTTGGCGCAAGGTTGGATATGATGAAATTCGTATGCACTCATTATATCATAACCGGGCTGTTATTAAAAAGTGTTATTTTTAAAGAAATAGTGTTATTTGTGTTGTTGTATATAAAAAAATATTAACTTTGACTAAAATGACTATTGAAAAAAGAAGAAAAATGTATTAATATAATTAATATGTTTTCAAGCTTTGTTTGAAACCGGAAAAGCAAAGCTTGGTTTTTGTGATATAAAAAATTTATGAATTTATCAAAAGACAAGGAGATGTTTTTAATGTCAGAGCTTTTTCAGGGTGTTACAGAGTTCGCTGCACACTGGTGGCAATATTTGCTCATGTATCTTATCGGCGGAGTTTTGATTTACCTGGCGATTAAAAAGGATTATGAACCGATGCTTTTGCTTCCCATTGGATTTGGTGCCATTTTGGTCAACCTTCCCTTGAGCGTGGTTTGGGAAATGCCCGATGTGGACGGAGGAGTTGTGTCCGGTGTTTTAAAGATGTTTTTTGACGCAGGTATTCAAACAGAATTGTTTCCGGTGCTGATTTTTGTCGCAATAGGGGCAATGATTGACTTTACCCCTCTTTTGCAAGACCCTAAAATGATTTTCTTCGGTGCTGCGGCACAGTTTGGCATATTCTTTACGATTTTGGCGGCAACGGCTTTGGGCTTCGATTTAAAATCCGCAGCATCAATCGGCATTATCGGCGCTGCCGACGGGCCTACCTCAATATATGTTGCCGCAAGATTTGCAAAGCAGCTTCTTCCTGCAATTACTGTTGCGGCATATTCGTATATGTCCTTGGTACCTATAATCCAACCACCTGTTATCAGGGCATTGACCACGAAAAGCGAGCGTAGAATCAGAATGGAAAACAAAAGCGGCTCCGTTCCAAGGCCTGTGCTTATTTTGTTCCCTATTTTAATTACAATTATATCAGGCATTTTAGCGCCTATAAGCACGCCGCTTATCGGTCTTTTGATGTTTGGAAACCTTCTTCGCGAGTGCCTTGTGTTGGACAAGCTTTCAAAGGCCGCACAAAACGAGCTTTCAAACCTTGTAACATTGCTTTTGGGTATCACAATAGGCGGAAGTATGAGGTATCAGGACTTCCTTACATTAAATACGATTTTAATTATGCTTTTAGGCTTGGTTGCGTTCATATTCGATACAGCAGGCGGAGTAATGTTTGCAAAGCTTGTTAATGTTTTAAGCAAGAAGAAGGTCAACCCCATGGTTGGCGCCGCAGGAATTTCGGCATTTCCCATGAGTGCAAGAATTATTCAAAAGCTTGCCAAGGAGGAAGACCCGTACAACTTTATCTTAATGCCTGCGGTAAGCGCAAACGTTGCAGGTCAGCTTGGTTCGGTTATAGCAGGAAGTATGGTTTTGGCGCTTGTGCCATGGCTGTTGTCTTAATTTAGGGGGGTAAGCAATGGATATTCAAAACATTATCTTGGCACTTAAATTAATGGGATATGGACTTTTTGGAGTATTTACTGTTTTAGTTTTGTTTTATTTTATGATAAAGCTTTTGATGAAAATTTTTGCCGAGAAATAGCATAATGTAAAATATTGTTTATTTGCTTGCCTGACCTCATAATTTATGGTAAAATGTTATAGTATATAGTATAGCCTGATTTTGAGGTGTGGTTTATGCAAAGCGTATATTTTACATTAATGCTGTATTTGGCGTTTTTCCTTTTTGCATATAACGACTTTAAATATTCGCAAAGCGGCATAAGCAAACGAAATATCGGGCCTTACCTTGTTTTGGGCGGGCTTTTGATGTTACGTTTGCTTATTTCTGTATTGGTGGAAGGGCACACCACCGACATAAACTGTTTTAAAATATGGGCGCAAAGGCTGGCGCAGGTTGGGACAAAAAAGTTTTATGCGCCCGATTATTTTGCGGACTATCCTCCGGGATATATGCTGGTGCTTTATGTTTTAGGGCATATAGAACGCTATCTTGGCTTGACGGAGGGCCAATTTACCATGCTGATAAAATTGCCCGCAATGGCTTCGGATGTTTTGATTGCGTATATAATATTAAGGCAGGCGCAAAAAGAAGAAACACCGCTTTTGCCATGGTTTTTAATGCTTGTTTTTGGCCTTAATCCTGCCGTTGTTTTAAATTCCGCCATGTGGGGGCAGATGGATTCGTTTTTTACTTTGTTTATGGTCTTGTCTTTGATTTGCGTATATAAAAACAAGCTTTACTTGGGCGCTTTTTTATATGCGGTGTGTATTTTGATAAAACCTCAGGGCTTAATTATTGCTCCTTTGTATTTGGGTGCATACCTTTATAAAACCGACTTAAAAGTTACCGCAAAAAGCATTGGCATTGGCCTTGCGGCGTTGTTTTTGTGCGCCCTGCCTTTTACGGAAGGATTTAATTTTTTATGGCTTTTTGAAAAGTATTTTGCCACCCTCACCTCGTACCCGTATGCAACGGTAAATGCCTATAACATTTATGCTTTGTTCGGCATGAACTGGGCAGGTCTGGATTATAAATTTTTGCTCCTTCCTATAGGCTTGTGGTCCTATGCGGTTATTGTGGGCATTACCTTGTTTTCCGTTTGGCTTTATGTAAAATCGCAAAATCGTGTTAAAATATTTTACATACCATATCTTATAATAACGGTAATGTTTACATTTGGAGCGAAAATGCACGAGCGCTATTTGTATCCTGCCTTGGTTTTGCTTGTTTTTGCATATATCTTCAGCAAGGACAGAAGGCTTATATGGCTGTTTGCGGTACAAACGATTAGCCACTATCTAAACGTTGCAGATGTTTTGGCGGCGGACCTTGGGGGAAGGGAAATTACCAATGTACTGGTTGGTGCTGTGGCGGTTTTAAATATTGCCGTAGCGGTATATTCTTTTTATTTGGCGTTTGATGTGCTCCTTGGCTGCAAAAAAACGAGAGCCTTCGAGGTATACGACGAAAATATCACTCTTGGCAAAATGGCTAAGAAGGACTATGTTATAATGCTTTCCATTACGGCTGTATATTCGATTGTCGCCTTTACCAATTTGGGGGATTTTACAGCCCCGCAAACCTTTAATTCCACCGATAGACAAATGATTATCGATTTTGGAGAGGAAAAAAGCATATCAAGCGTTATGCTTTACCTTGGCATAGGCAGTGGTGAATATACGATAAAAACTTCCGTTGATGGTGGAAGATGGGATTTGTATAAAAAGCAAAAGCATAATTCGGTTTTTATATGGCGAAGGGTTGCAAAACAGGCGCAGGCAAGGTATATTATGATTGAGCCTGACAGGACAGGGCTTATGCTTGGGGAAGTGGGCGCCTTTGACGTGAGGGGAAATTTGATTTTGCCGGTTGGCGCCACTTCCCACGAGATTATAGACGAGCAAAATTGCGTGCCACCAAGGCCCTCGTACATGAACGGAACATATTTTGACGAGGTTTACCACCCCCGAACAGCATATGAAATAATACATAAAATTGCCCCATATGAGATTACCCACCCGCCCCTGGGGAAACTGATTTTATCCCTTGGTATTTTGATGTTTGGCATGACGCCTTTTGGCTGGCGGTTTATGGGAACGCTAACAGGTGTGCTTATGGTGCCGCTTTTTTATGCTTTTGCCAAAAAGCTTTTCAAAAGCACCCACCTGGCTTTGGTGGGAACAATACTTTTCACCTTTGATTTTATGCACTTTGCCCAGACACGCCTTGCCACTATTGACAGCTATGCGGTGCTGTTTATTATATTGATGTATTATTATATGCTGGATTATTTTGTTTTGGATTTTAACAGCGAGCCTCTTTCAAAGGGCTTTTTGGCCTTGGCGAAAAGCGGAGTGTTTTTTGCAATTGGCGTTGCAACCAAGTGGATTTGCATTTATGCGGGAGCAGGGCTTGCGGCAATGGTTTTTTATAATTGGATAAAAAGCTATTTTCATAGAAACAGCACTAAAGATTATATAAGTCGCCTTTACAAATCTATACTTTGGTGCTTGGTTTTTTTTATAATACTGCCTGCTTGTGTGTATTTTGTGTCGTATTTGCCGCAAATTCGCTATGACCTTCACGGGCGAACGCCAATGCAATATGTTTTGGAAAACCAAACCTATATGTTCAGTTACCACAAGGGGGTTACGGAGGACCACCCCTATGGCTCTTTGTGGTATGAGTGGCTGGTAAACAAGCGCCCCCTTTGGGCATATATTAACGGGGAGCTTAAAGAGCAGGGCATAATCTCGTCAATTTCGTCTTTCGGCAACCCGCTTGTTTGGTGGAGCGGGCTTTTTGCAATGGGATATTGCATATATTTGGCAATTTTTAGGAAGAATAAGATTGGGATGTTTCTTTGCATAGCCTATTTTTCACAGCTGGTGCCATGGATGTTTATTAGCAGGGTGGTTTTTATATACCATTATTTTGCCTGCGTTGCGTTTATAGTGCTGGCAATAGTGGAAACGGCGCGCCGACTTTTAAACAGCGGTAAGGTTAAAATGGGCGAGATATATGGATTTGCGGCTTTGGCGATTGTTTTGTTTATAATGTTTTATCCTGTTATAAGCGGGGTGGGTGTAAGTCCAGGTTATGTGAAAAATGTGCTTAGGTGGTTTGACTCTTGGGTATTTATGAATTAGAAGGTGGGGTAGAAAAGATGTATTCTGTGGTTGTGCCGGTTTTAAATGAACAGCAG
Organism: Eubacteriales bacterium; assembly: GCA_028697835.1. Classification (GTDB taxonomy): domain Bacteria; phylum Bacillota; class Clostridia; order Monoglobales; family Firm-18; genus STE-11. The sequence continues at coordinate 15,065 of JAQVDK010000003.1, read as the reverse complement.
GTTATCGAGGAAACCCATAGAAGGCTTGTAAATGTTATGAAACAAACTAATGAAAATTATGAAATAATATATGTAAACGATGGAAGCACCGACAAAACTTCAAAGATACTAAGGCGTCTGCAAAAAACGGATAAAAACATTAAAATTCTGGAATTTTCAAGGAATTTTGGGCACCAAATCGCAATAAGTGCAGGGGTTGACCATGCAAAAGGGGATGCGGTGGTTATAATCGACGCCGATTTGCAAGACCCCCCCGAGGTTATTTTGAAGATGATTGAAAAGTGGAAAAGCGGCTTTGATGTGGTGTATGGCAAGCGTGTCAAAAGAAAAGGGGAGTCAGTCTTTAAGAAAGCAACCGCCGCTTTGTATTATCGTATTTTGCGAAAGCTGACCGATGTTGATATGCCCGTTGATGCCGGCGATTTTCGCCTGATGGACAAAAAGGTGTGCAGGCATATAAAAAACATGCGCGAAAAACACAGATATATGAGGGGAATTGTAAATTGGGTAGGATTTTCCCATACAGCCGTCGAATATATTAGAGAGAAAAGATTTGCCGGTGTTCCCAAATATAATCTGCGCAGGATGATACGCTTTGCAAATGACGGGATTACTTCGTTTTCCCATAAGCCGCTTCGGTTTTCTCTATACTTAGGGGCTGCCTTCGAGCTTGCAAGCGCTATAGCGGCAGTTGCCGCAGCTTTGGGTTATCGACCCCTTTGGCTTGTGGTTTTGTGCATTGCGGCTTTTACAAACGGAATTGTTCTTATCATGCTTGGCATTATGGGGGAATATATCGGCAGGATATACGAAGAGTGCAAAAACAGGCCTCTTTATATTTTGGCGGACAAGGTGGGGTTTGAGACGGATGAGGAAAATTAAAGCAAAAGAGATTGCCGACGTGGTTTCAAGGCTGTGCGCAGAGGCGAATTATTACATTTGCGACGATATAAAAAGAGCGCTGGAAGCTCAAAGGGAAATTGAAACCCATCCAAGGGCAAGAAATGTCATAGATAAGCTTTTGGAAAATGCGCAAATTGCCAAAAATGAGGAAATAGCAATCTGCCAGGATACCGGCATGGCGGTTGTCTTTGTGGAAATTGGGCAGGAAGTTTATGTTGAAGGCAGTTTAGAGGATGCAATAAATCAAGGCGTTAGGGAAGGCTATGAAAAAGGGTATCTTAGGAAATCAGTGGTAAAAGACCCTTTAGACCGCATAAATACAGGGGATAACACCCCGGCGGTCATACACTATGAAATAGTCCCGGGAGATAGCTTAAAAATTACAGTTGCGCCCAAAGGCTTTGGCAGCGAAAACATGAGCGGGGTAAAAATGCTAAAACCTTCCGACGGTGAAGCAGGAATTTTGGACTTTGTTGTCGAAACTGTATATAAAGGCGGTGGAAACCCTTGTCCCCCGATTGTAGTAGGCGTGGGGATTGGAGGAACCATGGAAAAGGCTGCCCTCCTTGCTAAAAAAGCGCTCCTGCTGCCTGTTGACCATAAAAATCCAAACACTTTTTATGCAAATATGGAAGAAGCTTTGCTAAAGAAAATTAACAGACTGGGCATTGGGCCTATGGGCTGGGGCGGAGATACTACCGCACTGGGTGTAAACATACTGACGTATCCCACGCACATTGCAGGGCTGCCTGTGGCGGTTAATATAGGCTGTCATGTAACGCGCCATGCAAGTGCTGTGATATAAGCGAAAGAAGCTTAAAGGGCAGCTTTTGTGGCTTGACAAGAATACTTTCGCCTCATTTTACAAGTACTATACAATAACATTATGGAGGTAGGTACTATGAAGCTAACAATTACTGCAAGAAAATTTGATTTGACGAAAGAGCTTAAGGCTTACATTGAAAAAAAGTATTCAAAGCTTGACAAGTTTTTTGAAGATGATTCCCAGGCAAAAATAACACTGTCCGTTGAAAAAGGCAGGCAAACCGTTGAAGCAACCATCTATTCTAAGAATATGATTTATCGTGTGGAAGAAGTAACAGGCGATATGTATATCAGTATAGACAAATCCATCGACACAATTGAAAGACAGATTAGGAAACATAAAACAAGGCTTGAAAAAAGGCTTAAAGCAGGCTCCCTTACCGGCTTGGTGGAGACTTATAAAGACGTTGAGGAGGAAAAAGAGTTCAACATCGTTAAAACCAAGCGCTTTGAAACAAAGCCAATGAGCGCCGAAGAAGCAATTTTGCAGATGAATCTTTTAGGACACGAATTTTTTGTTTTCGAAAATGACAAAGACGGCGCCACCAATATTGTTTATAGAAGAAAAGACAAAGACTACGGCTTGATTGAGGTAAAATAACCATGTATCTGCCTTTTCAGGGGGCGAAATTTTCGCTCCCTGAAGTTTTGCCTACGGGGCATTACAGCCAAGAAAGTTTAATATAATGTTTAAAAGAGGTGATTTTTTTATGTACATATTGGCCTTAAACGCAAGTCCGAGGAAAAACAGCAATGTCTCCTTTTTGATTAACGAAGTTTTAGATAAATGCGCCCAAATGGGTGCAAAAACGGAGGAAGTATATGTGGCGGATAGCTTGGCTACCGCAAAATTTCCTTTTTGCGTAGTCTGCTCCAACCCCTGCAGCGGGGTATGCTACAGGGGAACGGGCTTGGAGGAACTTTTTGAAAAGATGAAAAAAGCCGATGCCCTTATTTTTGGAAGCCCGGTTTATTTTGGAAGTATGAGTGCCCAGCTTAAGGCATTGTTTGACAAGACACGCCGCCTTAGGGGCGAAAAGGCCTTTGTCGGAAAGCCCTGCGGCTTTATTGCGGTAGGCGCCTCACGCTTTGGCGGTCAGGAGGCAACAATTGCGGCCATGCATGCAATGGCTTTAGTGCAGGGAATGACCGTACTTGGAACAGGTCACCCGGATGTTGACGCAGGTCACTTGGGTATCAGCGCCCAGCAGCCTGCCAAAGACGATGAGTTTGCAAAATCACGCTGCAAATCCCTTGCACTTAGGATAATGGAGTTGAAACGGTAATGCTGCCAAGAGAGCTGACACAGCGCCGTGAAAGGGAATTTTTAAGCCAATACGCCACTCTTTCTGAAAATACAAAAGGCAGGCAGCGCCCAATCCCTCCCTGTAATATCAGAACAGAGTTTCAAAGGGACAGGGACAGGATAATACATAGCAAGGCCTTCAGACGCCTAAAACACAAAACCCAGGTGTTTTTAAGCCCGGAGGGCGACCATTACCGCACCCGCCTTACCCATACCTTGGAGGTTTCGCAAATAGGCAGGACCATTGCCCGAGCATTAAATCTCAACGAAGATTTGGTGGAGGCAATGGCGCTGGGACATGACCTTGGACACACGCCTTTTGGGCATACGGGAGAATTTGTTTTAAACCAGGTGTGCCCTTATGGATTTAAGCACTATGAGCAAAGCATACGTGTTGTAGAAGTTCTTGAAGGCAAAGAAGGATTAAACCTTACTTGGGAAGTTCGGGACGGCATTGCCAACCACACAGGCAGCAACCAGGCCGCCACCTTGGAAGGGGTAATTTTAAAGTATGCCGACCGTATTGCCTACCTTAACCATGATATTGACGATGCCATAAGGGGAGGCGTTTTGAGCATAAATGATTTGCCCGGGCATTGCCTTGCGGTGCTTGGCCTTAGCCATTCGGAGCGTATAAATAACATGATTTTGTCAATTATAAGGGAAAGCCAAGACAAACCCTATGTAAAAATGGAGCCGGATTTTGAAAGCGCAATGCTGGAGCTTAGGAAGTTCATGATGGAAAATGTTTATATCGGCTCAAAGGCGAAAAATGAAGAGGATAAAGCGAAAAACATTATATATGAGCTTTACAGGCTTTTTAAACAAAACCCTTCCCTTGTTCCCGAAGGGGTTGACACGGACGATATCGACAGAAGAGCCTGCGATTATATAGCAGGAATGTCCGACAGGTATGCAATACATAAATATAAAGAGCTTTTCATACCACGCTCGTGGCAGGTATTATAATGCCTGAAAATGGGTAAATTAACTGTAATATCCGTGGTTTTACGACAATTTGATGTTTTGCTGACACACTTTTGAAGGAATTTGGGATTGGATGTCGAATTTATCTTTGTCAGCAAATTTGCGATATAAAAATTTGTTGCGTTTTTTTGAAAGGAAGTTACTATGGCACTGATTTTTCCCGAGTCTTTTTTACAGGAGGTTATGGACAGAAACGACATTGTGGATATTGCCTCGCGCTTTGTAAGTTTAAAGCGCAGCGGCGGCACGCTTAAAGGTCTTTGTCCTTTTCATAAGGAAAAGACCCCATCTTTTACTGTTTCGCCGGACAAGCAGCTATATTACTGCTTTGGCTGCGGCAGGGGCGGAAACATCATAGGCTTTGTAAAGGATATAGAAAACCTTGACTTTGTCGAGGCCGTAAAATACCTTGCGGAGCAGGCAGGAATGGACATTCCGGACACAAACGAGGGTGGGGCAGCCAATAATGCTAAGTTAAGGCGCACCATTTACAAAATAAATTCTTTGTCCGGACGGTTTTTTTACGAGTGCCTGCACTCCCCCGAAGGAGAAGAAGCACTTGAATATATCATGCGGCGGGGCATAAGCCAAGCTGCGGTTAACAGGTTTGGTCTGGGGTACGCCCCGGAGTTAAACAAGCTTTTGGACTATTTAAGAAACCAAGGCTTTACCGATGATGAAATAATCGAAAGCGGCATGGCTGTAAAAAATGAAAGAGGGGATGTTTACGACCGTTTTAGAAACCGTTTGATGTTCCCCATAATTGATGTCAGAAAAAACATTATCGGTTTTGGGGGAAGGGTTTTAGACGATGGAATCCCAAAATATCTTAACTCGCCTGAGACAGCCGCATTTAGCAAAAGCTATAACCTTTTTGGTCTAAACCTTGCAAAAAGTACAAAGGACAATTATCTTATCCTTGTGGAAGGATATATGGATGTTATAAGCCTGCACCAAAACGGCATTGATTCGGCGGTTGCCACACTGGGCACAGCCCTTACCCCCCAGCAGGCAAGGATTATCAAAAGAATGAAGCCCGAGGTTATCATTGCCTACGACAGTGACGAGGCGGGGCAAAAGGCAACACAAAAAGCAATCGAGCTTTTGGCCGAGGAGGATTTGACCGTCAAGGTTCTTACCATGGGCGATGGCGAGGACCCTGATGATTACATTAAAAAAAATGGTGTTGGCGCTTTTCGTGAACTTGTGGATAATGCAAAATTGCAAATTGAGTATAAAATCAGCAAATTACAAGAACAATACAATTTAGATATAGTTGAAGATAAAATAAAGTATATAAACGAGTTAGCGCTTCAGTTTGCAAAAATTAAAAGCCCTGTCGAAAGGGAGATATACGTCAAAAAGGTGGCTCAGGAAACCGGCGTTTCCGCAGACAGTATATTTAGCGAAATCAGCCGCCTTAATGTGATAAGCGAGCGCAAAAGCAGGATTGACGGCTTTAAAGGTCAGCCTTCCATAGGCGCAATAAGAAGCCTAAACCCTAAAAAGGAAAATGCCCTGCGAGGGCAAAGGCTTGCGCTAAGCCTGATTTGCAGCGATAAAAGGGCGGCGGATTTGGCTATGGAAAACCTTATAGAAAGCGATTTTGACGAGGGGCTGCACCGAGAGTTGTTTAATTTACTTATGGGTATTTGGCGAAATGGGCACACGCCCGATGCACGCATTATCGTATCGCAATTTGAAGACAGTGCAAATGTTTCTCGAATTTTGCACGATGACCAAAACATAGAAGATAAATTACTTGCAATGGAGGAGTTAATAAGGTTTTTTGCAGATGAGAGGAAAAAGAGAAATTTGTTGGATACGTTATTAAACAAAAAAGCTTCGCAGGAGCAAACACTAAATACAACGAACAAAATGTTTGAGAAAGGAGGTCGGGACCAATGAGCAGCGTAGAGAGTAAAAAACAAATCATAAAAAACCTTATCGACAAAGGTAAAAGAAAAGGTATGCTCTCTTATAAGGAAATTATGGATACATTGGAAGAGATAGAGCTTGATCCTGACCAGATAGAAAAGGTTTATGAGAATGTAGAAAATTTGGGTATCGAGATTACAGGGGATATTGAAGATGAACTCGAAGAGCTGAAGGTTGAAGAAGAGGACCTTGACCTTACCATTCCCGAGGGGGTTGCCCTTGACGACCCTGTAAGGATGTACCTTAAGGAAATTGGCAAAGTTCCGCTGCTTACCCCCGAGGAGGAGACAGACCTTGCCGAGGCTATGGCAAAAGGCGATGTTCAAGCCAGGCAAAGGCTTGCGGAAGCTAATTTAAGGCTTGTTGTCAGCATTGCCAAAAGGTATGTAGGCCGCGGAATGTTGTTTTTAGACTTAATACAAGAAGGAAATTTAGGTCTTATAAAAGCAGTTGAAAAATTTGATTATCAAAAGGGCTATAAATTCAGCACATATGCAACGTGGTGGATTAGACAGGCAATCACCCGGGCTATTGCCGACCAGGCAAGGACAATAAGGATTCCTGTTCATATGGTGGAAACCATAAACAAACTTATTCGGGTATCACGCCAGCTTTTGCAAGAGCTTGGGAGAGACCCCACACCCGAAGAAATTGCAAAGGAAATGGGAATGTCCCTTGAAAAGGTCCGTGAAATCCAAAAAATTGCCCAGGAGCCTGTTTCCCTTGAAACACCCATAGGCGAGGAAGACGACAGCCACTTGGGCGACTTTATCCCTGACGATGATGCGCCTGCACCTGCGGAAGCGGCGTCATTTTCCTTGCTTAAAGAGCAGTTGGTGGATGTTTTGTCGTCCCTTACCCCTCGTGAGGAAAAGGTTTTAAGGCTTAGATTCGGTCTTGATGACGGAAGGGCAAGGACTTTGGAGGAAGTGGGCAAGGAATTCCAAGTAACTCGTGAAAGAATTCGCCAAATCGAGGCAAAGGCGCTGAGGAAGCTTCGCCATCCGAGCAGAAGCAAAAAGCTGAAGGACTATTTGGAATAAACACAAGTTTTATGGGGTGCAAATTTGCGCCCCATATTTTAAAATATCCTGCCTGCGCTTTATGCGGGCAGGGCTTTGGTGCGGAGGGAACAAATGACGCTTACAAACCGCCTACAGGCTGTTGCAGATATGGTTTTTCCATGTGATGTTGCTGCCGATATAGGCACGGACCATGCCTACATACCCATTTATCTTCTGCAAAAAGGCATTATAAAAAGGGCAATTGCTTCGGATGTTGCCACAGGGCCCGCCGAAATTGCCCGCGAAAATGTTAAAAAGTATGCCCTTGAGGATAAAATTGATGTGGTTGTAGGTGACGGACTGGAGAAAATCGAGCATGCCGACATTATCATTATAGCCGGAATGGGTGGCAAGCTTATTTGTGATATCCTGAAAAAGGGCGAGGGGGTGGCTAAAAGCGCAAAGCTTTTAATTCTTCAGCCCATGACCATGGCGGATGTGCTGCGAAGGTATTTACATAAAGAAGGTTTTGCCATTTGTGATGAAACACTTGCAAAAGAGGGCGGAAAGTTGTATAATATAATGGCTGTCAAGGCAGGGACCGAGAAATTCGACAATGATATTTACTATTATATAGGCAAAGCGCTTGTGCAAAAAGCGCATCCGCTTTTGGGAGAGTTTTTGCGGCGCAAGATTTATGCCTTGGACAGGGCCATTGCCAACATGAAAAACAGCAGCCAGGATGCCGACAAATACCATGAATTTATAGAGAGAAGAAAGGCTTTTTTGGAGGTTTACAATGACTACAATTCGTGATATGGCTTTTGCCATGGAAAGCTTTGCGCCTTTGGAGCTGGCGGAAAAATGGGACAATGTGGGGCTTTTGGTTGGACAATATGACGGAAAAGTAAGGCGTGTTATGATTGCTTTGGATATGGACAGCAAAACCGCCTTGGAAGCGATAGAGAAAAAAGCCGATTTGGTCATCACCCATCACCCTATTATGCTTGAGCCTGTAAACAGGATTACCGATATGACAGCTCAAGGCAGAATAATCATGCAGCTTATAAAACACGATGTTGCTATGTATGCCGCTCATACAAATCTTGACAGCGCAGACGGCGGCGTCAATGATATATTGGCAAAAAAGCTTGGTCTTTCCGGCGTAGAAAAGCTGGAGACCGAAGGATTTGATGGAAGCGCAAGGGTTGGATTTCTTCAAAAGCCCATGCCGCTTGGCGATTTTTGCGCCCTTGTTAAACAAAGATTAAACAGCACTTTAATAAAATGTGTAGGCGAGAAGGACAAGCAGGTCATAAAGGTTGCGCTTTGCGGGGGCTCCGGGGCATTTATGCTTCAGGCAGCTTTTGAAAACTCATGCGACGTGCTTTTAACCGGAGAGGCAAAATATCATGACGAGCAGGCGGCATATGAGCTTGGCATAGCCCTTGTAGAGGCCGGACACTATGAAACGGAAGCGGCTGTATGCGAGGCGATAAAAGAATATTTGCAAAGCAAGTTTAAAGATGTGGAGATATTTATATCCGATAGAAATACAACATATTACGAGTAAACCGGATAATCGCGGTGGGGGGGACTCCCCCCCAACGAGGAAAGTCCGAGCTGCACAGGGCAGGGTGCCGGGTAACTCCCGGTAGAGGCGACTCTAAGGATAGTGCAACAGAAATAGACTACTGCATTTTTTGCAGTACAGGTGGAAAGGTGAGGTAAAAGCTCACCGGCGGTTAGGCGACTAACCGGCCATGTAAACCCCATCCGCAGCAACACCGACAGGGGTGCCGGCCCGGCAATAAGCCCCGACGGGTGGCTTGAGCGATGCAGTAATGTATCGCCTAGATAGATGATTATCAAAAACAGAACTCGGCTTACAGGTTTGCTCGTAATCTTAAATAAATCAAGGGTATTTTAACCCTTGATTTTTTAATAACTTACTTAGGAGGAAAAATTGATATACGAAAATATTTTAGCGGCAAAATTTTTAAGCCGTCCCAACCGCTTTGTTGCAAATATTGAAATTGACGGGGAAAAGCATGTTTGTCATGTTAAAAATACAGGCCGCTGCCGAGAGCTTTTAATTCCCGGCGCAGATATTTTTGTGCAAAAATCCGAAAATCCTGCCCGCAAAACAAAATTTGACCTAATTTCCGTCTATAAGGGTGAAAGGCTTGTTAACATCGACAGCCAAATTCCCAATAAAGTGTTTGAGGAATGGATTAGAGATGGGAATTTGTATAACAGTATTTCTTCTATCAGACCCGAATGTAAATACGGCAGCTCACGCTTTGATTTTTACATAGAGGCGGACGGGAAGCAAACATATGTAGAGGTTAAAGGCGTAACTTTGGAGTTAGGCAAAGTGGCAATGTTTCCGGATGCGCCCACCGAGCGGGGAGTAAAGCATATAAACGAATTAAAAAACGCTGTATCGGAAGGATACAGCGCATTGATTGTGTTTATTATCCAGATGGAAAATGTAAAATATTTTACACCAAATGTTAAAACCCACAAAGCTTTCGCCGATGCCTTAAAGGACGCCTACATGCACGGGGTAAAGGTTTTGGCTTTGGACTGTCAGGTTACCGCAAACAGCATTGTTGCACTAAACGAAGTTGAGGTCAGGCTTTAAGACAAAGATTTGGAAGGCAGAGTGCCCATGTGTTTTTTATAAGTTTTTGAGAAGTAGGACAAGTTGTCAAATCCGCTTAAAAGTGCGGCTTCGCTGACCAAATATTTTCCTGTGCTAAAGAGTTTTTTTGCGTTGTAGCAGCGCAGTTTGTTAATATATGACACTACGGTGCAACGGGTAACTTCTTTGAATAGGCGGCAAAAATATGATTTACTAAGGCCCACTGCTTTTGCCACATCTTCAGTTGAGATATTTTGATTAAAATTCTTTTGTATATATACAATCGCTTTTTTCACCATTTCCATTTTTATGCCGGAAGGGCTTTGAGCCATGGCAGTTTTGCTGGATATATGGTTTCTGTAAAGATGTATCATAAGCTCAATGGCAGCCGCCTTTGCGGCAGATTTATAAAGGTCTCCCTTTATCTCCAGTTCTTTTTTTACCTTTAAGAAATTTTGCGATGCAATATCATCTTTAACAAGGACGTTAAAGGCAATCTCCTCAATATCAATCCCAAAGCTTTCACAAAGCTCCGAGTCAATAATAAGGCAATAATAGAAAACATCGTTTCCGTCTGCACTTTCTATATTGTGTATGCAATTTGAACTTATTACAACAAGCTCTCCTTCTGATGCCTCAACCCTTGTAAGGTTGGACGATACCCTTGCTTTTCCTTGTATTATGTACAAAATCTCTATGTTTTCATGGAAATGGATTAGGAAAGGCTCCCTTCCTGTGCGAAAGATGTCAAGGTGAAAAATTATGGGAAGCTCGGGGTCGGAATGGATATGTGGTTCGTAGTATATATTATTCATTATATCACCTTCGAGGGCAAAATTGTGTTAATTTGCGTCAATATAATTTCTTTACAATAAGCTACTTTAATTATACAATAAGTTTAAGAACAATGCAATATCAAAGTAGAAGGAAGGGTGGTTTTATGTATCAGTTTCCAATAGGCGTTATGCTTGATTCTTTTAGGCTTGAAACAAAAGAAGCAGTAAAAAAGGCTGTAGGTGTGGGCGCAAAAGGGCTTCAAATGTATGTTACAAAGGGTGAATATGCACCTGAAAATTTAAGCCCTGCAAAAAGAAGGGAACTTTTGGACATAGTAAAATCAAACGGATTGGTATTTTCTGCGCTTTGCGGAGACCTTGGACATGGTTTTGGGAAGAAGGAGTTAAACCCCACTCTTATAGAAAAATCAAAAAGAATTTTAGAACTTGCAAAAGACCTTGAAACAGATGTTGTTACAACTCATATCGGCGTTATACCCCAGGATACAAGTCACGACAGGTACAAAATTATGCAAGAGGCATGCTTTGAGCTAAGCCGCTATGCGGATGAGCTTGAAGCTCATTTTGCCATTGAAACGGGGCCTGAAACAGCCGCAGTTTTGAAAAAGTTTTTAGATTCGTTAAATTCCAAGGGTGTTGCTGTTAACTTTGACCCTGCTAACTTTGTTATGGTTACAGGGGATGACCCTGTCAAGGGAGTTTATACCCTAAAGGACTACATAGTTCACACCCATGCGAAAGACGGAATAAGGCTGTATGAGAAGGACCCTGAAATTGTTTATGGAGTTTTGGAAGAAGAGGTAAAATCCGACCCTTCCTTTAAAGAACTGCCCTTGGGCGAGGGTGATGTTGACTTTGACGGATGGCTTGCGGCTCTTGATGATATAGGCTATCGAGGCTTTTTGACAATAGAGCGTGAAGTGGGGGACGACCCGGAAACCGACATTAAAAACGCTGTTGTTTTTCTTGAAAACAAGATTGGAGGAAGATGATAACCATGGCAGAAAAACTTAAAATAGGAATTATCGGACTGGGAAGCATATCTGAATCTCATATTCAAGGATATTTGGAAAATCCTCATGTGGAGCTTTATGCTTTTTGCGATATCGTCCATGAGCGTGCAAAGGAAAAGGCGGAGCGTTATGGAGTTAAACACGTTTTTACAGACTATAACGAAATGCTAAGCTTAAAAGAAATAGACGCTGTAAGTGTGTGCACATGGAATGCGGCTCATGCGCCTTGCACAATTGCGGCCCTTGAGGCAGGAAAGCATGTTTTGTGCGAGAAGCCTACGGCTATGTCGGCCGAGGAAGCCATAGAGATGAAAAAGGCAGCGGAAAAAAGCGGAAAGCTTCTTATGATTGGCTTTGTAAGGCGATATGGAAACGACTGCAGGATACTGAAAGAGTTTATCGACAAAGATTTTTTAGGCGATATTTATTATGCCAAAGCCAACTATACAAGAAAAATCGGAAACCCCGGCGGCTGGTTTGGCGACAAGAGCCTATCCGGCGGCGGACCTCTTATCGACTTGGGCGTTCATGTTATCGATTTTGTTAAATATGTCATGGGAAATCCAAAGCCTGTATCTGTTTACGGGGCAACATTTGAAAAACTGGGAAGCCGAAGTAACATAAAGGGAAAGAAGATATACAAGGCGGCAAGTGCTACGGATAACGATATATGCAACGTTGAGGATTTGGCAACTGCAATGATACGCTTTGACAACGGCGCAGTCTTGGTGGTTGAAACAAGCTTTAGCCTTCACACCAAAAAGGGCAACGGCACAATTGAATTGTTTGGCACAAAGGGCGGGGCAAAGCTTGACCCGGAGCTTGAGCTTTATACCGAAATCAACGATTACATGGCGGACATTGCCTTGGATGCCGAAACTGCCCTTAGCTTTGACGGGCTTTTCCAAAACGAGATAAACCATTTTATCTCATGTATAAAGGATGGCACAAAGTGTGAATCTCCTGCTCAAGACGGCGTTGAAATAATGCAAATTTTAGATGCTATTTACGAGTCGGCAAGAACAGGACACGAAGTTGTTTTGGAGGGATGATTGTATGAAAATTTCTGTAAGCTCTTATAGCTTTAACAAATATTTAAAAGATGGCACCATGACCCAGCTTGATTGTGTGTCAAAGGCAAAAGATATGGGCTTTGACGCAATTGAATTTGTTGAAATATTGGCTCCGGAAGGAGTTTCAAATGAAGATTATGCAAAAAGGCTTAAGGAAGAATGTGAAAAACATCAGCTTCCTGTTTCCAGCTTCACCTTTTGGGCAGACTTTTTGACAGGAAGCGGCGGCGATAATGAAAAAGAAATATCAAGGGTTAAATCAATGATTGACATTGCCGAAATCCTTGGCGCAAAGCTTGTCCGCCACGATGCAACTTCCGGCGACGGCAGGTCCTTTGACAGTGTGCTTCCTGTTTTGGCGAAGTCTTGCAGGGAAGTGACGGAGTATGCAGCCACAAAGGGCATTAAAACAACCGTTGAAAACCATGGCTTTTTCTGTCAGGACAGCGAAAGGGTTGAAAAGCTATATAATGCTGTGGGGCATCCGAATTTTGGGCTTTTGGCGGATATGGGGAACTTTTTGTGTGCGGACGAAGCGCCCGAGCAGGCCTTTAGCAGGATAGCGCCTTATGCGGCTTATGTTCATGCAAAGGATTTTCATGTTAAATCCGCCATGCTTCCCGCACCCGGCGAGGGCTTCTTTACTTCAAGAAGCGGCAATTTTTTAAGGGGTGCGATTTTAGGCCATGGGGACGTGCCTGTTTTGCAGTGTCTGAAAGCTCTTAAAAAAGCGGGCTATGGAGGCTATGTTGCCATCGAATTTGAAGGAATGGAAGAGCCTTCTTACGCAATTTCCATATGCCTTGCCAATTTGAAAAACTATATTTCAATGCTTTAGCAATAAAGCCATCATCTCTGTTTGAGATGATGGCTTTATACTTTGTTATGCCAGCTTTTGCTCGATTAAATCCGCCAAGTGGCGGGCTTTTTTCGTAATAAAATCAATATCTTCCCCTTCAATCATGACACGCACCAAAGGCTCGGTGCCTGACGGGCGGATAAGAACCCTTCCCCTGCCGTGGAAAATTTCCTCTATTTTTTCTATCTCGGCTTTAATATCGCCATAGCTTAAATATGTATATTTATTTTCGTTTTTTACCTTTGCGTTAACAAGCACTTGGGGCATGACTGTCATTATTTTTGCCAGTTCCGAAAGCTTTTTGCCGCTTTCTTTTAAAGCACAAACAAGCTGAATTCCGGTAATCAGACCATCACCTGTTGTGCTGTGGTCAAGGAAGATAATGTGCCCCGACTGCTCGCCCCCAAGCTTGTGCCCCCCTTTTAGCATTTCTTCCAAAACATGTCTATCACCAACATCTGCTTGAAGAATGTTTATTCCCAATTTTTTTGCCGCTATGTAAAGGCCTAAATTGCTCATTACAGTGGCAACAATTGTGTTGTTTTCAAGCTTGCCTTTTGCAAGCATGCTTGAGCCGCATATTGCTAAAATCTTGTCGCCGTCCACAATGTCGCCGTTTTCATCTACTGCCAAAACCCTGTCTGCGTCGCCGTCGAATGCAAGACCAATGTCTGCGCCTTTCTCTTTTACAAATTTTTTTAGGCCTTCCATATGGGTAGAGCCGCATTTATCGTTTATATTTATTCCGTTTGGGCTGTCGTTTATGGTAAAGATTTCTGCGCCAAGCTCCTCTAAAACCTTTGAGGCAATGGCGTATGAGGCTCCGTTTGCACAGTCAATGGCAATTTTAAGTCCGGTAAAATCCTGATATGCGGTTGATTTTGCAAATTGCATGTATTTCTTTTTTGCTTCAAAGTCATAAGTTATGCTACCAAGGCCTTCTCCTGTGGGAAGAGGAAGCTTTGTATCCGATAGTATAATATCTTCAATTTTTTCTTCTATATCATCACCAAGTTTATAACCTTTGTTGTTAAAAAACTTGATTCCGTTGTATTCCATGGAATTGTGGGAGGCGGAGATAACCACGCCTGCATCTGCCTGCGTAAGCTTTGTAAGATAGGCAATAGCCGGTGTTGGAACGACGCCTATCAAGACCGCTTCGGCTCCTACCGAGCAAATACCTGCCGCAATGGCAGCCTCCAGCATATCGGAAGAAATTCTGGTATCCTTTCCAATAAGGATTTTTGCCCTGTGGTTGGCTTGCTGCGCAAGGATATATGCACCGGCCTGTCCAAGCTTGAAGGCAAGTTCGGCTGTCAGTTCGCTGTTGGCTATTCCACGGACGCCATCTGTGCCAAATAGTTTACCCATAAAACATCCCTCCAAAATAAGTTAAAAAATGCCACCTGAATATTATATCATTACTGTGTTAAAAAAACAATAAAAAAATAGGAGCCGCTGCCCCTATTTTTTTTTCTTACCGAACCATTTGCGTTTTTGATGTACTTTTCTATAAAGCCCCGTTTTTGATTGCATAATATAGTTTTGAACAATCTCGTTGGCTTCGTTTATAATATCGCTGCTGTTGCCAACCGATTCCTTGTCCTTTAAAATAAAGATTGCCTGCTCGATATTTGCACTTTTTATGTCTTTGATTATTACTACCCTTCTGGCACTTTTGCTTATCATAAAAATCCCTCCCGCATACATTGT
>JAQVDK010000053.1 GCA_028697835.1 Eubacteriales bacterium | reverse complement strand
CCCTTTTTGTTTTTAGTCAAGCCTGCACAGACCTTTTGATATATCTTTAATTCCTTCGCATAGATTTTGAACGCCGGCTTCAGCTTGCTCCAATCCGCATTTTAGGTAACCATTTTGTATTTTGCAAACGCCCTCTCTGACTTTCTCAACACCCTTTTCAAGTTGGCAAAGACCTTCCTTAATGCTTTCAACAGCTTCCCTGTTGCAGCACTTGTCTATACATTTTAGAGCGTCACGAATGTCGTCTATGGCTTCTTCAATAGCGTCTAAAAGCTTTTTAATGAAAAATACATTTCTATTAAGATTACCCCTGCAGCACTTAATATCCTTTAAAATCTCGCATATACACTTTACTGCATCCTTTATCTTTCGCAATGCGTCCTTGATATCCTTAGCCGCTGCAACATCGTCAAACCTATGGCATCTTTTTTCGCAACAACACATGTTTTTCAACGCCTTTCTTTTTTATTTGCGTAGCCTACGCAGTATATAATATGAAAAAATTGTCGAAAAAGTGATTATATCTTGCAGTTTGCACCCAAGTTATGTATAATATGCTTTAAAGGAGTGTGCTGCATTTGAACAAAACAGAGCTTAAAAATTTTGCAGTCAGTGCAAAAAGTATTCTTACCATACACTCTGAAAGTATTTTTAAAACTTCGGTGGCTGCCGCAAATGGGTCACTTTTTTGTTTTTTACGCTTTATAAAAGAAATGTACCTTAAAGCGAACAATATACCCTTTGGCCTTGCGCCCCTTTCGGGAAAGGCTTTGCTTTTGTGGGAAAAAACAGCCCCCCTGCTTGAACATGAAGCAAAAAACATTAGCCCGAAAACCCTTGCCAACCCCGAGTGCTTAGGCTGGCTTTATCAATATTACAACAAAGACACAAAAGACAAAATTTTTCAAAACCTGCAAAAAAATATTCGCATATCCAAAGACACCCTTGCCCCTGCAACTCAAATTTTTACGCCAAATTGGATTGCAAAATATCTTGTAGACACTTCCTTCAACTCTTTGGATAAAGACGCAAAAGTGCAAAACATAAAGCTGTGCGACCCTTGCATGGGGGCGGGGCATATGCTTCTTTGCGCATTTGACAGGCTTTTGATGGAGTATGAAAAAGCCGGCATCCCGGCGCAAAGGGCCGCAAGGGCGATTTTGGAAAACAACCTTTTTGGCATGGACATTGATGGCTTTGCTGTTGATTTGGCAAAGTTCTCCCTTCTTATGAAGGCATGGGAGCATGACAAAAGTATTTTAAACGAAAACCTTAACCTTAATTTGATTGAAATTAAAGAGGACGAGTTTGAGTTCAAAAATGCAAAAGAGCTGGGAAGCCTTTTGCAAATAGATGCAAAAAATACCCGTTCGACCTTTAGAAAACAGGTGGAAATTTTAGGGCAAAAATACCATATCGTAATTACCAACCCCCCATACATGGGCAGAAAAAGCCTGAACGAAACCATAAGCACTTATATTGACAGTCGCTATCCCCTTGGAAAGTCGGAGCTTTACTCCGCCTTTATTTTAGCCTGCCTTAACATGTTGGAGCATGGCGGAGTGTGCGCCATGATTACCATACATAGCTGGCTTTTTATACGCTCCTTTGCAAAGCTTAGGCGATATATCTTAGACAACACCGCCATAATATCCATGCTCCATACGGGGGCGGCAACCTTTGAGGAGATAAGCTCATATAACGCATTGGCTGTGGCGTTTTGCCTTAAAAGGGCAGCCCCTAAAGGACCTTGCGAGTTTATTCGCCTGACTCAATTTCGCTCGCCCCGAGAAAAACAGGCAAATATGGAAAACCCCGCTTTTAAATATTATGTAAACCAACAGAATTTTAAGAAAATGCCGGACTGTGCTTTTGTGTACCATGTGGGCGAAAAGGTAAGGGAAGCATTTTACAAGCAAAAACCTTTGAAGGATTTTTCCCCTCCCAAGCAAGGGCTTGCAACAGGCGACAATAAAGCCTTCCTTCGCCTTTGGCACGAGGTTGACTTTGACAAAATTGCATTTAACTGCGAAAATATTGAGGAATTTCATAAAACGGGTAAAAAATACGCCCCATATAACAAGGGCGGGGAGTTTAGAAAGTGGTACGGAAACTGTGATTGGGTGATAGCCTTTGACAAGGAAAGCTATAAAAAGCTTGCAAGTCAAGGCAACCGCTTGCCTTCAAGGCAGTATTATTTTAAAGAAGGGATAACATGGTCCCTTTTCGGTTTTGAAAACTTTGCAGTAAGGTATAAAGAAAAGGGCTTTGTTTTTGATGTGTCGGGCTCGTCCATGTTTCCGGGGGAAAAAACAAATTATATATTAGCCTTCCTGTCAAGCAAGGTGGCGTTTTTGTTTTTATCCTCAATTGCCCCCACTGTTAATTTTCAGGTGGGGGATATTGGAAGCCTGCCCCTTATTATTGACGAAAAATACGAAAAAGAACTTGCCGCTCTGGTAGAGGAAAACATTGAAATTTCAAAGGCTGATTGGGACAGCAGGGAGAGCTCCTGGAACTTTACCACACACCCGCTGGCAAAGCCGGACCTTCTTGCAAACACCTTTGCCGCATGGGAAAAGGAGTGTATGGAAAGATACAGAAAGCTAAAGGCTAACGAGGAGCGGATAAATGAAATTTTTATAGAAATATACGGTCTGCAAAAAGAGCTTCCCCCCCATGTGGACGACAGGGATATCGCCCTTTTAAGGGCAGACAAAAAAGGGGATATAATATCGCTATTATCCTATATGATAGGCTGTGCCTTTGGAAGGTTTGAAGGCGAAAAGAATGACTTCTTGACTTTAAGTCAAGTGGTGGATGAGCTTAATGTTTTTATCGAGGAAAAGCTGGGCTTTAAAGAGGAGAACAAGGCTTTTATACTAAGCGCACTTGGCAAAACAGGAAGCTTTAACGAGGAAATGCACAGGTTTTTAAAGCATGAATTTTTCAAATATCACTTTAAATCATATAAAAAACGCCCTATTTATTGGCAAATAAAATCAAAAGGTCTTGACGGTTTTTTATACATACATAATTTTGGCGAAAAAACAGTCGAAAGGCTAAGACCTTATGTTCCGCCTTCGGTTTATCAAAGGCTTAAAGCCTTAAAGATAAACCTTGATGACGGTATAGAGCAAAACTTTAAAAAATTCTTTGAATGCTTTAATGAGTAAAGGGGCGACGCAAACCGCAGCCCCTTTATTTTATCCGTAAAACCGTGCCATATAAGGCGGCAGCCGCCTTTTTTGTTATAGGAAATTACTATCAAAATATTGTGGAGTGGAATGCTCATTGCATATACTTTGCGCGGGATATGCCCATATTAGCCTGCGGGCGCTACCCGCAGGGTGCTACCCGCCGGGTACTACCCGCCGGGTACTACCCACTTATTTTAAAAACAGCTCTATAACCGGTATGACAACATTTGGCTTGACGGGGGGAAGATTTAAAACAAGCATATCTTGGTTCTTACCAAACAGGTCAAGCCCTTCTTCGGTAAAGAGGATTTCACTGCCGTCATGCAGGAACTGGGCATAGTCAACCTTGCCTGCAAAGCCTTTTAGCACAAGGTGTTTAAACGGATATTCCATAAGGTGTATGTAAAGCCTTTTACCGTCCGCACTTTGCGTCAGTCTGCATCCATTTGGCGCTGTAAATTCCGGCTCCGCCATGGTGCAGCCGTATATGGAGCGGCTGTTGTATTTCATCCAATCGGCATAAACTTTTAATGCGTTTTCTGCCCGATAATCAAAGCTTCCTCTGGAAGTGGGTCCTACATTCATAAGCAAGTTGCCGCCGAGAGAAACGGTATTTATCAGCATGCCGATTAAAATTTCGGGGGATTTCCATGTAGTTTCGTCTCGATGATAACCCCAAGAGCCGGAAAATGTTTGGCAGGCCTCCCAAACCACAAGCTCTCCCGTTTCATTGTGCCTTAACCATTCGATGGGCTGGTATTGCTCCGGTGTCCACAAGTCCTGGTCGATTTCCGTTCTGTTGTTTATAATAATATGGGGCTGGAGCTTTCGCACAAGCTCGATTAGTTTTTCCGACTCCCAATCGTCCTTGCCTTTGCCCT
The DNA here is from genome assembly GCA_028697835.1 of Eubacteriales bacterium. Taxonomy (GTDB): domain Bacteria; phylum Bacillota; class Clostridia; order Monoglobales; family Firm-18; genus STE-11. The sequence continues at coordinate 8,930 of JAQVDK010000053.1, read as the reverse complement.
TCATCCAGTCCTTTTGCTCCGGATGTTGCTGTGAGTAAGAATAATCAAACCAAAGGATGTCTATTTTTCCGTAGTTTGTCAAAAGCTCCTCCACCTGATTGCGCATATACTCCGCATACTTTTTAATGTCTCGGTTTTTGCTTTGTTCATAAGCATCTTCATCATCTCGGCGGGGATGAATCACATCAATGGGAAATTCAGGATGGTGCCAATCTATAAGCGAATAATAAAAGCCTATGCGAATCCCCTCGCTGCGAAATGCCTCTACAAACTCTTTCACCAAGTCCCGTCCTGCTTTGGTGTTGGTAGCTTTGTAATCTGTGTATTTGCTGTCAAACAGGCAAAAACCCTCGTGGTGCTTTGTTGTTAATATGGCATATTTCATGCCGGCTGCCTTTGCCTGCCTTGCCCAATCCTTCGGGTCATACATATCCGGGTCAAAATATTCGAAATATTTTTCGTATTTTTCCTCCGCTATTTTTTCATAGCTTTTAACCCATTCGTGCCGCGCGGGCAAGGAATAAAGCCCCCAATGAATAAACATGCCAAAACGGTCGTGAACAAACCAGGAAGTGTCTCCCGGTGTTTTTTTTGTAACATAACTTGACATAAGCTATCCCCCAATTGATTTTTTTAACTTTTTAATGTATAATAATATGTATATTACATCAAAAACTTAACATAACACTCTGATTAAGTCAATGTAAATTAAGATATATTATATGGAGTTTTCGTCATGGAAATTTTTACAAACAACTATGCCCAAGATATATTTGGCAAAATTGAATTTAAAATAATCGACAGCGGATATGCAAAATCGGGAAGCGAATGGAAGGGGATAGTAAGCCACCTGCCCTATTCAAAGCTTTATTTTATTATTTCCGGAGACCCTTACATAGTTATAGACAAGGTAAAAATATCCTTAAAAAAAGGTTTTGCATATTTGCTTCCCATGGGAATGTCTTATGAGTTTGCTTGCAGCACTTCCATGGAACAGCTTTATTTTCATATAAGATTGTTTAACGAAAGAGGATACGACCTTTTGGAAAGCTGTGAAAATTACATAGAAAAACCTGTTTCAAGCCAAGAGATAGACTCCCTAAAACAGATTTACAAAAGCCAAGATTTGCTGTGGGCGCTTTGTATGAACGAAAAAATTTATAGCTGGATTATATCGCTGCTGCAAAGCAGCAACCTGCAAATAAAAAATAAATCATATTCAAAATGTGTAAGCAAGGCTATATCTTACATAGACAAAAACCTTTCCATTAAGCTTGATATAAAAAAGATTTGCGAAATAGCATATACTTCCGAAAGCAACCTTACGAAAAAATTTAAAAAAGAAACAGGTGTTTCCATTGGCAAATATATAGACAATTTAGTTTTACACAAAGCCGAGCAACTGCTGCTTAAATCCGACATGAGCATTGCACAAATCAGCGAAGCTTTGGGCTTTTGCGACCAGTTTTATTTTAGCAGGAAATTTAAAACCGTATTTAAAATCACGCCGTCACAGTATCGAAAGATGAATACAAAAAAGTCTTGATTAATAAAGAGTCATTCTTAAGGAAAGAAGAATGACTCTTTATTTGCATTAAATGCTAATATATCGAAGTGTAACCCCCCGGCTCTGGGGGCGCTGCCCAAAATTTGCCGCAGCACCAAAAGCATGAACATTGCCCTTGGCGTTTTATCAAAGCTTGGAGCCTGCGCTTTTTTTCCACTTTAAGGGAGTTTTGCCCGTTTGTTGTTTAAATACTTTTATAAAATAGCTAAAGTCGCCAAAACCTACTGCATGGGCTATGTCCGTTATGGAATAGTTTGTGTTTTTTAAAAGCTCCTTGGCATCTTCAATTTTTAACATATTGCAATATTGGCTTAAGGAATAACCGCTTACTTTTTTGAACATATGGCTTATGTATGATTTGCTGTAATTGAATTCACAGGCTATATCCTCAAGGCAAACGTTATTGTACCGCTCGCGCACATAGTGCAAAATCAACTGAAAATTATTCTTTTCTTCATTTGCCATGCTATCTTTTGGCTTAATATTTTCAAGCTCCCTGCACAGCATGGCAAGCATAAACGCAAGGGGCGGGACGACCATGTCCAAAAACTCCTTTGGCACAGGCGAGGGGGAAAGGCTTTTCTCGAAAACCTCCTGCAGCTTCTTGTCCCGAAAGGATTTGTTGCTTTCGCCCCTAAAGCCGCTTACACTTATAAATCCGAAAACCTTATTTTTATATTTTATGCCATAAACATATTCCAAAACACCCGCATGGCACACCCCTGTAAAACGGTCCAAAAAGGCACACTTTGCAATCACCTTTTGCTGGCACTCTATGCACTTTTTAGAAAGGTTTTTGGATAGTTTAATGTGCATGCAATATGGATTTGTATGTTTTGACAGGGACAAAAGCCTTGTATATCCCAAGCTGCCAAGCTGTGCCGATATATCTGTCCTAAAGTGGTAGGATAAAGACAGGTTATACTGTTTTTTCAAATAATTTGCATATGCTATAATGTTTTCGGCAAGGCTTACCATACAAGCACCCCCCATTGCGTTTGTCTTTCATCTTTACCCATCCGCGCCTCACAGCCGGCAGACCGGCAAGCTCCCGCTATATTTAATTAGTCTATACGGGATGGACATTATTGGCTCTTTTAGACGCCTCCAATTCCCTGAATTTGCTGGGGGTTAGGCCTGTGTGTTTTTTAAACACCCGTATAAAGGTCACCTTATTGGCAAGGCCTACCATGGAGCCAATCTCGTCGATATTGTGGTTAGTGGTAACAAGCAGCTCCTGCGCCTTTTTAACCCTTAATTTATTAATATAATCCAGCATGCTTTCACGATAGTTTTCTTTAAACATTTTTGAAACATAAGAAGGTGCCAAACCAAAATAGTCACCTATCATATTAATGTTAAGATGCTGGTCTTGATAATGGTTGTCTATGAAATTTTTAAGGTCCACATGCCTGGCGGAAGGTGCGCTTCGAAATGATATGTCCTTGCACACAACCCTTAAAATACGCTGCAGGTTTGCGGTAATGTCGCTAATTTTATTTGCCGAAAAAACGCTGTCAATATCTTTGGAATTATTTACGAAAATATCCTCGCCGGTAACATTAACCGAGGTTTTTAAAATTGTACCCAAAAGGTCGAAAATAAAGCATTTTATAATATTGGGGCTTATTTGCTTATGCTTTGTCTGCTCGTCGATAGCTTTGAGCATATATTCATTAGCCGCCTGAAAATCGCCGGTGCGAATAATATTTGCAAATTGCTGTTCTTTTTCCTGGGAATAATAGTATTTTACACTTTCATTGCTTTTAATTTGCCGATAAGAGATTACATCGTCGGTTTGCACAAGGTATTTATACTCTAATGCCTCCAATGCTTCTTTATAACCTGTAATAACCGAGTCGTATCCGGCTTTAACATCGCCTATGCCTGCGTAAAACGATATAGAAAAGGTTCCCATGGCTCTGCTATGGGCCTTCTCTAAGCAGCGGTATATGTGCAAAGGGGCATTCTTTTTCATCTCATCATCAACCAAAACTACGCATACTAAATTCTCATCCAATTCAGTAATAAAGACTTTTCCATATGCCCCGATTTCATCAAGCAAAATGTTGGATACAATATAACACGCTGTTTTATGCGCATCTTCTTCTCTGCCTGGCTCGGTTGAAAGCTCACCATAGCTTTCTATGCTAATGGCAACCACTACAAAGGGGCTGTCATCTTGAAAGCCAGCCTCTTGTATTATTGGGATGGACTGGGGGGCGCTGCCGGTTAAAAGATTAATGATGGTACTGTCTTGCAAAACATTTTTACTGTTTGCGAAAAACATTTCCAGCTCTTTCTCCTTCTTTGCCATCGCCTCTATAATTCCTGTAATTGCGTAAAACTCATTATCTCCGGTATATTCTGTGTAGTTTTCCATAATTTTCCCAAGAGGGCGATAGTTAACATTTAGCAAAAGCATCATGCTTAGTATGCCCAAAATCAAGGTGAGTATTATGGATAATGCCAATGTAATATTTACGCTAAGCAGCTTTTGAAAGAAAAAAGATTCCGGTATTAAAAAAAGGTATCGAAGGCTGTTTGCATGTATGATAATTGCAGTCATGGAAGTTTTGTTTACACGAACTTTTGAAACAACCCCGGACTGGCTGCCAAGCAGGCCGTCCATATTGCCGGGGTTGTCGTCATTACTGGAGAAAAGCAGCGAATTGTGGCTGTCGTAAATATATAGCGTTCCACCGTCCGTCAAATCGTTGCGGCTTACAATGTTTCTTAAATAAGTATTATACATAAGGAAAAACACTGTGCATCCATTTTGCAATTTGTTATAAAAAATAATATTACTTTGATTATCTCTCAAAATGTATGTGTTTGAATCATAGGCAGATGAAATTGCTTGACTGAATTCCTCCATCTTTATTGTGTCTTTCATATACGCATTGTAAAATATGCCCATGCTTGTGATGGCATCTTTGGATACCACATGGTCAATCCTTGGGAAATATAGGAAGGCATTGTATGAATTTCCGGAAATAATCGTTTCAATTTCCTTGCTGACTTCGTACAGCTCATACTGCAAATCCCTATCAATACGGCTTTTTTGTGCAACTGCATTAATGCGGTTGCTGCTGTTTATTTTAGTTTGTGCCTCCAACATGCTGTAAGTGGCTTCATTAATGCTGTTATAGCTTGATTTAATGGACTCTATGTTATGGTTTATTATTTCGTTTCTGAACATAGTGTATGTTTGGCTGTAGACTATACCAAAAGACACAATGGGAATTATGAATATGCTGATATAAGAAAAAAGCCAAATTTTTTTGACACTAAGATTAAATAATCCTTTAGCCATTAAATCACCGCCTACTTATTATTTAATAAAAGCCAGGTCAATTAAAGATTAACTGTAAAATATATAATTTGTCCGCCTTTTGCATTAAAATTTATTTCCCGACCGGCTATTGTAAGGTTTATGTTGTGCCTTTTAACAGGGTTATAAATCCATTGCCTGGAATACACGCTTACTTCCTTGCGGGCACCTGTTTCATCATATTGGGAAGGGTCATGGTCGTATAGCCCCAAATCAGGTTGGCATGCCCAACATTTAAGCAGCCCTTCTTCCTCCTGCACCATCAAAAGAAGCATATTGTCCGTTTTCGACAGCCACTTGCCGCCTTTAAAGCTTTCAGACTCAAATATGGCATAGTAAGTGGTGTTTCCAAATTGAACGATATGAGCTGTTCTGTCCTGCTGCAAAATGGAATATTGAAGCTTTTCCCTGCCTAAAAGGCCAATTCCATACTCGTAGCAGTCTCCTTTGGGAGCGATTCCGTGGTCAATGTAAGCGATGGAATAAAAACCGCTGTTTTCGCCTTTGCCTGTTTGGTCCTTAGAGGTTTGAACGCCCTGTTTTACATCTATTTTTTGCCCGGGCTTAGGATAGTATAAATTCCCCATACAATCTTTTATAACACCGTCTTTTAAAGTGCTTTCTCCGGCCTTTTGAAACATTGTGGTATAGGTTGGATATCTTTCTTCATCGTTTTGTATATCGCTTCCCAAGCACAATACAAACCCGTCCACAAAATACTTTGAAGTTACTGCAAAATGCGAACCGTCATATTTGGGATGTCCGCTGATTACCATGGCAAACATACCCGTCTTGCCATTGTCCACTCCGCCTGCAAAAGGCTGGTCGGACAGCAGCATTTCTTCAAACCCGCTCTTATCATCTAAATTATACACCAATGACCGCATATTTTCAACAGGGAAATGTATGGCAGTTGTGCCGGGCAAAGCCGCCCAATCAAGCCCTTCCGTGCGAAATCCGCTTTCCTTGAGGCTGTCTTTGATTATTTCCAAATGGGAATAAGCCATATGGCGCCCATATAGGTTGTTTGCCATATATGTTTCATTGCCCCATAAATATTTGGAAAAACCCTTCACCGATACCAAAACATCGTTCCATCTGTGAAATGCCGCACATGCATAATTCATGGTTAGCTGACCTTCCAAAGATTTCTCTTGGGGAATATCCGAAAGAAATAGTGGAAGGTCCGCCTCCTGCGCCTGGGATTTATCCCACAGACGCTTATAGACCGAAACAGGAAGACTGTCACCTCGCTCCAGCGCCGCAAGTGCCCAGTATCTGAACATTCTTCTGTTTATCTGCCACTTTCCGTTTGGGTGCCTGCCGCACATGGCAATGGGCAGGTCATATTTATTTGCATAAAAACGCATGCAAAGCAGCACCTTAGAAAGGCTTTCCCATGCGTCTTGCTCAATGTGTATCCCAGCTGCGCTTAAAACATAAATAACAGGCATAATACCTGCCAAACCGTCCATACCGTAAAGGGTATAATGATTGCAATGATGATAAATGCTGCCATCTTCCTTGATTAAGCCTGAAAGCCCCGCCGTCGGGCGCAAGTGCTTGTTTATCCATGTTATCAATGCCCAAAGGTAGGCTTGGTCGTCGCAAAGCAGGACGCAAACAAAATAACCCTGGCTGAAATTGTTTAGGGTATCCGCCGTTACCAGCTCGTGGGTGTTTTCGGTAACAAATATCAGACCAAATTCCGTAAACCATTTTATCATGCTTATCACTTCGTCCATAAGCCCTGCCCGGTCTATAGCCTCTCGCATAAGAAAAATGGAAGGGTAGAGCATGCGAAGGGAATAATCCGCCTGGTGCAGTACGCCTAAGCTGCTTCCTGCCTGCAATCCTTGGTCCATCAGGTGGCGAAGCATATTAATATAAATATCCCCAAATCTATCTTCCTTTGTGCTGTGGTACGCGCAAGCGGTCGAAAACAAAATTTCCACATATTCCTTAAGCCTAAGGGGGCTGTGAGGGATTGGATAGCTTTGTGTTTGATAAATTTCCTTTTGCCAAAAATACTCTACCGGTTTTCCGCAAATACCCTCGCTTGTTTCAACAATACCAATATCATTATAATAAGAATTTATTTCTTCAACGCCCTTTGCCATACTGCCGTAATTATGAAGTATGGTTTCTTCATAAATTTTACAAATGCGGTCTTTGTCTTGAATTCTTTTTCCGCTTGTTTTTGGTATCTGTTTCATAAGTGTATAATGTGTAAACTGTGGTTTTTTAGGGCTTTGCACAAAGGGAACCTGCTGACTGGCCACGGGAGAGCGAGGGTCCATCAACGACGCTGGCACCAACTGGTCCAAATACAACCTGCCTGGGAGGCCGCTGACGGAAATGGTAAGAGAGTCCATATCCTCACAGGGCGCTCCCGCCATGTCGCCGTCAAACTTTACAAAAATGCTCCGCCAACCGGTATATGAAATATTTGCATCAAAGCCGCACTGCTCTTTTCCCTTGCGAAAAAAACGAAAATGCAATGTGCGGGGAGTTTTGTCCTCGCTGTAAATATAGACGCCGAACACGCTGCACCTGCTGTCATGCCCGCTAAACGATACGGGCTTGTAGTCAACAGGCACCGAAAAATCAAGTTTTCCCCCTTCTTGAAAGTCCCAGCAAAGGGAATGATTTCCGTCCTTATAATGTGCCGTTGACAGGCATATCCGGGATTTTTCAGGCTTTATATATTTTAAATCCCTTTCATCTTCAAATACCAAAATCATTTTGTCACCTCAATCTCTTTTCCTTCCATACCCGTTAAATTAACTTTAACTATTGTTTTATCCTCCTGCATATCTATTACCACGCGAGGGTTGTTTGACGAGAATGCAATTTTTTCAGGGAAGGTAATTGTTACAGTCCCTTGCTTTCGGGAAGGGTCTGATACTACAAAGCTTCCGTCATCTCTTACCATAAGCAAAGCGGCTTTGTTTATGGTAATGTCTTGAACCTGTGTAAGCTGATTTTCAAAAAGCGCTATGGCAGTTATGCCAAGTGTCTTTTCACGCACCGCATGAAGTGCGGGTGTTTGCGCAATAATTTCAACATCCGGCGAATTGGCATAGCCCTCAAGCTGCACCGAGCTTATTCCCGGAAGAATCACATATCCGTATTCTGCCTGATTAGGCTTTGTTCCATGCAAAATTTCCATACTTAAAAAGTAGTTTTCCGCAGGAGTGGTCTGCGTATTCCCCGAGGAGACCTCCAAGGGCAGCTTGCTGGAATGTGTCCTTTGAGCAAGCAGTGCTGTGGGTATGGGGAAATAATATCCTATATCGGCTTCCGAGGAAGCCGTTCCTTTTAAAAATGCGGTGGTAACGCTGTCAAAAGCTGCACTCCATGGGGAGATTGTCGGCTGCTGGATGAAATTTACCATAAAGGCATTTTCGCCCTTTGTTTTTTCAAGCCTGCGGTTTTCCACAATTGTTACAACCTCATTCGCATCTTCCTGGGCAGAAATGTTCGAGCCTATGCATACAATTTCATTGTCGAACATAAACCAGGATTTTCGTGCGGTAAGGTCGGATTTCCACTGCTCCAGCTCCATTGCCGCGATTGCATATGTGCCGTCGGAGAGGGAGCCGACAAAATCATACTTGGACAAAAACTCTCCTTCCCATCTTTTTGTGCTTCGCAAAGCCTTTGTAAGTGTTGTCCCGCTCAGGCGGTACATATCCACCGTCCACCAGTAATCATCCGTGTAATGGTCATCGTCCTTGTTATACAAATACGTCATGCCCGAGCCTGTGTACCAGCCCTGCAGATTTTCGCCATTGGTCTGCTCAAACGCACGAATCCTCGAGGAAAACATGCTAACGCCAAAGGCATACCCCGGGCGATGCTGCACCACTCTGTCCATATTATGATAAGAATGGGCTTTAACCATGGGCTGTGCCAAGGGAATTGACGAATCATTCATAACAGAACGTGTACGCACGCCTGCCTTTGTCCTCCAGTCATAAAAAGTATCGTCTGTTAGCATCCTTTTAACAAAAGACAAAAGCTCGA
>JAQVDK010000052.1 GCA_028697835.1 Eubacteriales bacterium | reverse complement strand
ATATAAAATAAAAGGAGGCTTTTTAATGAATACATTTAATATTATGCTAACTTCCATCAATGACGTTAAGAATTTTGTTAACATTGTTAATAAGTATGATTTTGATGTTGATTTAACATCTGGCAGATATGTTGTCGATGCAAAATCGATTATGGGTATTTTCTCCCTTGATTTGTCAAAGCCGATAAGAGTTGATATCCATAGCGATAACGCACAAGCGCTTATTGATGAAATGGCTCAATTTAAGGTGGATTAATTCGGGGTTTTTCCCTACATATGTTGTTTCATAGTGTCAAAATGTCTGCAACTGAGCGATTATTGCCAAAGGTGCAGACATTTTTATATTGCAAAATAAACTAAAAGCTTGCCCAAAATATGTCTCTTTTTTACAATAATTGGATAAAATATGAACTTTTTATTTACAATTGCAATTATAACTGGTATAATACAATTATTGTGGATATTTTAATATACAGAAGAAAGGAGATGTCTTTTTGCTTTATACATTGCCTTATATTTCTTCGCTTATGGGCATTTTGTTTGCAAGCTTTTTCGTGCATTCGCTTTATCGGCAAAGCAATCGTCTTGCATCCTTGTTTGCCCTTAACTGGCTGTTTATGGCGATATATACCTTTGGTTTTGGTATGGAGTTAATATCGGATAATATTAAAGATATCAATTTCTTCATCACATTGGAGTATTTTGGAATTTCGTTTTTGCCAATGACGTGGTTTTTGCTTGGATACAAGTTTTTTCATAATAAGCTGCCCAATTTGATATATTCATTTCTTCTGGGAATTGTGTCTGCACTTTTTTTATTTGCCGTTGTGACAAACGAGTATCATCATTTATATTACACTAACCTTTCCGTTGGAGAAATTGGCGGCCTTCATTATGGCTATGCCGAAAAAAATATTTTGTTTTATTTGTTTTCCGTATTTTCTTCTTTGCTTTTGACTGCCGGAATAAGATATTTTTTTATAGCATGGAAACGCGAAAAATTTAATATAAATACACCTTGCTTTTGGATACTTGTTGGAGTCGCGGTGCCTTTTTTGGTAGGCATACTTTCTTTGACGGGATTAAATAAATACAAATTTGATTTTATGCCTTTCAGTTTTTTAAGCGTAGGTATTTTTGGGACAATCACTCTTTTTAAATATGACTTTTTAGAAATAAGGAGTTTTGTACGCGAATACACTTTTGGGCAAATTAACGAAGGTATTTTGGTTTTGGACAATCAAAACCGTATTATTGATTATAATACCGCCGGCTCAAAAATATTTTCATGGCTTAACCCTACCAATATAGGTAAAAACATTAAGGATTTTGAGGAAGGTAGAAACATAGTCGAAAGCATTGGAAACGATTTTGAGGCAGAACTTTGTTTTTACAAAGAATCACGTTATTTTTCTTTTAAGATTTCAGAAATTCAAGAGTCCGGCAAAACAGTGGGAAAGGTATTTTTATTTCAAGACATAACAGAGCAGAAATTTGCCATAGAACGGCTTAACTACCTTGCCACACATGATTCGTTAAGCGGGGTATATAACAGAAACAGGCTTTTAGAAGAGATTGAAAATGCGCTGAATCATGCAAAAAAATATGGCGAGGTTTTCTCTATATTAATGCTTGATATAGACCATTTCAAAGGAGTTAATGACAGACACGGCCATATTATGGGGGACTTGGTTATTAAAGTTGTCGGCGAATATTGCAAAAGTGAACTTAAAGGTAAGGGTATTATAGGAAGGTATGGCGGCGAGGAGTTTATAATAATTCTGCCCCAAACAGATAAAGAGCAAGCCGGTAAAATTGCCGAAAGAATCCGCTGTGGAATTGAAGCCCTTGAGATAAAAACAGAAGACAAACAGATAAGCATAACCGTAAGTATAGGAGTTGTTTTCATAGGGGAAGATAGGTCCAGTGCAACGGTAAATTCTATTATTTCAGCGGTTGATGCGGCGCTGTATGCGGCAAAAAACAGCGGCAGGAACGCAGTATGTGCTATTTATAACGAAAATAACTGATTACGAAAGGAAATTGACAATGGAAATTTTTGATTTAGTGTTGTTATCACTTGGTTTGGCTATGGATGCATTTGCTGTATCCGTTACAAACGGGATGACAATACACAAAATCAAATTAAAGCAAGCGGGTGTAATTGCTTTAACTTATGGAGTTTTTCAAGGAATAATGCCGGTTGTTGGATATGCTTTGGGGATTGGTTTTTCCGCATATATGGAATCTCTCTCTTGCTGGGTTGCTTTGATATTGCTTTGCGCCATCGGTATGAAGATGATTTACGAAGGTTTTAAATGCACACGCGAAGGCACATGCAAGCTAAGACCTTTTGTTTTAAGCCTTGTTTTGACTCAAGCTGTTGCAACCAGTATAGATGCGCTTATGGTGGGAGTAACTTTTGTTGCTGTTAGGGCGCCTCTTTTCATAGCAACGGGAACAATAGCCGTAGTTACGGCTTTGATAAGCTTTTCCGGGGTATATATAGGAAAAAAGTTTGGCGATATATTCAAATCCAAATCGGAAATTTTAGGAGGCGGCATTTTAATTTTAATAGGCATAAAAATCTTTTTGGAGGCAAAGATATAGGAGCATTGCCAAGTTAAAAGCTGGTGATGTTCATTTTTTTGCAAAGGTCCTGCACGTGGATGCTTCTATTGAAAAAAATGTCGGAGTTTGGTATAATGATGGTGTGCTAAAATTACTTTACGAAAAAGCAGCAAAGGGGTTTTACAAGTTGTATAAAGCGTTTGCCAAGCGAATATATATATTTTTTTTAGTTTTCTTATTTTTAAGCTCTACTTTGGCATTTGCTGGTGCAGAGCCTGGGATAAAGGCTTCCTCGGCAATTTTAGCCATAGCCGACGGGGAGCAGATTCTTTACGAGAAAAACCCTGACCAAAAGCTGCCGCCAGCCGGGCTGACAATGCTTATGACTGCTTTGACCGCATATGAGATATGCGGGATGGACAGCAATGTGGTTGTCCCTGAAAATATAACCGAGCTATACAGCCCGTTGGAGCAAAACATGGGGCTTTCGGCAGGGGAGGAAATATCAAGCGGGTCTTTAATAAAAGCCATTATCGTAGGCTCCTCCAATGACGCGGCAGTTGCTCTGGCAATCCACTGCAGCGGCAGCACTCAAGAGTTCGTGTCAAGAATGAACGCCAAAGGTCAGCAAATGGGTCTTGCTTCGACTAATTTTACAAACCCTACGGGAAAGCACGACGAGATGCAATACACCACAGCCTATGACCTTTTGAAAATTTATAAATCGCTTTTGGGCATTCCGGCTTTGCGTGACTGCTTAAAAGCTGCCAATGTAAAATTGCCGCCTACCAACAAAAGCGATGCACGTACATTTTGGAACAATAACAGCCTTATATCCCGGTTTTACTCTACAAAATACTTTTATGATTATGCCCAGGGTGGAAAGGCTGCGTCTTCAAGCAAAGGCGGATATTCCTTAGTATCGGGAGCGAAAAAAGGTGACTCCTCGCTTATTGCAATAGTTTTAAACAGCATTTTGGACGGAAGCGTCAATTATTCTTTTGTGGATGCTACGAACCTTTTTAATTACGGTTTTGACAACTTTACCCTAAAGACGGTTATACCTCAAGATGCAATACTGCACGAAGTGAAGGTGAAAAATGCAAAGGGGACAAACAGGCTGCTGCTTTCCGCCCATAACCCTTTAAAATGCTTTGTGCTAAACGATGATACGACGGAAAGCATAATTTCTGCGAAAAATGTTCCTTCGGTAATATATGCTCCTGTGAAGAAGGGGGATATAATCGGAACAATTTCCTATACCTATCGGGACAAATTTGTGGGCACGGTAAACCTTGCATCTCAAGACGAACTTCAAATATCGCCTGTCAAATACATTATAAGCGCCATTGGCTGGTTCTTTAATTTAAAGCCGGTGAAAACATTTTTGGCAGTGCTTGCCACTTTGGTAATTATATACATACTTGTTGTAATAATGATTATTACAAAAGCATCCAAAAAGAATAAAAAAAGGCGCAGAAGAAGATGAAAAATTGAAAAAATAAAAAAGTCAAGAGCATTTAAAACGTGCTCTTGACTTTTTTATAGATTTGTCAGTATATAGGAAACCAGCTTTACAACCTCGCCCACAGGCATGGGGTTGTCACCGTGATATGGGACTTGCGCAATTTTTTTAACTAAAACCACTTTAAATTCCTTGCTGACGCTTTCCGTGCTTTTTGCATAAACCAAGCTGTTTACTTCTTCTATAATAGAATCGGCAGCTTCCTTTTTGTCTTCGCTTTGTTCAATTCTGTTTCTGTAAATTTGCGCCATTTTGTTAATATCCAGCATAATTGACCACCTTTTGCAACATACTTAAATCTATTATACTGTATTAATCTCTTTTGGTAAAGGGTTTTTTTCGTAATTTTCAAAAAAGTAGCAGTTATATTAAAAATATATTAAAAATTTTTAACAAAACTATTGAAATTTTGTTACAAATACATTATAATATAATCAAGTGGTAAAAAAGTGGCTTAAAGTGGTGGCAAATCCCAAAGGGGTGATTACGAAATGCTGGCAGGTGAATTTTATCATAACATTGACCAAAAAGGCAGAATGATTATGCCTGTCAAGTTTCGTGACGAGCTTGGCGAAAAGTTCGTTGTCACTAAAGGCCTTGACAAGTGCTTGTTTATATTCTCGCTTTCTGAATGGGAAAAATTGGACAAGCAGCTTTCGGAACTGTCCCTGTCTAAAGGTCGTGCTATACAAAGGTTTTTCTACGGTGGCATGACGGAATGTGAAGTTGACAAGCAGGGAAGAATATTAATACCTGCAAACCTTCGCGAGTATGCCGGGCTGGAAAAGGATGCCGTTATTATAGGGCTTAACAAGCGCGCGGAGATTTGGAGCAAGGCAAATTGGGATATACAAAATGAGCAATTTATTCAAAACACTGATGACGTTGCGCTTCAAATGGAAGAGTTGGGCATATAATGAATATGGAATTTAAACACTATCCGGTAATGCTTTTTGAAGTGATAGACGGGCTTAAAATCCGCCAAGGAGGCATTTATGTAGACGGCACCGTTGGCGGAGGAGGGCACTCACTTCATATTATTAAAAACGGTGGACGAGTAATCGGCATTGACAAGGACAAGGATGCCCTAAAGGCAGCGTCCGGAAGATTAGGTGAAGATGCCGTTTTAGTTCATGATGATTACAATAATATAAAGGAAGTTTTAAAATCTCTTATAATAGAAAAAATTGACGGAGCTTTGCTTGATCTTGGTGTGTCATCTTATCAGCTTGACACACCCGAGCGCGGCTTCAGCTATCGATTTGATGCACCTTTGGACATGAGGATGAATGTTGAATCTAATCTTAGTGCGAAAAAGATTGTAAACGAATTTTCGGCTTCGCAGCTTGAGCGGATAATGTTTGAGTATGGTGAGGAGCCTTATGCAAGGGCAATAGCCAGAAAAATTTGCGAAAGAAGAAAAATAAAGCCTATTGAAACTACCTTTGAATTGACAGATGTTATAAAAAGTGCTATTGCGCCAAAGGTAAGATGGGAAGGGAAGCATCCTGCCAAAAGGGTTTTTCAAGCCATTAGGATTGCGGTAAACGACGAGCTTTCAAGGCTTGAAAAAACAATAGAGGATTTTTGCGATGCCCTAAATGGCGGAGGAAGGCTTGCTATTATAACTTTTCATTCCCTTGAGGACAGGATTGTGAAGACTGCTTTTGCCAATCTTGCAAAAGGATGTATTTGCCCAAAGGAATTTCCCATATGCGTATGCAACAATAAACCTAAAGCAAAGGTAATTACAAAAAAACCAATTATACCTTCAAAAGAGGAACTGGAGCAAAACCAAAGAAGCGCCAGCGCGAAGCTTAGAATTTTGGAAAAAATATAAAATAAGGATGAGTGAAATGGTGCCATTAACACATGGAAGCTCAGCATATAAGCTGCAACCGCTTGAAACTCCTAAAAAGAAAACCAGACAGCCAGCCTCAAGCACTGCTAAAAAAGTTCGGAAAAACAGCAGGGCAAAAAGGGCGAAAATTGTGCTTGCAATTACTGCGTTTTTTGTGTTGGCTCTTGTCCTTTGTACCAGGTGGGTATCTATTTATGGGCTTCATAGCGATATTGTAAAGCAAACAGCACAGCTTGAAAAAGTAAAAATGGAAAACGAGCAGCTTTCTGTGGAAATAAACACCATGACGGATTCTGCCAAAATTGAAAGCTATGCCCAAAATAATTTGGGAATGCGAAAAATGGAGTCAAGCCAAATTGTATATGTTAACCCTACTTATGGCGATACAATGCAAAAAGTGGCGAAAAAAGGCTCTAATTCGTCAAAAAGAGGTATTTTCGGAATTCTTTCGTCGGCAATTGGCGGCAGATAGGAATATTTATGCCTGCGACACATAAATTATAAAAGGAGTCTTTTTTTAGGACTCCTTTTATCTATGACTTAAGGAGTGGGTTTATGTCTAAAACCAAGCATAGAAGATTGGTTCAAAACAGGGTTTTTATTCTTTTCCTCGGGAGCATAGTGCTGCTTGCCCTGCTTGCGGTAAGGGTGGGATATTTGCAAATCGTGCAGGGGGAGGAGCTTCAAAAGCAAGCAATCGAACAGCAAACCCGAGACAGAATCATAAATTCAAAAAGAGGCGCTATTTTAGACAGAAAGGGAAAGCAGCTTGCAGTTTCCGCAACTGTCGAGACCGTTACGGCGTCTCCTGCTGAAATTTCCAAAAACAAGGACGTAATCTCCCCTGAAAAAGTGGCGGAAGGTTTGTCTGAAATTTTGGAAATGGATTATCAAAAAATATATGATAAAATCACTAAAAACTCACTTTATGAAATTATAAAGCGAAAAATAGAAAAGGAAGAAGCGGACAAGGTACGAAATTTTATTTCCGAAAACAAGGTTTTGGGAATATACCTGGATGCAGATACAAAACGTTTTTACCCGTACGGCTCTTTGGCCTCTCATGTTATAGGCTTTACGGGTATGGACAACCAAGGGCTTGAAGGGATAGAAAGCGTTTTCGACAAATACCTTAAAGGCTCTCCGGGCAGGATTATTTCCGCTAAAAATGCGGCAGGCACGGATATGCTTATGAAATATGAAAAGCTTGTTGACCCTCAGGACGGGCTGAATGTGGTTTTGACTATTGATGAAACCATACAGCGATTTGTGGAAAACCACCTTGAAACAGCATTTATTGAAAACAAGCTTTTAGAAGGTGCGGCAAGTATTGTTTTAGACCCTAAGACAGGGGAAATCCTTGCTATGTCAACAATGCCCAGCTATGATTTAAACAACCCCTTTTACATTCAAAGCGATGAGCTTAGGGAAGAAATAGAAAAGCTGGTCGGAGAAGAAAAGCAAAAGCGCCAGCAGCAGGTTTGGCAGAAAATGTGGAGGAACAAAGCGGTTGTTGACAGCTATGAGCCAGGCTCCACTTTTAAAGTATTCACCTCTGCCATGGCTTTGGAGGAAAATGCAGTAAAGCTTGATGACCGCTTTTACTGCAGCGGCTCGGTACAGGTGGCAACGCATAGAATAAGGTGCTGGAAGCATGGAGGTCATGGCTCTCAAACATTTGTGGAGGGAGTGCAAAACTCGTGCAACCCGGTATTTATTGATATAGGCGCCCGTGTGGGGACTACCAGGTTTATGGATTATTTTGCAGGCTTTGGCTTTACGCAGACAACAGGTATTGAGCTTCCCGGCGAAACAAAGGGAATATATCACAATCGGCAACACTTTAACGAGGTGGAGCTTGCCACATACTCCTTCGGCCAAGGCTTTCAAATCACGCCTTTGCAGATGATTGCGGCGGTGGGTGCCGTTGCCAACGGCGGCAAGCTTATGAAGCCCCATTTGGTAAAACAGCTTACCGATAAGGAAGGAAATATTGTTGTAGAGTATGAAAGCGAATTTGTAAGGCAGGTTGTGTCAAAGGAAACCAGCGAAGCTTTGACCGGCATTTTAGAGACCGTTGTTTCCCATGGCACAGGCTCGGGTGCATACATAAAAGGCTTTAGAGTGGGCGGTAAAACAGGTACGTCTGAAAAAACGCCACGTGGAAATAATAAGTATATAGCGTCTTTTGTAGGGTTTGCTCCGGCTGATGACCCGCAGGTTGTATGTATTGTCATACTTGACGAGCCTTCTACAGGCCTTTATTATGGCGGTCAGATTGCAAGCCCTGTGGTAAGGAACATTTTAGAAGATACCTTAAGCTACCTTGGCGTAGAGCCGGCATATACACCTGAGGAAAAAGCCACTCTTGAAACCTCCGTACCCAACGTTCTTGGCAAAACTGCCAAAGAGGCAAAGAATATATTGCAAAACAACAATTTAAAGTATAGAATAGAAGGAGAAGGAGAGAGCATTATAAGCCAAATCCCCAAAGCGGGTATAAAGGTAAATCAACAATCCACAATTACCCTTTATACCGAGGAGGATATGGCGGTTACAAAAACAATTGTGCCAAATGTGCTAAACCAAACGGTTATTGGCGCTTCAAACCTTATTTCTCAAGCCAACCTTAATATTAAAATTATTGGTGCAGGCTCCGTTTTGTCAAGGGGTGGGGTTGTTTCCTACAAGCAAGACCCCCCGGCAGGAGCAAGCGTAGATATTGGCTCTGTAGTTACCGTGGAGTTTAGAAGGGTTGAGGCAGGAGAGTAATCTATAAGAAAGGAACAGGTGGCTTGCATGAAAATCAGCCAACTTATAGACACGAAGGAGGATATAGAGGTTTTTGGCATAAGCTATGACTCCAGAAAAACAAAAAAGGGCGATGTGTTTGTTGCCATAAAGGGCTTTAAGACCGACGGGCACGAGTATGCAAAGACGGCACAGGATAGGGGCGCTGCTTGTGTTGTTTGCGAGCGTGATATACCCGGTCTTTCCATTCCTTGCATAAAGGTTGAAAACACTCGGGTTGCCTTGGCGCAAATATCGCACAGGTTTTATAATAATCCGTCGGAAAAAATAAATCTTATAGGCGTTACAGGGACGAACGGAAAAACCACAGTAACATACCTTTTAAAAGAAATATTGGAAAAATCAGGGCATAAGGTGGGGCTTATTGGAACAAATCAGAATATGATAGGTGATAGGGTTATAAAAACCGAGCGAACAACACCTGAAGCTTTAGAGCTTGCACAACTGTTTTGCGAAATGGTAAACGAGGGCTGCGACTATATTGTAATGGAAGTATCATCCCATTCTCTTGAACTTCATAGGGTGGATTTTTGCCGATTTGACGTGGGCATTTTTACAAACTTAAGCCAGGACCATTTGGATTTTCATGGAGATATGGAAAATTATGCAAATGCAAAGCTGAAGCTTTTTGATATGTGTAAAATAGGCATTATTAACCTTGACGACCCAAGGGGAGATAGGTTTGCAGATGCTGTGCAAGGGAAGCTTTTTACCTATGGAGTGCAAAAGGGCGCCATTAGGGCGGAAAATGTAATTGCAGATATTGGCGGAATAACGTTTGATACTTTAAAAGAGCGGATTAATGTAGCTATCCCCGGGCGGTTTTCCGTATATAACGCATTGGCGGCAATTGCCTGTGCCCATGCTTTGGGGATAGATATTCAAACGATAAAAAAAGCCCTGCTTGGGGCAAGGGGAGTAAGGGGACGAATGGAGCTTGTGCCAGCAGAGGGTGATTTTGCGGTTGTGATAGATTATGCCCACACTCCCGACGGGCTGGAAAATGTTTTAAAAAGCATTAAAGAGTTTACAAAAGGCAGGCTTATTGCAGTGTTTGGCTGCGGCGGGGACAGGGACAGGACAAAGCGCCCTAAAATGGGACAAATTGCCGGAGAGCTTGCAGATGTGTGCGTGGTAACCTCCGACAACCCAAGAAGTGAATCTCCAATTGGTATTATAAACGATATATTAGCCGGTATGGACCGGGCAGAGGCAGAGATTGTGGTTATAGAAAACAGGTATGAGGCAATAGAGCATGCCATAAATATAGCAAGTGAGGGCGACGTTGTTTTGCTTGCGGGCAAGGGGCACGAAACGTATCAGGTATTGGCTGATAGGACCATACATTTTGACGAGCGTGAGGTTGTGGCTAAAATTTTGGAGGGCAGGAGGTAATTTTTTTTGGAAAGGTGTACGATAGGCGAAATAGCACAAGCGGTGCAGGGAAAGCTTGTGGGAAATGAAGAAATGGTTATTACGGATATAACCACCGACAGCCGAAAGGGAGCAGGAGGCTCTTTATTTGTCGCCTTGGTGGGGGAAAGGTTTGACGGAAACGATTTTGCTCAGGATTTCCTTTTAAAGGGCGATGCGGCGGTGGTAGAAAGGGAAATGGCGGCTCCTGAAGGCAAGGCTTTGGTTATTGTCCCCGACACAAGGAAGGCTTTAAGGGATATTGCAAGCTTTTATCGGGACAAATTCGACATACCCTTTGTGGCGGTAACGGGAAGTGTTGGCAAGACATCCACTAAAGATATGATTGCCTCCGTTCTTTCGAAAAAATTTAACACCTTAAAAACCCAAGGCAACTTTAACAATGAAGTTGGGCTTCCGCTTACTATTTTCAACCTGGACAAAAGCCATGACATAGGTGTTGTGGAAATGGGCATGAACCATTTGGGCGAAATAAGCCGCCTTAGCGCCGTTGCAAAGCCGCAGGTGGCGGTAATTACCAATATCGGCACAGCCCACATCGGAAACCTTGGCAGCCAGCAAAACATTTTGCGAGCAAAGCTGGAAATTTTGGAAAGCCTAAAGCCAAACGGCATTGTTGTTTTAAACGGTGATGATAAAATCCTGTACAGCCTTAAAGGTCAGCTTCCGCATTCGGTCATTTACTATGGAATAGACAACTTAAAAGCAGATGTGCTTGCCTATGACATTGTATTGGGCAGCGATAAAAGCAAATTCAAGGTGAACATTGGCGATACGGCTTATTCCTTTGAGGTAAACGCCATTGGCGAACACCATATATACAACGCGTTGGCGGCAATTATAACGGGGCTTTATTATAAAATGGATGTGGAAAAAATCCGGGAAGGCGTATCGCAGTTTGTAACCGGACAGATGCGCCAAAGCATCAGCAAGGTAGGAGCCATAACCATAATTGACGATTGCTATAACGCCAGCGAGGATTCCATGAAAGCGGCGCTTAAGGTCCTTTCGCAGGTAGGCGGCGCAAACCGCAAGGTTGCGATTTTGGGCGATATTTTAGAACAAGGCGACTTTGCGGAAAAATCCCATCGTCGGGTTGGCGACGCAGTGGTGGAATATGAAATAGACAAGCTTATAACAATAGGAAAAAGCGCGGCATATATAGCCGACCAGGCAAGGAAAAAAGGCGCATTGGACGTTTCTCACTTCGAGGATAATGAAAAGGCAGCCGAATATATATTGTCCGAGGTTTGTGAAAAGGACACCGTTTTGTTCAAGGCGTCAAGAGGAATGAGGCTGGAGGAAATTTCTGCAAGGCTTAAAGCAAAGTTTGAGGAGTGAAGGCATTGAATATATACATGGCACCGCTTATTTCATTGGTAATAACACTGGTTTTAATGCCGGCTGCCATTCCTGTGCTTCGGTGGCTGAAGTTCGGCCAAAGCATTCGTGAAATTGGCCCGTCTTGGCATAGAAAAAAAACAGGTACTCCCACCATGGGGGGAGTGGTGATTTTTATTGCCGTTTTGGTGGCTCTTGCCATTTTTTCAAAGGAAATTGACCATAGCGCATGGTTTGCTCTTTTTTGTGCCTTGGGCTTTGGTTTAATTGGGTTTATTGATGATTTTATTAAAGTTATTTTAAAAAGAAACTTGGGGCTTAAAGCATGGCAAAAAACCGCCCTTCAGCTTTTGGTGGGGGTTATATTTATTTTCGGAGGGCTAAACACAGGCGTGCTTTCCACTTCGGTTATAATACCGTTTACCGATATAATGTTTGATTTTTCTTGGGTGTATATACCTTTTGCCCTGTTTGTGCTGGTTGGGGCGGTAAACAGCGTTAACCTAACCGATGGAATAGACGGTCTTGCAGCAAGCGTAACCACTGTTGTAATGCTTTACTTTGCTTTTGCGTCACAGGCGGTAACGTCTCCTGTTGCTGTATTTTGCTTTACGGTGGTAGGCTCGCTTCTTGGATTTTTGGTTTTTAACAAATACCCTGCACGGGTGTTTATGGGGGATACAGGCTCCTTGTTTTTGGGAGGGGCTGTGGTGGCTGTGGCGCTTTTGCAGCATAATCCGTTTATTTTGCTTGTTGTAGGAGTTATTTATATTTTGGAAACGTTAAGCGTAATAATACAGGTTGCGTCTTTTAAACTTACGGGTAAAAGGGTTTTCAAAATGAGCCCCCTGCACCATCATTTTGAAATGAGCGGTTGGAGCGAGGTTAAAATAGTGGCGGTATTTACCGCAATTACCATCGCAGCTTCGTTTGTATCATATTTTTTCAAGGTATAACATATGTATAAATATCGGAAAACAGCAAATTACTGATTGGAGCTGAACTTGCATGAAAAAAGGTCAGATAGACTTTTATTATTTTGTGATAGCCATGTCGCTTTTGGCGCTGGGGCTTATAATGGTGTTTTCTTCAAGCTCGGAATCGGCAAGAATTGAATGGGGCGATGCCTATTATTTTGCCAAAAGGCAGATTCTATTTGCTGTTTGCGGAATAATTGCAATGTATGTTTTATCAAAGTTCGACTACCACAGGTTCGGCAAGCTTTCTTTTCCGCTTTTGATAGTGGCGGCACTGCTTTTGGTAGCGGTTTTGCTTATTGGGCAAAAGGTTAAGGGTGGTCAAAGGTGGATTCCCATAGGCAGTTTTTCCTTTCAGCCGTCAGAGGCTGCCAAGGTGGCGATAATACTCTTTTTTTCCCATAGTTTATCTAAAAACACAAAGGTGTTGGAAAAGTTTTGGACGGGCTTTGTGCTCTACCTTTTGGTTTTGGGTGTGTTTGCAGGGCTTTTGATGAAGCAGCCCCACTTTAGCGGTACGGTGGTTATTGTTTTGGTAGGGCTTATCCTGCTTTTTACGGCAGGGGCAAAAACCTGGCACCTTTTGATTATAGGTCTTATAGGCATAGCCGGCGGGGCGGGACTTATTGTTTCTGCGCCGTATAGGATAAAACGCGTCATATCCTTTTTGGACCCTTTTCAAGACAAG
>JAQVDK010000051.1 GCA_028697835.1 Eubacteriales bacterium | reverse complement strand
TGCCAACCGATTCCTTGTCCTTTAAAATAAAGATTGCCTGCTCGATATTTGCACTTTTTATGTCTTTGATTATTACTACCCTTCTGGCACTTTTGCTTATCATAAAAATCCCTCCCGCATACATTGTTGCCATTTTTTAGCTTTTTATACATTTTAATAAAAAAATGGAAGGAAATGATTGTTGGTTTTTTTACGAAGCAGGCACAAGTTTTAAGACGATTACCGTCATATCATCGTCAATTACTCCCCTTTTGCGCCTTAAGGATTCTTTTATGATTTCTTCGGACATGATTTGGGGTGTGGTTTCCCGAAGGTTTGACAAAAACTCCACAATCCAATTGTCTGCGGCGCAGTGCACTCCGTCGGTCAGCATAATAATATACTCTCCGCCTTCTAAATACCTTCCTGCGGTTTCCACATCTATCTCGCTTAAAATGCCGACGGGAAGGGTGGAAGATTTTATTTGCTCCACCTTTCTGCCCTTTTTAATAAACGACGCATTTGCGCCTATTTTGATAAATTCCGTCTCGCCGCTAAAAAGGTCTAAAATTGCGGCGTCAATGGTGGCGAAGCACTCGCTGTTGGACCTTACGATTAGCGCAGAGTTGATAATTTTTATAGCAGCCTGCTTGTCAAAGCCTGCACCTAAAAGCTGTTCCAGCATTGTTACGGTTATGTTGGACTGTCCTGCCGCCTGTTTGCCGCTGCCCATACCGTCGCTTAGCACGGCCACATATTTGCCGCCGCCGATGGGAAGGCAGTTAAAGTTGTCCCCGCTTTCGCTTTGGCCCGCCTTAGCTTTTTTGGAAGCTCCGGCTTGCACCGTAAAGTGTTCTTTTTCTATCAGATATATGTCACATCTTAAAGATTCGTTTTTACATTCCTTTTCCCTGATTAGCATGTCCTTTTTAAGCACGGCGGAAACAATCCCTGCAATTTTCTCCTCGCAGTTTTCCCCGTCCGGACAGCCTCTAAAGCGCAGGGAAACTTCATGGCGGCTGAACTTGTTTTTTATAACTGTTGCATCGCAGCGTTTATATCCTGCATGCTCTAAAGCCACAATCAAACGCTTTTCAAGGTGAGTGTCAAATTCCACATCGCTGCCAAGCTCATCAGCCAAATTTTCCATAAGCCTTGAAACCCCTGAAAATTGCTGGGTGGTAATTTGCCGGCTTTCCGCAACCTTTACCTGCCACTGCATGTCCAGCTTGTATTTTGCATAAACCCTGTTAAGCTCGCTTATAAATTCATCGCTTTTTATGCATTTGCTTATAAAAGGCTCATGAAGGTGCTGCACCGTTATGACTTCGCCTTTTTTCAAGGCAGGAACAAGCTTTAACATGGAATCATAAGTGGAGTTGAATTGTTTTTCCCAACACATAAATTTAAGCCCGCAGCGCTTGCACACCTTGTCCGCCGTTTTGTCGAACAAAGTGGTTACATCAGCTAAATTATCAGGTGTGGGCGGCACTAAAATATTTGTAAAGGTGTTTCCTAAACTGCTAAACGCCTCTGCAAGAGCGGTTAATTTCTGGGTAAGATATTTTAAGGCGTTGCTGTGTTTGTCTGCGGTGTTTTTTATGGTCATTCCCTCGATTTCCAATATTACGGACTTTGGCAAAAGTGCAAACATGGACGCCGCCAAGATAAATTCCAAAGGCGAGAACACTCCGCTTTCAAACCCGCCGAGGTATAAGGAAAGGATAGAGTTTGCAACAAAAAAGCCAAGAATAACGCCGGCTTTTTTAAACCGTTTCATAGCGCCTGCGGCAAGAGCGCAAAAGCTGTAAACGCCAACCATTTGTGTAATGGGGAAATTTGTTGCTCCAAAAATCAGCCCAATCCCCACACCACCTGCAGCGCCGCCGGATATACCCCCTACAAAGGCTATTGTCATAATAAGCGCAGCGGCAAAAGCGTTCCCAAGCGACAAATTGCCCACGCTAATGTTTGACAAGCCTAAAATGGAGACTCCTGCAATCAGGTAAAGACCTGCAAGCTCCTCGAGCGCTGCCACGGATGATGTACGGGGTTTATGTATTATTGGTATTGCAAACACCATAAGGCGGGAAGATACAATGCACAAAGCACTTTCCAAAACAAGCATAAGCCCGTCATAGATTACAAATCCGGTTTGGGCGCAGTAAATAATTCCCGACAGAAAAAGTGCAATGCCTGCCATTGCGCTTATTGGAAATTTGCTTTTTTCGTCGGTTAAAGTTGTTATGGATATATATATAAGCCCAAAAAGCACAAATGCAAGAAGGTATTTAATAATAGGCAGCCCCCCGCCCGACGTTGCAAGCCCCAAAATGCAAAGCAGCGAAATCGAGACGGATTTTACAGGGGATTTGCTTTTGGTCGTCATGTATGCTGCCAGATATGCCAGCCCAAAGGGCGCTACAATACTAAACACAACCACCCTGCCAAGCAGAAATACTATAAAAATTCCCAAAAATTCGCGAAATGAAATTACGCTTCGTTTATCCTGCGCAATAGCATATTTTGAAAAAATTTGTATCTTGTCCAATCGCAAAACCTCCTCTTTAGTCCAATTATAATACAAACTGTGCAAAATAATTGTCATTTTTTGGAACGGGGGTAAAATTATTTATAGAATCTTTTTGGCATTACAATATGGCGCAGGAAAATTTGGTTAATATGCTGATTTTTTAGCAATTCGCAGCGAAGAATCCATTTTTTATTTGCTTTTATGGCAATATAATGATATAATATATTCTATCGTCCTTTACCTATTTTGAAGGAGTGTAAGGAGTATTAAAATGTTGCCAATTCTATTTGACGCTTTGTCAATTTTGTTTATAGTGGCTGCACTTTCGGCAGTGGCACTTGTTTTTACCAAAAAAATAAGTTTTTTTGGCGGTGTTTTTGTAACCACGGGCGCCCTTGTAGCTGCGGCTGTAACAGGCATGTATTCATTCAAGGTAATCTATGGCGTGGATGTGGTAACAGCTGCTTTGGACGGGTTTTTCAAAGCGTTGGAAGAGGCGCTTCACGCTTTTTCACAGGAAAATGCGGGAGGGTTTTGGGGCAGCCTGACGCTTGAGAATTTAAGCCTTTTAAAAGAAATGTATAAAGCGGTTTTCCCATCCCTTTTGATACTTAACATACTGTTTTTCAGTTATGCGTTTTATATGGTAGTAAAGCTTGTTTTAAAGCTGTTTAGGGTGCCTGTTCATGCATACCCCAAGTTTTCACAGCTTTACCTGAAAAAGTCTGCGGCGTTTATGCTTGCGGCTTGCTATGTTATACCTTTTTTTGTTAATAATACTGTGTATGCCGCTGTTTTTTCAAACATTGGCATTATTATTTTTGGCGTTGCATCTTTGTGTGGGCTGTCAATTGTTGACTTTCACCTAAGGCAAAAAATCAGAAATTCATTCTTTAGGCTTTTGGTATATACATCAGCTTTTTTTATTCTGGCTTCGGGGTTTGGCATTGTGATGGTTTGTCTTGGCTTTACGGCGATTGCGGATTCTTTCTTTAACTTCCGCAACCTGAAACCAAGGGAGGTAAAGAGAAATGGATAACAAAAACTTTATTAAAAGGACAACAATGGGGGTTGGCGTATATTTTATTGTAATTGCAGCTTTTGTTGTGGTAGCTGTTTTTAGGGGAGATTTCTTTATTGCCATATCACAGGGGATTGTTTTACTGGCGCTGATTCTTCATTATTCCATAAACCGCAAGGAAAGGCAAAAGGAAATTACCAGCTATATAAAAGACCTTACCGCCCATTTAGACGGTGCAACCAGAGATACCATGATGCATTTTCCGCTTCCCATGCTTATGATGTCGCTTAGCGGTACGGTTATTTGGTATAACAGAAAGTTTTTGGACGTAAGCGGCAGGGAAATATTAGAAGAGCCCATCCAGTCCGTTTTCCCAAGCATACAGCTTTTGAAGATTTTAGAGCAAAAGAACAACATATCCATTGAAGTTACCCACAACGGCAAGCATTACGAGGTGGTAGGAAATGTTGTAAGCTATAGCGAAAAGGGCGACACTATTTATTCCGTGGTGCTTTACTGGCTTGACAGGACCAATGAAAAGGAGCATTTAAAGCTTTACGATGACGGAAAAATTGTTTCCTGCGAGCTTATGATTGACAATCTGGAGGATTTGATTAAAAACACTCCTGAGGACAGCCGTGCAAGCCTTACCGTTTCCATTGAGCAGATTATTTCCAATTGGGTTTCCAAAGCCGACGGAATTTTGCGCATGTATGACAAAGATAAATATCACATTGTTTTCGAGAAAAAGAATTTGCAGGCTTTGATGGATTCCAAATTTGATATTTTAGATGCGGCCCATGAAATACAAGTCGGAAACAAGCTGCCGGTAACCTTGAGCATTGGAATTGGCCTTGGCGACAGCGTTCGTGAAAGCGACAGCTATGCAAAGGCGGCAATTGATATGGCACTTGGCAGGGGTGGCGACCAGGCGGTCATCAAGGACCAGGAAAAATTCCGTTTCTTTGGCGGGCGCTCCGAGGGCTTTGAAAAAATCACAAAGGTAAAGCCAAGGGTTGTGGCTCACGCCCTTCGGGAGCTTATCGACAGCGCCGATACTGTGTTTATAATGGGGCATAAAAACCCCGACCCCGACTCTTTGGGCGCTGCGGTGGGACTTTCACGGATGGTCAGGAACAGAAATATAAAATGCCATATTGTAATTGGCAACGCCACTTTAAATTGCAGGGGGATTTTGAAAACCTTTAAAGACGACGACAGCTACAACGGCGTTTTTATATCCGAGTCGGAGGCTATGCAAATATATGATGCAAACTCTTTGCTGATTATTGTGGACACGCACAACCCCGACATTGTAGAGTCGCCAAAACTTTTGGCTGCCATTGAGGATAGGGTTTTGATTGACCACCATAGGCGCAGCGAAAAATTTATCGAAGATACGGTTCTTAAATACCATGAGCCGTATGCCTCATCTACTTGTGAGATGGTGACCGAAATAATACAATACATGGAAGAAAGCCCTTCTATATCCGCTTTGGAAGCTCAGGCGATTTTTGCAGGCATTGCGGTAGATACCAAGAATTTTACCATAAAAACGGGGGTGCGCACCTTTGAGGCGGCGTCCTTCCTGCGGCGCATGGGCGTTGACACTTCGGCGGTTAAGCGAATGTTCCAAAGCAATTTGAAAGAATATGTAAAGCGCTCCAAAATCGTTGCCAATGCCCAAATTTACCGTGACGGGATTGCAATTTCATATTGGGACGAGGCAGAGGAGGAGCCAAGCATTTTGACCAGCGTTGCGTCCGACGAGCTTTTGAATATTGCAGGAATTAACACTTCCTTTGTGCTTTGCCGTGGGGCGGAGCAAATTATCATAAGCGGGCGCTCTTTGGGCGATTTTAACGTTCAGATGGTTTTGGAACAGCTTGGCGGAGGCGGACATATGACCATGGCAGGGGCACAGATTACCGCAACAATGGACAGCGCCATCTCTCAGCTTAAACAGGCTATTGACAATGTGCTGGACAAGAAATCATAAAGGCTGCAATTGTTAAAAAAACAAAAAAAGTAATCAAAAGGGTGATTTATAAATGAAAGTAATTTTGCTTCAGGATTTAAAAGGTACAGGAAAAAAAGGCGATGTAGTTAATGTGGCAGACGGATTTGCACGAAATTCCCTTATACCAAAGGGAATTGCCATTGAGGCAACCGACGCTGCAATGAATACGCTTAAAGCAAAACAAAAGGCTGTCCAGCGCAGGCAGGAGATGGCCTTGGAAGCTGCCAAAAAGGCAGCAGAGAAGCTGGAGAGCATTGAGCTTAAAATTGCCGCAAAGGCAGGAACAAGCGGCAAGCTGTTTGGCGCAATAACTTCAAAGCTTATTTCCCAGCAGCTTAAAAACCTTCATAAGCTTGACATTGACAAGCGCTTGATTGACGTGGGTGATGGGATTAAAACCATAGGAGAGGTAAAGGTGCCCATAAAGCTTCATACGGAAGTAACCGCTATTTTAAAGGTGATAGTGGAGGCGGAATAATGGATGCTCCGAATAATATCAGGGTAATTCCGTATAACCTTGTTGCCGAGCAATCTGTTTTGGGAGCAATGATTTTAGACCAAAACTGCATTGGCATCGTTATGCAAATTGTTCGCCCCGAGGACTTTTACGACCCTAAAAATCGAGAGATTTTTGACGCTATTTTAGACCTTTTCAACATGGATAAGCCCCTTGACGCCATTACCTTGGCAGAGCAGCTAAAGGAGCGGGGCACCTTTGAAAAGGCGGGTGGAGAGCTGTACATTGCAGAAATTGCAAACGCAGTGCCAATAACCGCAAATGTTCGGTATTATGCCAACATTGTGGCGGATTATTCCCTTCGCAGGAAACTTATTAGCATATCTAACGAGATTTCAAACCTTTCCTATGAAGGCGAAGAAAAAGTTGACAAAATTTTAGATGTTGCCGAGCAAAAGATTTTTGACCTGTCGCAAAAAAAGGACAGAGCTGGCTTTACGGTTTTGCGTGATGTTATAAGCGTCAGCCATGCGAAAATATCCGAAAGGGCAAGGCAAAAAACAACCCTTACGGGAATTACCACAGGATATGAAATGCTTGATGATAAAATCGGCGGACTTAACAAGAGCAATCTTATCATTTTGGCGGCTCGACCTGCAATGGGTAAAACCAGTTTTGCGCTAAACCTGGCGCAAAATTGTGCCCTTAAAGCAGGGGCTAATGTGGCAATATTCAGTCTTGAGATGAGCAAAGAGGAAATCGCCAACAGGATTTGGTTTTCCGAAGCCTTGATTGAAAACAACAAAATAAGAAAAGGCGAAATGCAGCCGGAAGATTGGTCACGCCTTGTAACAGCCATAACGGTGCTTGCAGGCGCCAAAATTTTTATTGACGATACAGCCGCCATGACTGCCATGGAAATGCGCTCGAAATGCAGGCGCCTTGCAGCCGAGCATGGTCTTGACCTTATCATTATAGACCATATTCAGCTTATGGAGGTGGCACGCAGCGTGGCAAACAGGCAGCAGGAAATAACCGAAATATCCCGCTCGCTTAAAATGCTTGCAAAAGATTTGGATGTTCCCGTGCTGGCACTTTCCCAGCTTAGCCGTGCAAGTGCCATAAGACCTGACAAAAGCAAGCGCCCTGTCCTTACCGACCTTCGCGAATCGGGGTCTATTGAGCAGGACGCCGACATTGTACTTATGCTTCATAGGGAGGATTATTACAATCCGGAATGTGAATTCCCCGGAGAGGCAGAGCTTATTATAGCAAAAAACAGAAATGGCGAAACAGGTATTATTCCGTTTAAATTCCAAAAGGAATTTACAAAATTTGTTGCAATAGATAGGGTACATCATGAAAATGGATAAGTTTACCAACGGTGTTTTAAAAACCATTGACAAATATCAAATGATAAAGCCGGGGCAAATGGTTATAGTTGCTCTCTCGGGTGGGTATGATTCGCTGTGCATGCTATATATTTTAAATGAGCTTAAAAACGTAAGAAAATTCAGCTTGTGCGCCGCCCATTTGAACCATTCTTATCGCCCGGAGGCGGACTCTGACGAGGAGTTTGTCAAAAATCTGTGCAAAAGCCTTGGCATTGAGGCATACACCAGAAAAGTTGACGTTTTGCAGTATTCAAAGGAGCGTAAAATTTCTTTTGAAACAGCGGGTAGGGAAGTAAGGTATGCTTTTTTTGAAGAGCTGATGGAAAAGATGCCAAGAAGCGTTACTGCAACCGCCCACAATGCAAACGACAGCGCCGAAAGCTTTATTATGCACCTTTTGCGGGGAAGCGGTCTTTCTGGGCTTGTGGGCATCAGGCCGGTAAGGGGAAGGATTATAAGGCCTCTTATAGAAACCACCCGCGGGGAAATTGAAAAATATTGCAAGGAAAAAGGGCTTACGCCCCGCATAGACAAAACCAATTTTGATGATGACTATACAAGAAACGACATAAGGCATAATGTTATGCCTCCCCTTATTGAAAGAGGGGGAATAAAGGCAATTGCAAGGGCTGCTCGGCTTCTTTCGCAGGAAGATGAATTTTTGTCCGAATATACAGGAAGTGTTGCCAAAAAGCTTTTTAAGCATGATAATGACATAGTTTCCATAGACGCAAAAGCTTTTAATGATTTGCCCTTGGCTATACGAAGGCGGCTTTTGAGGCTTGCCATTGAAAATTCAAAAAAGGAAATATCCCTTACCCATATAGACAGTATAATTTCTATTGCCGAAAAGGGCTATGGAGGGAAACATGCCAAGCTGCCCGGCGGCATTACTGCTTGTTTGGAAAAGGGGAAAATTAATATTAAAACGAGGTGCCATACTAATGACTAACGACATTGATAAAATACTTTTTACCGAAGAACAAATTTTAAAAAGAGTAAAAGAGCTTGCGCAGGAAATCAACGAATATTTTGGCAAGGAGCCTATTGTGGCTGTGTTTGTTTTAAAGGGCAGTGCGTTTTTTGCGTCTGATCTTATCCGTTATCTTGACATGAATGTAACCATGGAGTTTATGACCGTCTCCAGCTATGGAGCACAGACCATATCTTCAGGAAAGCTTACAATAAAAAAAGATATAGATACGGATATTGCCGGAAAAAATGTCTTAATTATTGAAGATATTATAGATACGGGTATAACTCTTTCCACATTGGCAAAACTCTTTAGGGAAAGAGGAGCAAAGAATCTTAAGGTTGTTACAATGCTCAGCAAGCCGTCAAGAAGGGAAGTAGAATTCGAAGCGGATTTTACGGGGTTTGAAATTCCGGACGTTTTTGTGGTGGGATATGGCCTTGATTATGCCGACAATTACAGAAACCTGCCTTATATAGCTTCTTTGAAGGAGCATGTGTATAAAGACAAGATAGATTGATTTTAGCCGTACCAAATATAACAATTTTAATACAAATATTAAAAAATATTTGAAATAATTTTGTTATTGTGGTAACATAATGGAGATAATATTTAGAGTGTGCTTTCAAATATGTCGTTTTGGGTAGGACTACTTATTTGAAGGCATACTCTCCGGCAGTTTAAAAGTGAGGTGAATTTTATGAACAAATATGCCAAGGGTATTGGGTTTTACATCCTTTTGTTTATTGTTATACTGTCAATTTTCTTTGTGTACAGAGATATGCCCGCACCTGCTAAAACTTATTCGGACTTATACTCCGCAATAAAAAGCGGCAATGTTGTAGAGCTTGTAATTATGGAGCAAACTGCCACCGCCATACTGCGTGACGGCAGCAGGATGGAAGTTACCACACCTCCTATCGAAGCGTTTTATCAGGATTTGGGTGAAGATATACGAAGTCAGGTTGAAAGCAATTCTTTAAAATTTGATTTTCAAATCGCAGCTTCGCCGCCTTGGTGGATTACCATACTGCCCACTCTTATACTGGTAATCATATTCGTAGTTTTTTGGGTGTTCTTTCTTCAGCAGTCCCAGGGGGGCGGCGGAGGAAAGGTTATGCAGTTTGGAAAAAGCAAGGCCCGCATGGTAAGTGAGGACAGCAAGAAATATACTTTCAAGGACGTTGCCGGAGCCGATGAGGAAAAGGCAGAGCTTGAAGAAATTGTTGAATTTTTAAAGATGCCTAAAAAGTTTATAGAGCTTGGTGCAAGAATTCCGCGTGGAGTGCTTTTGGTAGGCCCTCCCGGAACGGGTAAGACCTTGCTTGCCAAGGCTGTTGCAGGCGAAGCAGGAGTTCCGTTCTTTAGCATAAGCGGCTCGGACTTTGTTGAAATGTTCGTAGGCGTGGGTGCTTCCCGTGTGCGTGACCTTTTTGAGCAGGCTAAAAAGAATTCCCCGTCCATTGTGTTCATTGACGAGATTGACGCGGTCGGGCGCCACAGGGGCGCAGGACTTGGCGGAGGTCACGATGAGCGAGAGCAGACTCTAAACCAGCTTTTGGTTGAAATGGATGGTTTTGGCGATAACCAAGGGGTTATAATTATTGCGGCAACCAACCGTCCGGACATACTCGACCCTGCCCTTTTAAGACCCGGGCGCTTTGACAGGCAAGTGGTTGTAGGCGCTCCTGATGTTAAAGGAAGGGAAGAAGTTTTAAAGGTTCATACGGTTAAAAAACCTTTGGGTGAAGATGTGGACCTTTCCATTCTGGCAAAAACAACCGCAGGCTTTACGGGAGCCGACCTTGAGAATTTAGCCAATGAGGCAGCGCTTCTTAGTGCACGCCGCGGAAAAACGGTCATAAACATGAAGGAATTTGAAGATGCAATAATAAAGGTTATTGCAGGGCCGGAGAAAAAAGCTCGTGTGATAACGGAAAAAGAGCGCAAGCTTACTGCATATCATGAGGCAGGTCACGCAGTTGTGACAAAGCTTTTGCCAACACAAGACCCTGTGCACCAGATTTCAATCATTCCCCGTGGTCGTGCCGGCGGTTATACTTTGTCGCTTCCCAAGGAAGATAAATACTACGCCTCCAAAAATGATATGTTTGAGGAGATTGTTGTGCTTCTTGGTGGACGTGTTGCTGAAAAATTAGTCCTTGACGATATTTCAACAGGCGCATCCAATGATATCGAGCGTGCAACCTCTATTGCCCGCAACATGGTTGTAAAATACGGCATGAGTGAGGCTTTAGGGCCCATGACATTTGGCTCGCCCCATTCGGAAGTCTTTTTAGGAAAAGACTATGCTCAGACAAGGAATTACAGCGAGACGGTTGCAGCGAAGATAGACGAAGAAATTAAAGCGATTATAGACGGCGCTTATAAAAAATGTGAAGAGCTTTTAAAGGAAAATATTTCAAAACTTCATGCTGTTTCAAATGCACTTTTAGAGCGTGAGAAGATAAATGCGGAAGAATTTGAGGAAATATTTGAAAATTCATAAAAAAATCTGAAAAAATCTAAAAAAACTCTTGACATTTCTTCGAATATGGCTTATAATAACGTTTGTTCGCATATCGAAGAAGCAAACTTCGATATGCGATGAGGCGGTATAGCTCAGTTGGCTAGAGCAAACGGTTCATACCCGTTAGGTCAGTGGTTCAAGTCCACTTGCCGCTACCACATACGGCCCATTGGTCAAGAGGTTAAGACATCGCCCTTTCACGGCGAAGACAGGGGTTCGATTCCCCTATGGGTCACCATCAAAAAGCCGCCTGAACATTTAGTTTAAGGCGGTTTTTATTTTTTTAGTTAAAACTACTGATTTTGCATAAAACGTGCTGTTTTTTGCACGGTCCAAAACAGGTTTATACACATCATAATACTAATAATGACACTCCAATAAAGCCCGGCGATTCTGGGCTTTTTGACATATTAGGGGAAGACTGACGGGCTGCTTGCAAAATGGAAAATCATGTATTCGGCAAGGTGAATAACGCCACAAATCTAATGTGAGTTAGAGTGTCATTCTTATTCGGAGATAGGAGGACGGATACAGCCGTCAATCTGCCGCCTCCTCGAAATCTATAGGCTGTACTTTAATTGTGCGCATCACATATTATGTAATATATTGCAACATAAAACCAAGTTTTTTCCAATACTTTCAAAAAATTATTAAAAGTATATTACTGAAAGCCTCCAATGACATGACCTTTTCTGCGGGTGTCAGACCGTTATTAGCGGAATGTGGGTATTTAGTATTATAAAAATTCATGTACTCAAGCAAAGAAAGTTTAGCATCTTTAAAGTCGCAAAACTTCTCCGATTTATTTATTCTTGCTTTAAAAACTTTAAAATGACTCTGCCACAGCCGTGTCATATGCGGACATAACCAATTCTGTATTGATTTTATAACTAACATCATATGCTATAACTTTTCTTGCAAACAAATCAATAACTTAGCAAAGGCAGCAGAATCGATTTCCGGATTTAATATAATGCCTACAGAACAAATAAAAATTTTCATAAACACTGGAGTTTAGCGACATATTTTGGTATAATAAGTACAAGGACAATAGCCGGATAGGACATAAAGCCTTGCATGGTTTGTATTGTGGGTGATGCTAAAATGTATAAATGCTCTATGTGCCAGGAGTGAGCTGTTTTGCATAACAAATAAAAAATACACAATTAAAAGTAATAAAAGTAGCTTAAAAATAAGATAAAACAAGACAAGCCCACAACCCACAGTTAAAGCGCAAATCTCTTCTTTTAATCAAGGTGTCCGGCGTTAAAATCGTCGATAAGTTACCACCGCCGTAAATTTTTAAAAAAGGAGGCAGTTTATATGGAGCGAAAAATTAGCCAACAAGTTAGAGGTTATAGAACTAAGGACGGGGCCGGAGTAAGCTTGGTCAGAGTATTGGGAAACCAAACTGTTCAGGAATATGACCCGATTTTAATGCTCGATTCCTTTGACAGCACCAATCCCGAGGATTACACAGCGGGATTCCCCTTGCACCCGCACAGGGGTATAGAAACAATCAGTTATGTGTACCGTGGTTTTATGACTCATAAGGACAGTTTAGGCAATGAGGATACCATTGGTAATGGAGAGGTCCAATGGATGACAGCGGGCTCGGGTATTATGCATGAAGAAAAACTGCCGGCAGCCGACAGACTATTGGGCGTGCAGCTTTGGCTTAACCTTCCCGCAAAGGACAAAATGGCTCCTCCGGCTTATCGCAGCATTAAAAACTCGGAAATTGAGGAAATAGAGTTTAGTTGGGGCAAACTAAGACTGTTGGCGGGCGAGTTCGAAGGAAGAAAAGGATATATGAGCAAATATCTTCCTCTTGACTATTACGATTTACACCTAAACCCAAAAGAATCTGTTATAATTAATACAGAAAGTGAGCGCTCTGTCATGGTGTTTACTCTTTTAGGAGACGCTTATATCGGTGGTGAGCTGGTAAAGGAAAAGACAGCGGCAAAACTTACATCCGGCGACCAAATTGAGATAAAGGCCACAGATGAAAAAGCCCAGGTTTTATTCATAAGTTCAAAACGACTGGACGAACCGATATCTTGGGGCGGTCCTATAGTTATGAACACTAAGGAAGAATTGAACAAAGCTTTTGATGATTTAAAAAAAGGCACATTTATACAGAATACAATATCTTATTGAGGATTGGATATTACTCGTTCAGCAAAGTATTGCTCCTTTTCGTTTTATTGCAGTTAAGGCAGGAAAGCTGATTTGCGCCCTTCCTGCCAAAATTCCCTAAGCTCTAATGAAGTATTGGAAAAATATGCAGGCGTTATGTGAAAGACATTATATTTTTGGGGGCACGCTCACCCATCGTTGGCACTTTAAAACTTTTTGCGCTAAGTTTACAGCTTTATTTATTGACATTTT
>JAQVDK010000114.1 GCA_028697835.1 Eubacteriales bacterium | reverse complement strand
CCATCGGCCGTTGCTTCAATGTCATAACCATCAATTTGTCTCAAAGTTCTGATTGTTCTTTGCCAATCATGTACTTGAGCCACATCTCTCAGAGTGTCTCTGTCAATTTCTTTTTCCACGTTTCTTAATAAAAAGTCAAGAAGTCTTTTTTTTGCGCTATCTTTCATTGTCATCTTTCTTTCTTTTATCAAAATATGATATCATACCAACATATCCAATTATTGTTGTATATGAAAATTATATCATATTTAAAATTAATTCACAATATATGGATATAATTTTTTGTGTTTTTATTTCAAAAAACAACAAAAAACAACAGCCCGGCAATTTTGAGTCGCAGAGTTGAATATTATTCCAAATAAGCACCTGTTGTTAAACTTTCTAATAAATTTTTGTCGAAAAATTTTTATGAAATGACGCCTATATTTGATAAAATTTTCAATGTTATAGGTGTAAAATAATTATGTAAATCTTAGTTTTGTCTGAATCGAATATTTTTTCGCAAGATAATGGTAGTAAAAAGCAAATACAGATATTTAAACTTGTTGAGTGTTAACGGCATGTTGTCTACTTTGTATTGTACTATTTGGAAGTGTAGAGAATTAAGATTTATATAATTAGATAAAAGCCTTATGTCTAAGTAAAGAGCATTCAACATGTGGTTGGTTGCTCTTTTTTTATATGAAGATAATCCACAGAGTTTAATGGTGAATATCTGGAGGGATTGCTATGAAACAATTACATATTAAATTTTTAAAAATATAAAGAATCAAAGCGTGTGACCGATTAAAAGTTAATTGGTTTCGCGCTTTTTTAGTTTCGACAAAGTTCTATCAGAAATGGCAAGCAAGGATAAAACAATACAAAACGAAGGGTGGTGATACCAATGGTGTTGTCAGATTTAATCAGGTTAAAGTTAAAACTAAATAAAAATCAGCAAAGGCGAAAATTCAGCATGGCAACACCTGCTGTTACATAACATAGGCCTGTTTTTTAGCAGGTGCTGCTGTGTAGTTTGTTGGAGATGATATTGTATGAGGTCTTCCTTATGCAATATCAAGCGATTCTTTTTCAATTCCAACATACTACATAAAGCAAAGATTAAAGTAAAATTAAAATGCCATCCTCTATTTCGGATGTTTCAAGAATGGCTCTTATTCGTTTATGTTGAGTATTCGGAAAAAGAACCGCTTGGTATTTTAATTTTTGTTGCCGGGTTTGCGCTTTTAAGCGTTAACCCGGTTTTTTGTTTTTATCCTTGCTTTTGTCTATATCTAAGCCGAGCGCCGCCTTACTCCTTTCCTTGAAAATTTGAGGAAAGGAGTAAGCTGGGTGAGTAAACAATATCACATAAAACTTAACGGTGAACTTATTCCTGTTTCAGAGGAAATATACCGAACATATAAACAGCCACAATGGCGTGAAAAGAAAAGAGCAAATGTACGTCGTAAAAGAGAAGTGTCATTGGATGCAATGCTTGAAAACGGCGATGCCATACAATTTGATTTAGGACAAGCATTTATTGATGAACTTGTAGCGGACAAGCTGTTATTGGATGAACTTT
This sequence comes from Eubacteriales bacterium, assembly GCA_028697835.1. Taxonomy (GTDB): domain Bacteria; phylum Bacillota; class Clostridia; order Monoglobales; family Firm-18; genus STE-11. The sequence continues at coordinate 1,517 of JAQVDK010000114.1, read as the reverse complement.
TTAAGGCATTGGCGGAGTTAAATATTGAGGAGTGCGCTTTGATTGACGAACTGTTTTTCAAAGAAAAATCAGAGCGACAGATTTCAGAGGAAATCGGTATACCAAGGACTACATTAGAATACCGCAAAAACAGAGTATTACATAAACTTAAAAAATTAATAAGAAAAAATTAAAGAAAATTAAAAATTTTTTCGTCCAACCACCCTCTCACTTTCCTTTAGATAGTGAGGGGGTATTTTTATTGCATTAAAAAAGGAGGTGAGAGCTTTGGGAAAAAGCAAAAGCACCTTATACCAGCAACGAGAGGATACGGCGGAGGAGCTAATCGGTATACTTACTGCAATAAGCGTAGTGTCCAGACGACTCGCAAAAAAGCTGCCATTGTAGAAATCAATCATGGAAGGAGGGATCAAGCCAATGGTAAATTTAAAGCCGATTCAAATGCCGATTAAGGCCAAGCCATATAAGCATCAGATTGAAGCCTTCCATTTCGTTTGTAAGTGTTTCGGGTTGATTGAGGAAGGAGGCGCAGCCGATGCAAAAGGCCGAGGTGGCCTGCCGGATTTGCGGCAAGCTGTTCCTGAAGCCGGAAAACCAAGTCCGTAAAAACAATTTCTGCTGCAGAGCCCATTTTTACAAATGGAACTCACAGAGAATGACCGATTACAACCGCACCATAAATCCGATGAACAAGCCGGGCGGAGTGCTTGAGGCACGTATCAAGCGCAGCCTTGCAATGCGGGGCGGCGGTGAAGGAAAAGCGTACAGAAAATTTCTCGGCAGGCACGAGCATCGCAGAATTGCTGAGGCGAAGATTGGCAGACCACTTAAAAAAGGCGAGGTAGTCCATCACATTGACGGCAATAAGCTGAACAACCATCCGGCAAACCTTGAGGTGTTTCCTTCCCAATCTGAACATGTAAAAGAGCATCCGAGAGATGAGAAAGGCAGGTGGTGCAAATGTACATTTCCAACGGCAAGGGCGCAGCTCTTTTGATGGAAATGGGCTGACAAGGCACAGGGAAAACACTAACCGCCATCGCGGCAGCAGGCGCATTGTACAATGCAGGTCGCATCAGGCGTGTTTTGATTGTGGCCCCTCTATCCATCTTGGGTGTATGGCAGGATGAGTTTAATAACTTCGCAGACTTTGATTACAACCTTGCGGTATTGACCGGCACAAGCGCAAAGAAAATAGATACCTTAAGACACTTAAACGGCAGCGCGCTTCAGGTGGCGGTAATCAACTACGAAAGCGCATGGAGGCTGGAAAAGGAGCTTACTGCATGGAATCCGGACCTTATTATCGCCGATGAGGGACATAAGATTAAAACCCATAACATCAGTGCCAGCAAGGCAATGCATCGACTTGGAGCAAGAGCGCGGTACAGGCTTCTTTTAACCGGCACTCCGGTAACCAACAAAGCAATTGACGTGTTCAGCCAGTACAAATTTTTAAATCCGGCAATCTTCGGCCAAAGCTTTTATGCTTTCCGAAACAAATACTTTGACATGGT
>JAQVDK010000050.1 GCA_028697835.1 Eubacteriales bacterium | reverse complement strand
AAGCTTCTATAAGAAGGCTTTATTGGTTTTTTGACCATACTACACGATTAACGTAATCCGTATATGATAGGATAATTCGCAAAACCTTTTCTGAAACATTTGGCACATTATAATCAGAAACCGGTCTTAAATCAGAATCCTTTTGAGTTTCTAATATACTAAGGCCTTGCATAATACGTTCTTTTTTAAGTCCTGTCATCATAACAGACGCTTCTTCCATTGCCTCGGGTCTTTCATGAGCTTGCCTTATATTTAAGGCGCGAAGCTTTAGAATAGATGCTTCTTCACTGATCGTGCCACTATCGCTAAGGACTGCTTTGGATTTCATTTGCAGCTTTACATAATCAATAAAGCCCATAGGTTTAAGCGTTTGAATTAACGGGTGCAGCCGGATACCCTTTTGCTTAATCATTTGCATGGTGCGAGGATGTGTGCTGATAATTATGGGCATGTTATAATGCGCAGCAACTGCATTAAGACTTTCTACTAAATCTGCAAAGTTAGTATCAGAATTTATATTTTCTTCGCGATGGGCAGAGACCACAAAGTAATTATTTTCTTTAAGACCAAGACGAGATACTATATCAGATGCGTTAATATCATCCATTTTACTTTGTAACACTTCATACATGGGACTTCCTGTTTTGATTACTCTGTCAGCAGGCAGCCCTTCTTTTAAAAGGTATTCCCTTGCAATAGTGCTGTAAGTCATGTTTATATCGGCAATATGGTCCACAATTTTTCTGTTTGTTTCCTCCGGCACCCTTTGGTCAAAACATCGGTTGCCTGCTTCCATATGAAAAATTGGAATTTGCCTTCTTTTTGCCGCAATTGCACACAAACAGCTGTTTGTATCACCCAAAACCAAAAAAGCATCAGGACTTTCGCTTTCTAAAATAGGGTCAATCTTAACCAAAACATTGCCTATGGTTTCTACCGGCGTTCCTGTTGCGGCATTCAAAAAATAATCAGGTTTTTTTAAATTAAAATCTTTGAAAAAAACTTCGTTTAATTCATAATCATAATTTTGACCCGTGTGCAATAAAATATGCTGGACAGCTTCGGTTTCGTTAAGCTTTTTAATAACAGCAGAGAGCCTAATTATTTCAGGACGAGTGCCAACAACAGTCATAACTTTAAGTTTAGACATTATATTTATACCTCCAGAAAATATGTGTCCGGCAAATCGGGATTAAAAGACTCGTTAGCCCACATGATTGTCACCAGGTCTGTGTCGCCTAAATTTTCAATGTTGTGAGTATAACCGGGCGGGATATCAATTACTTCTAATTTCTCTGCGCTTACATAATAAGATACTATTTCATCTTCATCATATTTTCTAAGCCTGATTATGCCCCTTCCGCTAACCACAAGAAATTTTTCGTTTTTTGTGTGATGCCAATGGTTTCCCTTTGTTATACCGGGTTTTGAGATATTAACAGACACTTGCCCTGCGCCTGTGGTCTTAATAAATTCTGTAAAAGAGCCCCGCTGATCTACATTCATTTTAAGGTTATATGAAAAATCATTCTTCGGAAGATAAGTAAGATATGTGCTATACAGTTTTTTGGTGAATGCATCGGACATATCGGGAACTGTATTTGTGACTCGGCTGTCTTTAAAAGAGTGTATAAGCTCTGCAATTTTTCCAAGGGAAGCGGTATGGACAGTGGAAGCATGGCAGAATTTCCCTTGGCGGCTTGGGTTTCCTTCCAAGGCATTTATTAATTCCCCAACCACATCATCTATATAAACCAAATTCAGTTTGGTATTGGGGTCATTAATTGTTATATTGATACCCCTTGCAATATTATGACAGAAGGTTGCCACAACACTATTGTAATTGGGTTTGCACCACTTGCCAAACACATTTGTAAAGCGATAAACCATAACATTCGCATTGTTTTTCTGCCCGTATGAAAAAACCAATTCTTCTGCCGCACGCTTGCTTATACCATACGGATTATCCAGTTCAGCCTGCACAGAAGACGACATCATAACAGGGCAGCAATTTCCATGCCTTTCTAAAGCTGACAGCAAATTGGAGGTAAAACCAAAGTTTCCCTCCATAAATTCTTTATCATCTTTTGGGCGGTTAACACCTGCAAGATGAAATACAAAATCACATTCTTTAGCAAAACTGTCAAGCAGAGTGCTGTCCGAATCAATATCATACTGAAAAATATTCGCATAATTTCTATTTTTAAGCTCGCTTATCAAATTCTTTCCGATAAACCCTTTTGCCCCTGTAACCAAAATGTTCATTATGAACTCCTCCATAGCGCAAGTTCATTTTGAATGTATTCAAGTGATAACAGCTTTTCCTTTATCTGCTCTATGGTAAGTCTTTGTGTATTGTTTGAATTGTAATCTGAAATTTCATGAGCTTCTCTGTTTCCGTCTGTAAAGTATTTATCATAGTTTAAATCTCTTGTATCTGCGGGAACTCTGTAGAAGTTGCCCATATCTTTTGCAATAAGATGTTCTTCGGATGTAAGCAGTGTTTCGTATTGTTTTTCACCGTGACGTGTGCCGATAATTTTTATTTCATTATCTGCGTTAAACAATTCTAAAATTGCTTTTGCCAAATCTCCGATAGTAGATGCCGGGGACTTGTGTACCATTATATCACCTGTTTTTGCATTCTGAAAAGCAAAAATCACCAGCTTAACAGCTTCTTCAAGGCTCATAAGAAACCTTGTCATATTAGGATTAGTAATGGTTATGGGCTTTCCTGCTTTTACTTGCTCTACGAATAAAGGTATAACCGAGCCTCTCGTTGCCATTACATTTCCATAACGAGTTCCGCATATTAATGTTTTTGACGGGTCAACAGTCCTTGATTTTGCTACAAAAACTTTCTCCATCATAGCTTTAGATATACCCATTGCATTTATAGGGTAAGCTGCTTTGTCGGTTGATAAGCAAATCACTTTTTTCACACCATATCTAATGGCAGCATCTAAAACATTATTTGTGCCTATTATATTGGTGTTTACAGCTTCCATGGGAAAAAATTCGCATGATGGCACCTGCTTTAGTGCAGCCGCATGAAACACATAATCCACATCGTGCATTGCGTCTTTAACACTTTGTAGATTACGAACATCGCCAATATAAAACTTAATCTTATCACTAAGGTATCCTTTCCGCATATCATCTTGCTTTTTTTCGTCACGAGAGAAAATGCGAACCTCGCCTATATCTGTATTTAAAAACCTTTTTAAAACCGCATTACCGAACGAGCCTGTTCCACCTGTTATTAGCAATGTTTTATCTTTAAACATTATTAATTCGACTCCTTTATTGCGCTTTATGCGCAAGCTGCATTCAACTTACCTTTATGTATGCAATTTCACATTTTTATTTATATATGTCATAATTTGTTAGCATTATATCAAAAAAACGGGTTTTAGTCAATGTTTTGAGCTATTGCCCTCCGAGAAAACCTCACACTTCCCGTTTGTTAATTATTTGCCATCATTTGCAAATTTTCGTATGATAAAAGACCTAAAACAGAGCTTATCAGAAAATACAACGGCGTCCCAAACAAACTTATTTTTTATTAAATACTATTGTAATTGTTGTCCCAACATCCGGTCGGCTTTCAAGAGAAATCTTTGCATCATGAAGCAAAGCGGCGTGTTTTACGATTGAAAGACCAAGTCCTGTGCCGCCGGTATCCTTTGAGTGGCTTTTATCGACACGGTAAAAACGTTCAAATATTCGTCCATGGTGACAGGGCGCAATCCCAACTCCTGTATCAAAGACCGATAGCTTAATTTTATTATTTTCATCTTCTAATTTTACAATAACGCTGCCGTTTCCTTTGTTGTATTTAATTGCATTGTCGCAAAGATTATAAACCATCTCGTGCAAAACCGACCTGTATCCCAAAACTGCGGCAGGCCCGCCTTCGAAAGAAACCTTTACGTTTTTGTTCTTTGCTTTTTCTGAAAGCTCATCAATAACCGACTTGCAAAGCCCTGACAATTCAACTTTTTCAACCTCTTGGATTAAATTGCCTTCATCAAGCCTTGAAAGGCGGATTATATCGTCTATTAACGTGAGCAGTCGAGCGGCCTCGGTATGAATTTGTTTGGCAAAGCGGGAGATATCCTCCTTCTTTGCTATTCCTTTTTCTATTATCTCTGCATAGCCCAAAATTGAAGTTAGGGGTGTTTTTAATTCATGAGATACATTTGCCGAAAACTCGTAGCGCATTTTTTCAGCCTGCTCTTTATCGGTAATATCAATTATAAACAACACCGCAGCATAAGACTTCAAATTGCTCTCAACCGGATTTGCCGACAGTTGATACACCCTGCCGTTAATATTTGTTTTGATAACGAAGGACCTGCCGCCCAGTGCCGATTCAACAGCCTTAATAAAGTTTACATCCCGACAAGCCTGCAGATATGACCTTCCTAATATATTCCCTAAAACTTTTTTGGCGCTCTTGTTTGCCGAAAGCACCGTTGCGTTTTCACCGAATATGATAAGTCCTTCATTCATAGACCCGGTAATATAATCAAATTCCTTTTGCCGGGCAGACAGCTCATCAAATTGGCTTTTAATCTTTCGATTTTGCTTTTCCATTCTTGTCAAAAGCGGGGAGAGTTCTTCATAAGTATCATTGGAAAGAGGGTCATTTAAATTAAGATTGTTAATAGGCCTTATTATCAAATTTGTAATAATTCTTGCAATTAAAGTAGAAATAAAAAGAATAACAAAAGAGATTAATACAATCCAAAAGGCCACGCCTTTCATAAGACCGAAGATGCTTTTGACAGTGCATGCAACCCTTAAAACCATGCCGCTTTTAAGATGCACGGCATAATAATATGTTTTTTCACCCAATGTCTCGGACAAGCGTGTTAGCTCTCCTTCTCCATAGAAAATAGCAGCTTGTATTTCCGGTCTGCTCAAATGGTTTTCCAATTTTTCCGCCGGGACATAATTGTCGTATATAACCGTTCCATCGGAAGATATTAATGTTATACGGTTTTTGCTTTCTTTTCCGATAGCCAATATATATTCTCTTGCATCATCGGCTGATTCTATGGCTTTACTTATATACATTGCTTGGTTTTCTACTTCTTTTTTTAATTCCTTGGCTAAATCATTATAAATCACGCCGGTTATACATACTGTGGACAAAACAAGGGTGATAAAACAGGCAAGGCAAATGCTTTGAAAAATCCTCTTTCTCATTATTTTGGTCCCCCGATTCTATAGCCAACCCCTCGTACGGTTTCAATAACATCACCACAGTTGCCAAGTTTTTGCCTTAAAGTTCGAACATGCACATCAACCGTTCTTGTTTCACCGTCAAAATCATATCCCCATATTTTTTCAAGCAGCATATCTCGAGTAAGCACTGCTCCAATGTTTTTCAGAAATATTTTCAACAATTCAAATTCCTTCAATGTTAAATCCACAACCGCCCCACCTACGGTGACGCTGTGGGTTCTTGTATTTAGCTTTACCGCACCATAACAATATTCTTCCACATCATCTGTTTTTTCCACTCGGCGAAGCACTGCCCTGATTCTTGAAACAAGTTCCATCATGCCAAAAGGCTTTGATATATAATCATCAGCACCAATATCAAGGCCCAACACCTTGTCATATTCCGAGCCCTTTGCCGTTACCATAATAACAGGTATGTTTTTGGTTGAAACATCTGTGCGCAAACGTTTTAATATTTCAATACCATCAATGCCGGGGAGCATAATATCAAGTAAAACAAGCTGAGGTTTTGTTTTTTGCAGGGCTTTGTAAAAGCTTTTCCCGTTTTCAAAGCCTTCCGCCGCGTATCCGCTGTTTGTTAGGGTATATACAACAAGCTCACGGATGGCTCTGTCATCCTCAACATAATATATCATGGCTTATGCCTCCTTATGCTCGCCCGTTATTGAAAAGACTACCCACTCCGCTATATTTGTTGCATGGTCTCCAATTCTTTCAAGATATTTTGCAATCATAATCAAATCGACAAATTGTTCGCCGTCTTTAGGGTTGTTAGTTATCAGGGAAACCACATCCGATTTGATTTTGGAAAACAAATCGTCCACCACGTCATCGTGTTTGATGACCTGCTCCGCAAGCTTTAAATCACGCTTGACAAATGCGTCTATGCTATCAGTAACCATTTTTATTGCAGCCTGTGCCATATCGGAAATATGAATTTTATTTATGCTTCCCGAAAGGTCTATATATGAAACTATTTCGGAGATATCGGCTGCCTGGTCGCCAATACGCTCCATATCCGTAATCATTTTTAAAGCTGCAGAGATAAGACGCAAATCCCTTGCCACAGGCTGCTGCTGCAAAAGCAGCTTCAAACAAAGGCTTTCAATATCCTTCTCTTTTTGGTCTATTTCTGCTTCAGCGGCTATAACAGCGCTTACAAGAGTCATATCATTATTCATCAAAGCCTTAACAGCACTTGCAATTGCATTTTCGCATAGTGCGCCCATGGCAATCAGGCTGTTATTTAACATTTCAAGCTGAGCATCAAACCTATTTCTCATTAGCCGAACCTCCCTGTAATATAATCCTCTGTCCGCTTATCCAGCGGATTTGCAAACAATTTTTCTGTTTTGTTCATCTCAATAATTTCCCCAAGCAGGAAAAACGCCGTGTTATCCGAAATTCGAGTGGCCTGCTGCATATTATGCGTAACTATAATAATAGTATATTTCTTTTTTAGTTCAAATGCAAGCTCTTCTATTTTGGTTGTGGATATGGGGTCCAGCGCACTTGTTGGCTCATCCATCAAAAGAACCTCCGGCTCTACAGCCAAAGCCCTTGCTATACAAAGCCTTTGCTGCTGTCCTCCGGAGAGGCTAAGGGCGCTTTTGTTTAGCCTGTCTTTTAGCTCGTCCCATATTGCGGCGGAAACAAGGGTCCGCTCAACAATTTCATCAAGCTTTGCTTTTGACTTAATGCCGTGTGTTCTTGGTCCGTACGCTATATTGTCATATACACTCATCGGAAACGGATTTGGTTTTTGAAATACCATTCCCACACGTTTGCGAAGCAGGTTAACATCAATATTGCCAAATATATTTATTTCATCGAGAAAAACATTGCCTTCAATCCTGCATCCTTCAACAAGGTCATTCATTCGGTTAAGTGTTTTTAGCAATGTGGATTTGCCGCAGCCCGACGGTCCGATAAATGCGGTAATTTCATTTGCAGGTATGTTCATGTTAATGTTTTTTAGTGCCTGAAAGTTTTCGTAATATAAATTTAAATTCTGTATCTTAAATTTATTCATCATATTTTTCCTTTCCCTAATCTTTTTGCAACAAATGCCAAAAGGGCATTTAGCCCAATTACAATAACAAGAAGTACCACCGCAGTAGCATAGGATTGCTTGGTGTTTAAGCCTTCTGTCCATAATGCGTATAAATGAACGGACAGTGTTCTGCCTGAGCCTAAAAGACTTTCCGGTATCTGCGCTACCGTTCCGGCTGTATATATAAGTGCGGCGGTTTCTCCCACAATCCGCCCTATGGACAATATAGCTCCCGCAAGAATGCCGGGCGCGGCGGAGGGCAAAACCACTTTAAATATAGTTCGAAGCTTTCCTGCTCCAAGACCAAAGCTTCCTTCACGCAGCGAATCCGGAACACTTATCAGCGCTTCTTCCGTTGTCCTCATAATAACGGGCAACACCATAATTGCCAGCGTGAGTGCTCCCGCAAGGAGGGAATACCCAAACCCCAGCGCTATAACAAACAGTAAAAATCCAAATAATCCATACACGATTGACGGTATTCCCGCTAATGTTTCGGATGTTATCCTTATTATTGAAACAAGCCTGTTTCCGCGTTTTGCATATTCCACAAGGTATATGGCCGAAAATATACCAAGGGGCATGGCAACAAGCAAGGATAAAAAAGTCATTGTGATAGTGTTTAAAAGCGCTGGAAAAAGGGATACATTTTCCGAAGTATAGCTTATGCTAAACAAACTCCAAGAAAGATTGGGCACTCCTTTGATTAGAATATAAGCAACAAGCGAAACTAAAATTCCAACAGTCAATATTGCTGATAAAAAAACCGCACACCTTAGGGCAAGTGATTGGATTTTTGATGAATTATTTAAGCTTTTCATATCTTAGACCTCCTTTTCATTAGGGAAAAGGAAAGGTTAATAATAAGTATAAACACAAACAATACAACCGCTGTTGCAATTAATGCTTCCCTGTGAAGTTCGGCTGCATAACCCATTTCAAGAACAATATTTGCAGTCAGTGTCCTAAGGCCTTTAAGTATTCCCTTTGGAATAATTGCTTGGTTTCCCGCTACCATAATAACAGCCATGGTCTCCCCCACCGCGCGGCCAATCCCAAGTATAACGCCTGCTAAAATTCCGGATTTGGCAGCCGGCATTACCGAAAAGAACACGCTTCTTTCGTGGGTTGCGCCAAGGGCAAGGGAGCCTTCGTAGTAGCTTTCGGGAACAGCTCGAAGTGCAGACTCACATACTCCGATTACAGTCGGAAGTATCATAATCCCAAGAACAATTGAAGCAGAAAGCATACCGGAGCCGCTTCCCCCAAAAGTATTCCTAACAAAAGGTACAATAACCATCAAACCGAAAAAACCGTAAACAACAGATGGAATACCTGCCAAAAGGTCAATGGTGGGCTTTAGAAATCTATATAATTTTTTCGGACAGAATCGAGCCATAAATGTTGCGGTAAGTATTCCAATCGGCACTCCTATGATAATCGCTCCGGCTGTTACATACAAGCTTCCAAGTATCATTGGAAAAATACCGTAAATGTCATTTGACGGTTTCCATGTTAATCCTGATAAAAATTTAAAAAACCCTATTTTAGCCATTGCCGGAATTCCATTTGCAAACAGGAATATGCAAATCAGGGCAACTGCAAGTATGGATACACAAGCAGATAACAGGAAAACAAAGTGCATTAAAGCTTCTTTATACTTTATAGTTTTCATTTGCGCCCCCCATTAGTCTATTACATCCAACCATTTTGTAAATTCACCCGTATATATTTTTCGTACTTGCTCTATAGTAAGGTTATCTACAATGTTTTCTTTGTTTACTATAACAGCAATGCCGTCAATTGCTATGGCGGTAGAGGTAAGTCCGGCTGCTTTTTCGCTGTCTTTTAACTCGCGGCTTGCCATTCCAATTTCGCATATATCATTTATTACGCTGTTTATACCGGTTGTGGAATCACTTTGATTTATTTCAATTACAGCATTTGGATTTATTGCTAAATACGCTTCTTTAAGCTTTTCCATTACAGGAGAAACCGAAGATGACCCGGCAATTGCCACTTTTCCGGATGGTTTTGAGCCTGCATAGGCTTCTTTATCTGATGATGAAATATAACCGCTGTCTTCGACAATTTTTTGCCCGTCTGACGACATTATAAAATCAATAAAATCCTTTGCCACCTGGGACAAGTTATCCTTTGTTACTATGTTGAACGGACGGGCAATCTTGTAGCTGCCACTTTTAATATTTTCCACCGTTGCATCGGTATTGTCAATCTTTAAAGCCTTAACTTCATCATTCATGGAACCGAGGGAAATATATCCGATTGCACTGGTATTTTGCGACACACTTGTAATCATAACGCCGGTGCTTTGGGTAATGTCTGCCGTTTCAATGGTTTTGTCAATTTTGGTGCCACTTTCATTTTTTTGCTCTATACCGAATAGTTCAACAAAAGCACCTCTTGTACCCGAGCCATCCTCCCTGGATATGACTGTTATATCTCGGTTTGCATCAAATCCGCTTTTCCCACAGCCTGTAACAGTAAGCAGCATAAGCATTCCAATAAAAATAAGTTTAGTTAACTTTTTCGCTTTCATAAATAAAATCACCCTTTGTATATTATTTCTTAATCCCAACTTAATATTAAAGTATTATTGTAAAATCTAAAATCATCACAATGTTAAATCCAGGTTAAATTTTAATGGTTTCCTGTTTTGGGACAAAGGTTGCCTTGCCTACCAAGTAGTGTAAAAATAATTTTAAAAAACACTTGATTTTATACTAAATTTAGGTTATAATATTCATGAGTTAGCCTAAGCTAACAGATGAGATAAACACTTGTCAAAAAATATTAATTGATAGCATTAAGGAGTTGTCTGTATGGCGTTGGTAAAAACTGATTTGTATGATGCTCCCGAAAATCAGGAATATTTGGTTTGCAAAGTGCCAAACATCAGCATTCTTTGCAGCTTGGGAATATATCCCGGAACGGTTATCGGTAAAATAAAAAAATTTAAATTAGGCGGTCCTGTGCTGATTAATCTTGCCACAAGGAAAATTGCTTTGGGCAAGGATATTGCAAAGGACATTGTTGTTACGGAGGTGTAGTAATGTCCTGTCATACGGTGACTGAAGACAGTCAAGTTTTAGCAAAAGAAAATAAAATTCTTCTTATGGGAACTCCTAACGTGGGTAAGAGCGTTTTTTTCTCCGCTCTTACAAAAATACATGTTATAAGCTCTAACTATGCCGGAACTACGGTTTCATACATGGAAGGCAAATACAAAATAAGGGATAAGGAATACACCTTAATCGACGTTCCCGGAACCTATGCCCTAAGCGCAACATCCGTAGCCGAAGAAGTTGCTGTGCAGTTTATGAAAAGCAACCCTGTGGCTATTCTTTTTGTGCTAAATGCTGCAGATTTGGAAGGAAGCGTAAAGCTGGCGCTGGAGGTTTTGGAATACAAAATACCTGTAATATTTGCCCTTAACCTTATGGACGTTGCAAATCGCAAGGGATTTAAAATAAACGTCAAGCTGCTCGAGAAGGAGTTGGGCTTTCCCGTTATAACAACTGTAGCTGTTAAAAATCAAGGCATTGACGAAATTTCAAAAGCTTTTGAAAAGATTTTGTTCGATAAACCGACGGAGGACAAGGTTTTTGACCCATACTTTGGGTGCAGCGGCTGCAATGGCTGCAAAGGCTGCGGCACATTGGGGCTTGACGCATGGGACAGGGCAAAGGAAATTGTGCGAAAAGCGGTGTCAAACACCAATTCAAAGCCAAACTTTTTGGACCGGTTAGGGGACGCACTTATCCGTCCATGGCCCGGAATCCCACTGGCACTTTTAATTTTAATTTTAAGCCTGGGAGTGGTTGTAGGCGGCGGCAAGGCGCTTCGGGCATTGATACTTTTGCCCCTTGTAAATAGTGGTATTGTCCCCATATTTGAAAAAATCATCACTCCAATGAATCTGCCCCCCATATTACATAATGTTCTTATTGGCGAATACGGTGTTTTTCGCATAAGCTTTGAGTGGATTTTGGCGTTGGTTGCCCCATATGTAATATTGTTCCAAGTGCAGTTTGCCTTTTTGGAGGACAGCGGTGTTCTTCCCAGAATAGCCGTTTTGTTTGATAATTTAATGCGTAAAATTGGGGTACAGGGAGGAAGCCTGATTCATATATTCTTAGGCTTTGGCTGTGCAGTTCCCGCAATAATCGGAACCCGCACCGCCACCACGAGAAAAGAGCGGCTTATGGTAACCTCCATGGTTTGCTTTGCAGTTCCCTGTATTTCGCAAACCGGAGCACTTATATCCCTTTTATCCGAATATTCTATATGGCTTTTGCTGGCAACGGTGGCAACAGGCGCAGCCGTATTTGTTTCGGTGGCAACGATTTTAGGAAAACATATAAAAGGCGAGGTTGACCCGCTTGTTATAGAGGTTCCAAACCTTCTTATGCCGGACGCCAAGGCTTACTTTAAAAAGCTTTGGGTAAGAATTAAGCAGTTTTTGGTTGAAGCGGAAGGTCCCATGCTTGTTGCAGTTTTAATAGCTGCAATTTTGGCGGAAACAGGGCTTTTAAAAGGCTTGGGAGAGCTTTTAAAACCCATGGTGTCAGGTTGGCTGGGCTTGCCTGAAGAAGCGTCCCTTTCGCTTATTTTAGGCATTATAAGGCGTGAAATGTCCGTTGCGCCCCTTTTAGGGCTTAGCCTTTCACCTTTGCAAATGTATGTGGGGGCTGTTGTTTCATTACTTTATCTTCCGTGCTTGTCGGTTTTCGGCATTATTGCAAAGGAATTTAATGCAAAAACTGCGATTTCAATTACGCTTGCCACCACGGCAACGGCTATATTTGTCGGAGGTATTATGAACCATATCGTGCTTTTCGCCCAAAGGATTTTTTAGGAGGCGCCGCATAAAATGCTTATCACTGCTCTAACTCAAAGTATAGAATATCTTGCAGGCCGTAGCAGGCTTGTGTATGCCTTGATGGGATTGTATTATAAAAGCATCATCAGGCAAGAAGCACACCTTGCGGGAATCTCAAGCAAAGATAAAATTCTTTGTATCGGCGGAGGTCCCTGCCCATATACTGCAATTTTGCTGCACAAGCTTACAGGCGCGCCCGTTACTGTAATCGACAACAACCGCTTTTGTGTGCAAAAGTCCTTAGGGCTTATTAAAAGGCTTAATTTGCAAGATGAAATAAAGGTGCTTTGCAGCGAAGGGGAAAATATTGACTGCCATGGATTTTCCGTAATACACCTTGCAATGCAAATTTCGCCCAAGGAAAAAGTATTAAAGCGTTTGCTCGGGGATGCGCAAGAAGGGGCTAAAATCCTTGTCCGTATGCCAAAGCCCGTTGTAAAAGGGTTTTATTGCAATATAAGCTGCAATCCTTTTTCAAAAGGCTGCGTGGCTCATCATCTTTTTGCAAACATTGACAGCACTGCGCTTTTTGTAAAGGAGGGCTTCCCTTTTGAAGCAGCTTTTTAAAAAACTTGCGCCCCTCACTGCTGTGCCGGCAATGGCACTTATTGCCCACACCCTTTGGAAAGTTGATTTTAAGAGTATAATTGTGGCTTTAAGTTCGCTTCCGCTAACTTTAATTGCCTGGCTGATTGCCCTGCAGGTTTTAACGCAAATTCTGCTTAATTTGCAATGGTACAGGCTTAGCAAGGTAGCAGGGGGGGAGACTTTCTTTTGGAAAATGCTTGTTGTAAACTCATATGGTGCTATTGCAGATGCCATTACCCCCGGCGAAAAAGTAGGGGGGGAAGCTTTAAAGGTTGTTCAGCTTAACCGCAAATTCGGCTATACCACGAAAAAGTCCGTCATACTTGTCACCATACAAAAGGCTTTGAGCTTATCTTCCCTTGTTATATTGAATTTGATTGTAGTTTTACCCATGGCGGACGGTGTTGTTTTTTTAAGACCTTTTCCGGTGCGGGCGGCAATGCTTGCAATTTTGATTTTTGCCGCAGTGTTTCTTTTCTTTTTACTTATTAAAACGGAATTGTTTGCCTTATTGGTAAATAAAATTAATACAAAGAAAAGGTGGCTTGCTAAGTTTATCTCTTGGGTAAACAGCTTTGCCGAACATACAAAA
>JAQVDK010000113.1 GCA_028697835.1 Eubacteriales bacterium | reverse complement strand
GCTACATAAATATAATACAAACAAGTTGTTTGGAGGAGTGGATTTACAATGATGATAGAATACCAGCGCGAACCGATACGCGTTAGCGAGGCTGCCATAACCGCTTTTTCACAGGCATATCAGGAAACAGATGTTATTGTTCCCGATTCCAAGCCGGATGTGGCAACGGTTTTGCAAGTTGATGCAAATGCAGCGATTGTTTCAAAAGCATGCAAAGAAAACAGAATCGATGTAGAGGCGACAGTCAGGCTTAATATTCTTTACATAGGCGAGGACAACACCGTTTGGGGCATTAACACAACCCAAAACATATCGCACCAAATAGAGGCAAAGGGCGCAAACGAAAATATGGGCATTGACATCGAATGTGATGTGGAAAATGTAGAGTATGAAATTTTAAATAGCAGAAAGCTAAATGTGCGGACTCTTGTAGGGTTTGACGCAAGGGTTTCCATGCCCCTTGAAATTGATGTTATTACAAATGTGGGCGGAAACAATGTTCAAACGCTGTCTAAAAACATAAATCCATACTGTGTTGTGGACAGAGTGGACAGCGATATTGAGGTAAAGGAAAAGCTTGAGGTGCCGGCAGGAAAGCCCAGTATTGGCCATATGTTGAAAACGGACACGTCTGTACGGCTTAGTGATTTAAAGCTTGCCTCAAATAAGCTGATTATAAAAGGCGCTCTTTTGGTCAAAACCTTGTATATAGGCGATATGGAGGATGACACCATACAATTTATGGAGCATGAGGTTTCTTTTACGGAAATTATTGAAGCCAAGGGCGCCGACGAGGGAATGAGCGCTGATATTGACCTTGGCATAAAAGAGATTTCGATAGATGTTGTGGAGGATGGCGACGGGGACGTAAGGGTTTTGATTGTAGATGCTATAATTAACGCAAGCGGCAAGGTGTGCAAGCAGGTAAGCATTGACATTATAGAGGATTTGTATGGAACGGAAAAGAAGGTTGAGGCGGTGAAAAATGCTACCCTTGTGGATAAGATTGCCGCTGATAAAAAAATGTCCGTAACACTAAGCGAAGTGACCGTCCTGCCGGAGCATTTGCCGCAGGTGGCTCAGGTGTATAATGTAATTGCAAAGCCTTATCTGTCCAACACCAAGGTTGAAAACGGGCAGATTATGATAGAAGGTGTTATTGATGTGTATATTTTATACCTTTCCGGCGACGAAAACCAGCCCCTTTGCACCCACAAGCACGAGCAGCCCTTCTCTCAAAGAATGGATGCGGAAAATGTTTCGGAGGATATGTTCTGCGATGTAAAAATAAGCGTGGACAATACAAGCTTTAATATAAATTTAGAGCGTGAAATACAAATTAGAATGATTGTAACCATGCAGGCGAAGGTTATTGCTACGGACAAATTGGAATATGTTTCGGAAATTGCCGAAAGCGAGGAAGAAGTAGAGAAAAAATCCAAATCCTGCATTAAGATATACTTTGTGCAAGCAGGGGATAAGCTTTGGGATATTGCAAAAAAATACCGCACAACCATAAGCGATATCATGAGCGCCAACGAGCTTGCAAGCGAGGCGGACGTAAAGCCGGGGTGCAAGATTTTAATACCGTAAAAGCTTATTTGCAAAATATAACCCAAGGCAACAGAAACCGCTCTGTTGCCTTGGGTTTTTTGTGTTTTAATCATGCTATGTTAAATAAAAAGCTGCCCACGCTGCTATGGCGGCGAAAGCAAGCGCAAAAAAAGCAAGCGTGGCGCAGCCGAGGCAGCCTCCGCCGCCACCTGAAGAATTTCCGCCCCCGGACATTTTGTATTCGTAGTACTTGTTTGCCTTTTCAAAAGAATCCACCAAAAGCACCCCCCCGTGAAAAAAATTATTATTTTTTATCATGTATGCTTTATATCGGTCTTGAGGGAAGTTATACAACTATAATATCGCAAGGCGAGCCTGTAATGCACCTTCCGCCGTCTTTTTCAACCACATAGGTGTCCTCGGCACCTACAAGACCAAAGCCTGCCATGCCTTTTTTAGGCTCTATGGCAATTACCATATTTTCCTGCAGGGGCGCCTTGAATCCCTTTGCAATAACGGGCGCCTCGTCAATGTGAAGTCCTATTCCATGGCCTAAAAACGAAACTCTTCTGTCTTCAAAGCCCATAAAATTTTCTTTAAAATCATCGTCCAAAGATTCCATTATATTCGTATATATCTCACTTGGGATGTTTCCCGGCTTTAGCTGCTTTGCAATGGAGTTTTGAATTTCCATGCACTTTTTGTGGGCTGCTTGCACTTCTTTTGCAGGCGGTGCGCCAAAGCTGTATATTGCGGTTTTATCCGTATGATAGCCGTCAATTCCAAAGGCAAAGTCCACAAAAACCAAATCCCCCTTTTTAAGGGTTGTGTTTCTGTTTCCTATAACCGGAGCAGCGGCGCTTGCACCAAGCATTCCTCCGGGACCGTCAAAGTTCGTAGGGTACAGGGAGTTTGTGCCAAAGCCCACCTGTCCGCACACCGCCTCCACCTGGAACATATTAAAGCGGGCAACTCCGTGGTGTCCCATAGACAGCAGCTTTTGATAGGCGGCGCCGGTAAAATCAGCCTCTGTCATACCCTCATAAAGAAGCTTTGGAACTTCTTTCGTTAAAAATTCATGATGCAGCCTTCCCGTCTCTTGCATAATGGAAAGCTCATAGCTGCTTTTTACAGCGCGTACCTGCAATAAAATATTATCTATGGGCAAAATCTCGTCCATTTTAAAATACTTCTTCAGCCGGTTTAAAACGCCCACTGTTACGGTTTCAATATCCAAATAAACTGTGCCGCACTCGCCGCCCAGGGCGCCTGCCACATCACGATAGCTTCCCATGGGGTGAATATTTTCAAGGGGGCTTTCCGCCTTTGCCCTCTCAAAGCTTCGCCTTACAAAAAAACTCATCTTTCCGTCTTTTTTTATAACCAAAAGACCGTCCTGCATGGTCCCTGTAAGATAATATTGGTTTACCCTGTTTATAATAAAGGCTGTGTCCCAACCGCTGCCAAGGGCGGACATGAGGGCATCAAGCCTTCTTTTTAGTTCCTTTTTTGTTAGCATAGTTACCTCCTTTTTTCTTTCCCTTACATTATATAGCAAAAGGCGGGAAAAATCAAGAATTC
>JAQVDK010000049.1 GCA_028697835.1 Eubacteriales bacterium | reverse complement strand
AGTAAATGCAAAGCACTATTGACATCCCGCTTAGACTCGGTTAAGTGGTTGTTATGGGATTTAAGGCAAATTATTTTGCCAATAATTTTTAAGGTTGATGTAACATATGTTTGACAACTGCAGATTCGGCTTTTTTGAGTTTATAAAAAAATGCTTGATAAAATCTGTTATACATGATAAAATATATAGAAAATGAGCGGTGCTGGCGGTACTGCTATTTTTTTGCATATTTGTTCTATAGAGGAGGACACTAATGGTAATAAGAACGATTTTAAAATCAATCAGGCAATATAAAAAAGAATCTTTTTTATCGCCTTTTTTTATGATAATTGAGGTAATTATGGAAGTTTTAATTCCGTTTTTTATGTCATATCTTATCGACAAGGGAATTGCTGTGGGAAACATGGGCTACATTGTCCGAATGGGCTCGTTTTTGATAGCTTTGGCGCTGCTTACTATTTTGCTGGGGACACTAAGCGGCATGTATGCTGCAAGGGCCGCCACAGGGCTTGCAGCAAACCTTCGGTATGATGTTTTCAGCAACATTCAAAGGTTTTCCTTTTCTAATTTAGACAAGTTTTCAACACCAAGCCTTGTAACAAGGCTGACTACCGATATAAACAATGTTTTGATGGCGTATCAGTCTATAATACGGCAGGCGGTGCGCTCTGTGGCAATGATTGTGTTTGCCCTTACCGCCGCGTTTCGCACAAATTCACAGGTGGCAATGGTCTTTTTGGCTGCCATTCCTGTTTTGGGTGCGGGGCTTTTTTCCATTATATTAAATGTTCATCCTATTTTTGTTATGGCGCTTAAGACATATGACCGCCTTAACAATGTTGTGCAGGAGAATTTGCGCGGGATTAGGGTTGTAAAATCCTTTGTGCGTGAAGATGTTGAAAATGAAAAGTTTAGAAGGATATCAAAGGAGATTTATACATACTTTAACAAGGCACAAAAAAGGGTTGCTTTAAATGCTCCGCTTATTCAATTTTGCACCTATTCCAGTATGATTGCAATATCATGGATTAGTGCAAAGCTGATTGTTGGCGGCTCTATGACCACAGGCGAGCTTATGAGCATGTTTTCCTATGTAATGCAAATTTTGATGAACCTTATGATGATGTCCATAGTGTTTGTTATGATAATGATTTCACGGACGTCTGCAGTGCGTATTGCAGAGGTTTTAAACGAGCAGCCGGACCTTAAAAACCCAAAAAATCCTTTAATGGAGGTTAAAGATGGCTCAATCAGCTTTAAAAATGTGAGCTTTAGCTATGTGGGGGATAAGGACAAGCTTTGCCTTAAAGATGTCAACCTTGACATTAAATCCGGCGAGACCATTGGCATTATAGGCGGCACAGGCAGCTCGAAATCAACCCTTGTGCAGCTTATTCCCCGGTTGTATGATGCAACAAAGGGGGAGGTTTTCGTTGGAGGGGAAAACGTAAAAAACTACGATATTAAAACCCTGCGAAACCAGGTTTCCGTTGTTCTTCAGCATAACGTTTTGTTTTCCGGAACCATTAAGGAAAATTTACGTTGGGGAAACCCGGACGCTTCCGACGGCGAGATAGAGCATGCCTGCAGGCTTGCTCAGGCGCATGATTTTATTGAAAGCTTTCCAAAGGGCTATGACACATATATCGAACAGGGTGGAACAAATGTGTCGGGAGGACAGCGGCAAAGGCTTTGTATTGCAAGGGCGCTGCTTAAAAAACCGAAAATTTTGATTTTGGACGATTCCACCAGTGCTGTTGACACGAAAACCGACAGCCTGATTCAACAAGCTTTTAGAGAGGAAATTCCAAACGTTACAAAGATTATTATAGCCCAGCGTGTGTCTTCCGTCCAGTCTGCAGACCGCATTATTGTAATGGACGGGGGAAGGGTTAGTGCTGTTGGCACCCATGACGAGCTTATGCAAAGCAGCGTTATTTATCAAGAAGTTTACCAAATGCAGACCCAGGGAGGGGGCGACTTTGATGAATAGAAGCAGCACGATTAAAAGGCTTTTAAAGGAAATGACGGGAAAATACAAAGCAATTTTGGTTTTTGTCTTTTTATTTATCCTAATCAGCACAACCGCGAACATTGCCGGCTCATTTTTTGTAAGAAGGCTGGTGGATGATTATATATCACCGCTGCTGCTTAGCGATGCCCCTGAATTTACAGGGCTTTTAAAGGCACTTTTTACTATGGCGTCCATATATCTTGCAGGAGTTTTGGCTACGTTTTTATACAATCGTATGATGATTATCGTATCGCAAGGTGTTCAAAGGAAAATAAGGGACGATATGTTCGCCCATATGCAAAGGCTGCCGATTAGCTTTTTCGACACCCACACCCATGGAGAGATTATGAGCCGTTACACCAACGACATTGACACTCTAAGGGAGTTTTTCGCCCACAGCCTGCCGCAGATGCTCTCATCTGTGTTTACCATAATCATAGTTACCGCTGCAATGCTTGTTCAAAGCATACCGCTTAGCATATTGGTGTTTTTCTTTGTGTTTGTTATGCTGTATGTTACCAAAAAGATTGGCAAAAGGTCCGCGGTAAGCTTTATGAAGCAGCAAAAATACATTGGACAGCTAAACGGATATATTGAAGAGATGATTAGCGGGCAAAAGGTTGTGAAGGTGTTTTGCCACGAGGAAGAAGCTTTGGAGGATTTTGAGAAAAAGAACGAGCAGCTTCGCTCTCAGGCGGCAACAGCCCATTCCCTAACAAATATACTAATACCCATTACCATGAACATCGGCACCCTGCAATACGCCGCCATTGCGCTTTTGGGCGGGGCAATGGCCCTTGGCAATGTTGGCGGTATTACCCTGGGAACCATTGCAGCGTTTTTAACACTGTCCAAAAGCTTTAGCGCGCCCATAGGACAAATTTCCGTGCAGGTCAACTCCGTTATTATGGCGCTTGCGGGAGCGGCACGTATTTTCGAGCTGATGGACGAAGATGTGGAAGTGGACGACGGAGATGTTACCTTGGTTAATGCAAAGTGGGAAGATGGCAAATTGGTCGAATGCGATTGTCACACAGGCCTTTGGGCATGGAAATGTCCTAAGGAAGGCGGCGCCGTATATACGCAGCTTACCGGCGATGTTAGGCTTTATGATGTGAATTTCGGCTACACCAAGGGTAAAAATGTGCTCGATAACATTACCGTATATGCAAAGCCGGGGCAGAAAATTGCTTTTGTAGGGGCAACAGGTGCGGGAAAGACCACCATAACCAATCTTTTAAACCGTTTTTATGATATTTCCCAAGGCACCATACTTTTTGACGGTATTGACATTAAGAAAATAAAAAAGAGCGACCTTCGCCGCTCTTTGGGGATTGTGCTTCAGGACACCCACCTGTTTACGGGTACGGTTATGGAAAATATCCGCTATGGCAGGCTTGACGCAACGGACGAGGAGGTAATAGCGGCGGCAAAACTTGCCGGCGCACATGATTTTATCACTCGCCTTCCGAAAGGATATGATACGGTTATTACCGGCGATGGAGGAAACCTTTCCGGTGGGCAGCGCCAGCTTTTGGCAATTGCCAGAGCCGCTGTGGCAGACCCGCCCGTTATGATTTTGGATGAGGCAACTTCAAGTATAGACACCCGTACGGAGTCCATCGTTCAAAAAGGCATGGACAGCCTTATGCATGGAAGGACTGTTTTTGTGGTGGCACACAGGCTTTCAACCATAAAAAATGCAGATGCAATTATGGTTTTAGAAAACGGGCAGATTATAGAGCGCGGAAGCCACAACGAGCTTATTGAAGAAAAAGGCAGGTACTATCAGCTTTATACCGGCTCCTTTGCGAAGTAGTCAGAAAAATAGCCCTCCGAAGCGTGGGGGCTATTTTTTAAAATAAAAATATGCTTTGGCGAAATGAATACGCCTGTGCCTTTGCTCGCATTGCGAGCCTGAGCAATTTTAAGTTGTCAATACCTTTCGAAGCACGACGGTTTTTTTATCCCAAGGCTTTCATAGGGAATGCTAAATACAACAATTCCGGTGGCATATGGAGCAATTTCATACTGCTGATAATACACATCAAGGTTGTGTGGGGTTAGGTTGTAGTTTTGAGTGCTGAAATTCTCCTCGATAAGCTGTTTGTAGTTTTCAAAGTATATGCCGGGGTTTTCAGCATACTCTTTGTCTGCCATTTCCTGAATTTCCCTTATAACCGTTTTCCTATACTGCCTGTTTCCTTCAAAAAGGTCTGCCATTTTAATATGGTGCCCTGTCTGAAGATTCCAACTGTTTGAAGAACGTATGGTAATCCCATGGGCGCCGCCCGTATATTCATATTTGTCAAAAAATGTACTAAGCTTGCAGTTGTCGTTTAATGTAACGGTATATACCATCATTGCCTCGTGCGGGTTGAAGGGATAGCCGTTTTTTTTGGCTTCCTTATACTGCTCTATGGCATTTGGCAGCATGGTCATCTGGGCATATCTGTAAAAATTTCGCGCGTAATTGTTATAGTGCATATTAATACGGCTTTGTATGGACGACCCGTGAGGGAGGACAATACTCGGATATTCAATGTTAAGCGTTAGAACCGGTGTTTTGTCGTATTTGAAAGTTCTGCTGATTTTCCGCGTTGATATGTCTGCCTTGCGGTTTAAGTTATTCATAAAAAAGCACCTCCACTACATTGTATGCAGGACAGGTGCTTTTTGCTTGCAAGAAAATTCCATTTTCTGCAGCGGCTATAATATAAGCATTTTACCCACTTTTGCAGACTGGTAGCCTTTTTCCATAACATATTGCAAGTATGCGCCGTCTTCAAAGGAAGGGGAGGCGCTTTTGCCCGATAGGACGCAGTTTAAAAAGCTGTATAGGCTATGGATATGCCCCCTTGTCCAGCCAACGGCGTATTTAGGTCCGGGGAAGGGAGAGTCTTCGTATCTTTGCACACATTCGATTTTTGTAAAGCCTTTATCGCCACCGTAGGGCATGTCGCTTTTTGTGTTGTCATAGAATTCAAGAAAATTTGGCTCCATAAGGTTAAACCGCAGCGCACCCTTGTCGCCGTGAATTTCAAACCGCAGCTCGTCATTGGTTCCACTGGCTACCTTGGAAGCTTCAACGGTTCCAACAGCCCCGCATTTGGCTGTAAGGACCATGTATGAAGCGTCGTCAACCGCAATATCCACCATTTCGCCTTTTTCGTTGGGGCGCTTTTTATATATGGTTTGGGTTTTGCAAAATATGCTTTCAAATTCACCGATTAAGTTATAAACAGCATCCAAAACATGAATGCCCATGTCGAACAAAACGCCGCCCCCGCCTTGGGAAATATCCATCCTCCAGCTAATCGGGCGGTTTGGGTCAATAGCACCGGAGTGCAAATAGCAGGCTCTGAAGGATAAGATTCTGCCCAGCCTTCCTTCACCTATTAGCTGTTTTGCCCGAATGACGGCGGGGAAAAATCTGTTTTGCAGGGTTATTTGGCATATGCTTTTTGATTTTTCCTTTTCGGCTAAAATTTCCTGCGCCTCTTTGAATGATATTGCCAAGGGCTTGTCGCAGTAAATGTGTTTTCCTGCCCTAAGGGCGGCTATAACTTGCTCCTTGTGCTGTGCGTTTGGCGTGCATATGTTTACAATGTCTATTTCTTTGTCCTCAATAATATCCATGTAGTTGTCCGTTGCGTACTCAAAGTCAAAGGCTTCCTTTGCTCTTTCTGCATTTTCGATATGCTGGGAGCATACACCCTTTAAATTAATTTTTGCCGGAAAATTCGGATAGTAAAAGGGCATGTTCCTGTAGGCAAAAGTGTGGGTTTTTCCCATAAACCCAAAGCCTATTATACCAATTCCAAGCTTTTTCATTTCAAGCACCTCCGTTTGTATAAAACTATTATAATTTTAAGTTGAAATAAAATCAAGATAAATTAAAAAACCTATTGCATTTTTGGAAAAAGTATGATAACATTAAAAATGTAAACGATTACATTTTTAAGTTGGGAGGTGGAGTTATAACCATACAAGATGTGGCAAAGGCTGCGGGAGTTTCCGTTGCGACGGTTTCAAGGGTTTTAAACAACAGCCCGTCTGTTCGCCCTAAAACCGTTGAAAAAGTTATGCAAGCGGTTGAGGAGCTTGGCTATCGTCCCAATTTTCTTGGCAGGAACCTTCGCACCAACCGAACGAAGACCGTTTTGGTTATGGTTTCCACCATCAGCAACACCTTTACCTCAAGGGTAATAAGCAGCATTGAAAAAGCCGGACGTGATATGGGATACTCGGTTTTAATATGCACTTCCAACGATGACGAAAGGCTTGAGAATTTGCATTTTAACCTGCTTAAAAACCGTCAGGTAGATGGGATAATTGTGATGAGTACGGTAAAATCTGCAAAGGATATAAACGCTTTGGGAAAAGAGTATAATATAGTCCAATGCAGTGAATATACGCCGGGGGCAAACGTTCCTTATGTTACCATAGACAACCGCCTTGCCGCCTATGAGGCTGTAAGCCACCTTATAAGCCTTGGCAGAAGGAGGATTGCTTATCTTGGCGTTAAAAACCATTTTACTTCGTCGCACCTAAGATTTCATGGCTATGAGCAGGCTTTGCGCGAGGCTGGGCTTGAAATGGACAAAAGCTTGATTGCCGACGGCGATTATGGCTACAGAAGCGCTTTATATACTATGAGCCATATGCTTTCACAAGGCAGTATGCCTGACGCACTTTTTTCAATTTCCGACAGAATGGCTGCAGGCGCAATAAGGGCTGCAAAGGACAAAGGAATAAAAATTCCGGAGGATATTGCCGTTGCAGGCTTTGACAATACGGATATCTCATATATTTCGGAGCCTCAGATTACCACCGTGTCCCAATCGCCATCCCAGATGGGAAAAGCGGCAATGGAGCTGATGATAAAAAGGCTTTCAGGCGAAGGTGACATTGATAACATTATAGTACCCCATAAGCTTATAATAAGACAATCAACAATATTATAAAAAAGGAGATGTTGCAAAATGTTAAAAGTAGCAGTTGTAGGTTGCGGAGGTATTGCAAACGGCAAGCATATGCCGGCTTTAGCTAAGATTAAAGAGGTGGAAATGGTTGCCTTTTGCGACCTTCAAAGAGAGCGTGCGGAAAAAGCCGCTAAAGAATTCGGCGCAGATGGCGCAAGGGTTTATACAGACTACAAGGAAATGTTTGCAAAAGAAAAGTTTGATGTTGTGCATGTTTGCACACCCAACAAATCCCATGCGGACATTTCCATTGCCGCAATGGAGGCAGGAAGCCATGTTATGTGCGAAAAGCCCATGGCAAAAACATATGCCGATGCGCTAAGAATGGTCGAGACTGCAAAGAGGACCGGCAAAAAGCTTACCATAGGATACCAAAACAGGTTCAGGTCAGACAGCCAATACCTACATAAAGCTTGCCGAAACGGCGATTTGGGCGAAATTTACTTTGCAAAGGCCCATGCAATCAGAAGAAGGGCTGTTCCCACATGGGGCGTATTTTTAAACGAAGAAGAACAAGGCGGGGGACCGCTAATCGATATTGGAACCCACGCTCTTGACCTTACCCTTTGGATGATGGACAATTATAAAGTAAAAAGCGTAAAGGGAAGTGTTTATAAAAAGCTTGGCGACCAAACGGAAACAGGCAATGCCTGGGGAGATTGGGACCCGAAAGAATATACCGTTGAGGATTCGGCCTTTGGGTTTATTACCATGGAGGACGGCTCAACAATTATATTAGAGTCCAGCTGGGCGCTTAACACCCTGGATGTTGACGAAGCAAAGACCAGTCTTTGCGGAACAAAGGCAGGCGCCGACATGAAGGACGGTCTTAGAATCAATAAAGCCGAGCATGGCGCACTTTGTGTTACAAAACCTGATTTAAAAGCCGGCGGCGTGGCTTACTATGATGGAACAACCGTCACACCCGGGGATGCGGAAGCACGTCAATGGATTGATGCTGTTTTAAATGATACCGAGCCCGTTGTAAAGCCTGAGGAAGCATTGGTAGTTACCCAAATTCTTGAGGCTATATATGAATCAGCCAAGACAGGAAAACAAATTGACTTTTAAATCAAAAAACTAAAAGGAGGTCACTTTACATGAAGCTTGGTGTTATGAATCCTGTTTTATATGACAGAACCTTTGAAGAAGCGGCAAAATATTTGAACAGCCTTGGGGTTCAGACTATTGAAATAGGTGTAGGGGGCTATCCCGGAAAAGCACATGTGAACGCAGGGGAATGCCTTAAAAATCCTGAAAAGATTGACGAGATTAAAAGGATTGTTACAGAAAACAACCTTGAAATATCCGCTCTTAGCTGTCATGGAAATCCTGTTCATCCAAACAAGGAAATCGCCAAAGGGTTTCATGATGATTTTATAGACGCCGTTTTGCTTGCGGAGAAATTGGGCATTGATACGGTAATAACTTTCTCCGGCTGTCCTGGTGATAGCGAAACCGCTCAAAAGCCTAACTGGGTAACCTGCTCGTGGCCCAATGATTTTAAAGAAATAGAAGAATATCAATGGAACGAGGTTTTAATACCCTATTGGAAGAAAACCGCAAAATTTGCAAAAGAACATGGCGTAACAAAAATAGCGTTTGAAATGCACCCGGGTTTTTGTGTGTATAATCCCACAACTCTTTTAAGGCTGCGTGAGGCAGTGGGGGACATAATAGGTGCAAACTTCGACCCCAGCCATCTTTTCTGGCAGGGAATAGACCCTGTCGAGGCTATAAAAGCGCTTAAAGGTGCAATATATCATTTCCATGCAAAGGATACATATATCGACAGTGCAAACACGTCTGTAAAAGGCGTTTTAGATACCGACGGATACGACAAGCTCCCCACAAGGTCTTGGACATTCCGCACAGTAGGCTATGGAAATGGAGCAAAAGTTTGGAAGGATATTATAAGCACACTTAGAATAGTAAACTATGACGGTGCAATCAGCATAGAGCATGAAGACCCATTGATGTCGCCTTCAGAAGGCCTTGAAAAAGCCGTTGCATTTTTAAAGGATATTTTAATCTATGAAAAAGCAGGCGGCATGTGGTGGATATAAGGATATAAGAATATTAGCCAAAAAAATCAAAGCCGCCGGCTTTTTGCCGGTGGCTTTGATTTTTTAGTATTTTTATATCTTACGCCTTGTATTTTTTTCTTGTCGCAATCCCGCCTCTTATATGCCTTTCGGATTTATTTTCATCTAAAATAGCTCGTATTTGTTTGGCAAGTTCAGCGTTTAGCTTTGCAAGCCGCTGAGTTATATCCTTATGTACGGTGCTTTTACTTATTCCAAAGTGCTTGGCTGCATCTCTTACGGTAGCTTTTTTATCTATGATATATTCTGCTATTTGTATAGTTCGCTCTTCTATGTGTACCTTCACACCCAAAGCCTCCTTATATAACCTTTTGTATTATCTTATGCAAAAAACATCGGTTATAGTACAACACGCACCAAAAAACACCCCCTGCTTGCTTTTGGCAAACAGGAGGTGTTTTTAAACAAAACAAGAGTATAAAAGGCTTTTGGGCTGTGCCTTTAACGGTTTTTTTAACTTAGTCCAAATTAAAAGCAATGTTTATTCTGCTTATTTCACGGTCGTCTATTTTATATATATCTCCAAGCTCGCTTGCGGCTATAATCGCCTTAGCGCTATATTCTGCAACCTCCAGCCTATCGAAAGCGTTTATAAGCGATGTTCCCGCAACAATAACACAATCGTTTTCGATTAAAACAACGGGTGTTTTAGTGCTGATTTCCTTTGCAGTCAGCTTTGGCTGCATAAAGCTTGAGCCAAAGGGCAGCTTTGGAACATCCCTTAGCATAATATAGCTTTCGGGAATAATCCTTGAATCAAAAACCGCATCACAAACGGCAAACGCCATAATGTTTGGAGGATGCGCCACGATAACCGAATTAATATCGGGGTTGTTTTTGTATATTTCCTGATGAAGCAGCGCGGAGCGGCTGGGGTTTTTGCCAAACTCCTTTTTGTTTCCGTCAATGCGCACGATATCCTCGGGGCGAATATATTTTCTGTCCATACCATAAGGTGTGATTATAAAGCTTCCGTCGGAAAGCCTTTCCGAAAATGTCCCTTGTGTGCTTGTGAAAAGCCTTTGGTCATATGAACGGGAAATAAGCTGGCACATTTTTACCCTTGCAAGCCTTTCCTCACTGGAGTGTTTTTTGGGAATAAAATCGTCCAGCTCCACATTGTTTTTGGTGTGGGAAATTTCTATATTCTTTTCCGAAAGAGACCTTGGTGTGCCAATTCGCAGTGCGTTAATTTCAAGCCTTGCGCAAAAGTCCAAGGTTTCAAAGGCGCGAAAAGCGGCAAACAAATCCGTATGCCCAACCACAACGCCGTGGTTTTCAAGCATAACCGTATTGACGCCGGTGTCGAAAACCCGGGCAATATTTTCGCTAAGTTCGTCGCTTCCGGGCACTTCGTATGTTGCAATTTTAATTTCGCCACAGATTTTTTCCATGTTTGGAATCAGCAAAGTGTTTGGGATTTTGCGCACTATGCTAAAGCCCAAAAGTGCCGGCGGATGGGCATGGAGAACTGCTTTGATGTCGGGGCGCCTTTTATATAAAATGCTATGAAAGGGCCATTCGCTTGACGGCCTGTGCCTGCCGATAACTTCGCCCTTGGCAGTAACCCTTACCATATCGTCTTGGGTTAGGGAGCCTTTGTCAACTCCTGCGGGCGTTATCCAAATATCGCCGTTGTCGTCCAAAATTGAAAGGTTGCCGCCGGATGTGGTGGTCATGCCATAACCGTAAATCCTTCGCATAATGGTGACCAACTGGTCGGCGGGGTGCATTAAATCAAGCCTCATATGTAACATCTCCTTTGATACATATTTTACATAATTGTTATATTTTTGTCAATGGCAAAAGTGTAAAAATATAACACTTTTGCATCGGCATAATTTAGTTTTCCCTACAACTTGCCCAAAATATTCATTTTTTTGTGTTTCAAAAATATTTTTGTAAAAAGTTGCATAAAACTATTGCATATTTATGCAAACTGGTGTATAATAATAACCGAGGTGATTAAAGATGAATTTAAACGATGTTATAGCTTTAGACGAAAAATACTATATGAACACCTTTGGAAAGAGAACTCCTATAAGCTTTGCAAGAGGCGATGGGTTGTATTTATATACTAAAGACGGAAGAAAATATGCAGATTTTATGGGGGGGATTGCTGTAAATGCCTTGGGGCATAGCAACCCCGTTGTGCGCCGGGCGCTTCATGACCAAATAGACAAGGTTTTGCACACATCAAACCTTTATTATGTAGAGAATCAAGCGCTTTTGGCGGAAAAGCTGGTGAAAATGTCCTGCGCGGACAAGGTGTTTTTTGCCAACAGCGGTGCCGAGGCAAACGAAGGGGCGCTTAAGCTTGCAAGGATGTATTTTTATAAAAAAGGTCAGGGACATAAAAACGAAGTGATTACGGCCATAAATTCCTTCCATGGAAGGACACTTGCCACCCTTGCCGCCACAGGGCAGGAAAAATATCAAAAGCCATACAGACCGCTTACACCTTCCTTTGTCCATGTTCCGCCAAACGATATAGAGGCTTTGGAAAATGCGGTGAGTGAAAATACCTGTGCAATTATGTTGGAGGTTATTCAGGGCGAAAGCGGCGTACACCCGCTGACTCATGCATACCTTAAAGCCGCAAGGGAAATTTGCGATAAAAAAGGCATATTGCTGATTTTTGATGAAGTTCAAACAGGCATGGGAAGAACAGGCACAATGTTTGCATACGAGCATTTTTGCATAGAGCCGGATATATTCACTTTGGCAAAGGCTTTGGGCGGCGGGATTCCCATTGGCGCCATTTGTGCAAAGGATTTTTGCAGCGTTTTCGAGCCTGGGGACCACGGGAGCACTTTTGGAGGAAATCCCTTTGCATGCAGGGCAGCCCTTGCTGTGCTGGAGGTTTTGGAAAAAGATGAACTGGTGGAAAACAGCAAGGTAATGGGTCAGTATTTTGTGGATAAAATAAATGATATAAAAACGGATAAAATAAGGCAAATAAGGGGCAGGGGGCTTATGGTTGGCATAGCCCTTGGGGTAGATGCAAAGGAAGTTAACAAACGCTTGTTTGAAAAAGGCTTTTTATGCGGAACTGTGGGGGACGATACCATAAGGCTTTTGCCGCCCCTTAACATAACCAAAGATGAAATAAACTTATTTATTAAGGCGTTGGAGGAGATTTTAGCATGAAACATTTACTTACAATAGACGACCTTACGGTCGAAGAATTTGAAAAGCTTTTATCCCTTACGCAAAAGCTTAAAAAAGAAACAAAGGCTGGAAAACCCCACCATCTTTTAAAAGGAAAAACCCTTGGCATGATTTTTGCAAAGTCGTCCACACGCACCCGTGTTTCCTTTGAAGTGGGGATGTATCAGCTGGGCGGGTATCCACTGTTTTTAAATACAAACGACATTCAGCTTGGCAGGGGAGAGACCGTAAGCGATACCGCAAAGGTGCTTTCGCGCTTTCTTGATGGAATAATGATAAGAACCTTTGCCCAAAAGGACGTGGAGGACCTTGCAAAATACGGTACAATTCCCGTCATCAACGGGCTTACCGACGACCATCACCCATGCCAGGCGCTGGCGGATTTGTTTACCATTTACGAGCATAAGGGCGCTCTTGGGGGCTTAAAGCTTGCCTATATAGGCGATGGGAACAATGTTGCCCATTCCTTGGCACAGGCTTGCGCAAAGGCGGGCATGAAGTTTGCCGTTGCAACGCCCAAAGGCTATGAGTGCAATGGTGAAATTATGGAAAAGGCAGAATATACGGCGAAAAAGACAGGCGGCGAAATTTTGCAAACCAACGACCCCATTGAAGCTATCTCAAATGCCGACGCTGTATATACCGACACTTGGGTAAGCATGGGTCAGGAGGATAAAAAGGAAGAGAAGATAAAGGTGTTTATGCCATATCAGGTTAACAAAGCCCTTTTTGACCATGCAAAGGCGGACGCTGTTTTCCTCCACTGCCTGCCGGCATACAGAGGGTATGAGATGACCGAGGATATAATAGATTCGCCTTTTTCAGTAGTCTTTGACGAGGCGGAAAACCGGCTTCATGCGCAAAAAGCAGTTTTAGTCACGCTTATGCAAAGTTAGGAGGATTCAGGATGGTAAAAACCGCTGTTTTGGTAAAAAAGGCAACAATTTACGATATTGAAGGAATAATGAAGGTAACCCGAGAGGCGTTTGAAAAATATGCCCAGCTTGCGGGGCTTCCCTGTGTTGATGCCTTGACGGAAACCTATGAGCAGGTTAAAAGCGATATTGAAAACAAATTAGTCTATATAGCCATAACGGAGGGACAGATTGTGGGAAGTGTTAGGGTTGCAGTTGATGAAGAAAGCAAGACTGCATACCTTAGCCGCTTTGGAGTATCTGTCAGCCAGCAAAACGCCGGGGTAGGCAAAGCCCTGATGCAAAGCGTTGACGAGGACATGTATGCAATGGGAGTGCAAAAGCTGTTTTTGCATACAGCTTCCAAGATAAGTTCTTTAATCAGCTTTTATTACAACAGAGGGTTTTACATAGAATCCACCTCTACTGAAAAAGGCTATGTAAGGGCTCTTTTGGTTAAAGAATATTTTTAATTTTTGTATATTAGGTTTTGGGGGCAAGTATAGTCTTTAAAGTTAGAAACTTACAAACAAAAACCCTTTGATTTTCTCTCCTTATTTTCTTGCCCCCCTTTTTTTCTAAATAAAAATGTATGGATTTGTCTGGTGATGTTTACAGAAAAA
>JAQVDK010000048.1 GCA_028697835.1 Eubacteriales bacterium | reverse complement strand
AAATCCCCGCCCGCTAAAAGCGGGTGGGGATTTTAGCTACTGCTCCCAAACAGAAAGCACTGTTCCGTAGACTGAAATGTATTTGCCTATAATATTATAATTTATGCCTGCGCTTATATCCTCAAGCTGTGGGGAGAAATAACCCCTTTCGTTGACTTTTCCCTTCATTTCAAAGGTCATGACAACGTCATACCTGTCCGGTACCTGGACATAAACAATTTCTCCGTTTGTTTTTTTGATTTCGCTGTAAGACGGGCCTTCTTCAACCTTTATAAGCTTGCCCATCTCACCCGTAACCTTTTCGTCCAGAATAAAGTTTCCGCCTATGTTTTTCTTCATAGCCTCAAGGCTTGTACCTCTAATGCCTTGAACCTTAAAGGTGTAATAAAAGATTGTGTCCTCAACAACCGTCTTTGCAGGGCCGCCAAAAAACCTGACATAAACCCCTATTGCCATAACAACAACGGCAAAAACTACAATCAAATCAACAATGCTTACCTTGCCAAAAAGCTTTCCCTTAGAGTCAATCATTCAGACACCTCCCTAATGCCAAGAACATATGCGTTTGCAAATCCAAAGCCTTTGCCAAGAAACGGCATATTCACTCCAACGGCGATTTGCTCGTCCCCTGATAAAAACGCATCCTGCGTTTCAACAACCTGTGCCTCAACCGTAAGTATTACTTCTTTTTTCAACGGGTGGTATTCCCACTTGTGAATTCCGCTTATAGTATCCATTCCAAGCATTTCGTAAGGGAATATTTTAACATCCTTTAAGATGCCCATGTCTTTGTTGGATTTTCCAAAGGTAATCGGCGTACCAATCCTGTCTTTCATGCTGTCTGCATGCTCGGGATAAAGGTCGGTTGCCAAAATATCGAACTCAATAGTGGTCAGGTTTACCTCTTTTTCTTCTTTTCCCATGAACAAAACCATACTTATTGCCACAATTCCCAAAACCAGTAATATTATGATTGCGTCCAAAACATTAGGTTTTCGCTGTGCCATAGCTTTCATTCCCTTCCTTATAAGGTTTTATAAAATTTCTCCATGTTTTCCGTCATAATCTTTGACGTAAAATTATTCTCAAAAATATTTTTAGCATTTTTGGAAAAATCGTTGTAAATCTCATCATCTGTAAAAAGCCGCACAATTGCCTGTGCCATTGCCTTCGGGTCCCTTTGCGGCACCACAAAGCCGTTTACACCGTCTTGTATAAGCTCTCCATTGCCGCCGGAGCTGCTTACAACAGCAGGCTTGCCAAGGCTCATCCCCTCAAGAAGTGAAAGACTTGCCGCCTCGGAGTCGTAAGATGAGTTAACCTGCACGTCCATGATGTTTTCAAGGCCGCTTACATCGTCCAAAAAGCCGGTAAACAAAACCGTATCGTCAAGATTTTTTTCTTTGACCAAATCTCGCATTCTTTTTTCCAAAGAGCCACTGCCGGCTATAACAAACCTTGCCCTAATGCCTTGTTTTTTGACTTCTTCGGCCGCTTCGATAATATACTCATGCCCCTTTAGCGGCTCAATCCTTGCTACTGCCGCCACGATTTTTTCATCTTGGCTTATACCGAATTTTTCTCTTACAGAGGCTTTTTCCTCCTCGGAAATTATCTTTTGCGGGTCAACACCATTGTATATAACCGTTATACTTTCTTTGGGCACTCCGGTGTCTGTCAGGTCTTTCTTTGCAGCTTTACAAACTGCAATAACTTTATCCGAAAGAGCTGCCGCCGCTTTGGAATTAAGCCACTTGCCTATGCCTTTAGTAAGAAAAGGCTTTTGCGGAAAAACCGTATGGCGGGTGTAGATAATCTTTGCTCCGCCTGCCAGCCTTGCAGCAATCCTTGCGGACAAGGATGCATGGGTATGCAATATTTGGGGCTTTTCACTTTTTAAAATTTTATATAGTGACACTATGCCCTTTAGGCTTGCTGACTTATCCGCAATGCCCTGTGCCTGGATTACCTTAAAGCCAAGGCTTTCAATTTTAGGGATAAGCCTGCTTTCGCACGGAACAACCACCGAAATATCAAAGGTCCTCCTGTCACAGTTTTTCAAATAAGTCAAAAGATATTTCCCGGCGCCGCCTATATTGGTATCAGTTATTACGTGAAGTAGTTTTATCATGTTTCACTCTCCTTGGAGCAATTCCCATCGCCATAACCATCCAGAATATTAGAAACACCCGGTAATTGTACCAAGTATAGTCAAAGAAGCCTTGGAGCATAAAGCCTAAAATACCGGCTAAAATTGATATTGCAAAAATGCCGGGAAAGGCTTTTTTGTATTGGATTCTTGTAAGCAGCATCTTTTTAAACGCAAAAATTACAGTAATTATAACGGTTCCAAGACCTACAATCCCCGTTTCGCTAAGAAGCTGCAGATAAATGCTGTGGGAATGGAGTGCGTGTGCCGCACTATATGCATAAAACGGATAAATTTTGTTGAACGCCTCGCCGCCAAGCCCAATTCCATATAATCCAAAATGCTTTAACATATTGATTGTGCCAAGCCAAATATACAAGCGGTAAGAGGTCGAGGTGTCGCTTATGTTTCCAATGCTCGAAAAACGCGCAATTATGCTCTGCGGCACGACAAAAGGCATAAGGAATACCAAAACCAGCCCTGCCAGCACCAAGCGCCAATCCGTAAATGCCGCAAACACAGCCGCCACAAGTATAAGACCAAGCCAGCAGCCGCGGCTCATGGTAAGTATCATGCAAATAAGCATTGCACCAAGGGTGCCCCCATAAAAAAGCTTTGGTAAAAGTGCCTTTCTTGTCCAAAAAACAGCCGCACAAATAGGTATTGCAAGAAGCAGATATTCACCCAAAACATTTGGGTTTTCCAAAGTGGAATACACCCTTAGTGTTTGGGAAAACATATCGTCGTCAATCCATGCATGCCCTTCGTTGGAGCCAAAAAACCTTTGGAGTATGCCGTATAGGGAAACCAAAAGCCCCGACGATACAAATATAGCCGCCATTTTATAAAGCCTGTCCATTGAATTTACCGTATTTAGCACTAAAAAGAAAGACAACATAAAAAACGAATATATAAGCCAAATTTTTATGCTGCTTTGCGGCGCAAGGGAGGTTACGGCATAAAAGCCAAAAATTAAAACAAGTGATAAAACAAGAAACCCCACCGCCTCAAGCCGCACAGAAAGATACCCTTCCCTTATGCAGCTTATAAGGTAAAAACCAATAGCCAAAACAATTAGCGCGGCATTTACCATTGTAGGAACAATGGGTGCCAAAAAGACCACTAAAAATACCAAAAACTGATGGACCTTAAGCCCCGTAAAATTAAATTCAAAATCTAAAACTTTCTCTAAAAGCTGGCACAAAAGCGAGTTTTTGAAAGCCTGTCCGGTCCATATCAAAAGACGGTGAAAAAAGGAAACAATAGTGCTGTTTTCAATCAAGCTTCCAAGCACCTTCCCCGCACTTTCAAACCCCGACGAGAGCAAGCCCAAAAAGTATATAAACAGCCTGTATGTCCCACTGCTTTTTATTTTTATGTCATTGGTTTTTTGCGTTACCATACAGCCAATAAGGCTTTTTCGCCATTTCTTTTTTATCCAAAGACCAAGTGCAAAAATCTTGCTGCTGCGAATAACCTTTGTCATAAATCCTTATCATTCCCTTCTTAAAAAGGTGTTATTTGCCTCTTACCACGCTTATTAATTTCCTTCCCAAAAATAAGTACATGGCAGTAAAATAAAGCACAGCTCCCAGGGCGGTGGGTGCTCCTACGCGGATTAGAATGTGGCTTTGGGACGTCAACGCTTTTGCGACAAGCACACCTGCGCCCATTATTAAAGCCGCCAAAACAACTTTGCCCGTAAAAACAAGCATATCTTTATCCATAAGGCCAGAAGCTTTTTTCCGCATTCTGCTTACCAATATTACCGAAACGGCTAATGTGGAAAGAGAAACGCTAAGAGCCAATCCGCTTATCCCAAGCCTTAGGGCATAAGTAAAAAGCGGCGCAAATACAATTGACACGCCAACCCCAACAAGGGACGATGTCATGGGGGTTTTCCCATCCTCCATGGCATAAAAGCACTTGTTTAATATCTCGTTTACCCCGTATGGCAACATTCCCAAGCTATAAAACAAAAGTGCGGACGAGGTAAGAGAAACGGATTTTTCGTCAAACTCCCCTCTGCTGTAAACCAAGGTTACAATTTCTTTTGGCAAAAGTATCATGCCTATCATTATTGGTATAATAATAAACATCATACCCTGCAAGGATTTCTTCATAACGTCCAAAAAGCCTTCCCCGTCGCCGCCCCCGCTTAGCTTGGATAAAGAAGGAAAGGCATAATTTGTTATGGCATATGCAAACACGCCCACAACAATTATGTAAAGGCGATTGGCAAGCTCCAGCGAGGTTACAGTTCCCTCCTGCATGAAAGAGCCGAATATTGTATTTATCAGCACGCTTATAGGCTGAAACCAAGAGCTTACAAGTATAGGAACAGCCAAAACAAAAACATCCCTAAGCCCCGGGTCTTTAAGGTTTAAAGTGGGGCGTAAGCGAAACCTTAGCTTAATTAGCGAAGGTATTTGCACCACCACTTGAAGTCCCCAGCCCAAAAGCATTGCAAACGCAAGTCCATATATTCCAAAATACTTGTTTAAAAACAAAAGGTATATGATTATGGTACCGTTTGACACAAGGCTTATTATGGCGGGTATGTTAAACTCGCCCTTTGACTGCAGCACCCCCACAAAGGAATATGCCAAAGCGGTGAATATAATGGTGGGAAGCATGATAATCAAAAGCCTTGTGGTAAGCGCCTTTGTCTCGGGAGCATATCCGGGCGCCATTATATTTGTAAGTATTGGCGCAAATAATATGCCCATAAGGCAAAACAATGCGGATATAAATAAAACAAAATTTATAAAGCTGCTGCTAAAGGCACAGGCCCCTTCCTCCTCCCCCTTTTGCAAATATCTGTTATATACGGGTATAAAGGTGGAGGTTATAGCCGCACCCAAAGTAAAATCAAAAAAAAGCAGTGGTATTCGGCTGGCGACCATATATGCGTCCAATTGAAAGCCGGCTCCGTAGCTTTGTGCCAAAACAACGTCCCGCAGCATGCCCAAAATCTTTGAAGCCAAAGTTGCAATGGCAATAAAGCTTACCGTTTTTACCGCTTTGTTCAACATTTCACCTTCTTTGTCACATCCCAAGGCAAAACAAGGACAGGTGACACCTTCCATAGGTAAAATCACCTGCGCCAAAGGAAATGCATTTATTTTTCATTTGTCAAATAAGCCCTTACAAGCTCTTCTAAAAGCTCGTCCCTTTCGATTTTGCGAATGAGGGAGCGCGCTCCGTTATGGCTTGTAATGTAAGTTGGGTCACCCGAGAGGATATACCCAACCAATTGGCTTATGGGGTTGTACCCCTTTTCCACAAGCGCCTGATAAACAGTGTTAATTATGTTTTTCGCCTCGTTGTCAAAGTTATCAAGCCTGGGAATTTTTCTTGTTTCGTCCATATTTATCAACTCCTAAACAGAGCGTTTATTAAAGACGCAGTTTCGCATTTAATTTTTTCTCAAGCTCGGATATAATGTTCTCCATTACTGTGTTCACTTCATCATCGGTAAGGGTTTTATCCGCCGCTCTAAAGGATAGGGAATATGCAACGCTCTTTAACCCTTCGCCGACTTGCTTGCCCTTATACACGTCAAAAAGTTCATAGCTTTCCAAAATGTTGCTTCTTGTCTTTCGGAAAACATCTTCAATTTGTCTAACGTTAATCTCATCCGAAACCACCATTGCTATATCACGTGTTATAGCAGGGTATTTTGGCAGTTGTTTATATTTCTTATCGGTTCTTTGACATTCCAAAAGAATATCAAAATCCAAAACAGCCACATAAGCGTCAGGTACTATGCCAAAGTTCTTTTGCACCAGCGGGTGAACACGCCCAACGGTTACGGCAGGCTTGTTTTTTAGCTTCATTACCGCTGTTTGACCGGGGTGGAAAATGGGATTTTCGGTTTCCGGCACAATATCGTAATAGGTAATTCCAAAAGCCTCCAAAAGCTGTTCCACAACGCCTTTGATACCGTAAAAATCCACATCGCCATACATGGCAATAACAACTTCCTGCTTTTCTATGGCAAGGGCGTCCTCGCCGCCTTTATGATAGGTGGTAGCAAGCTCGAAAAGGAATGCTTCATCATTTCTTTGATTGTAATTTGTCGCCAAAGCCTCAAGGGCAGATGCCACAGCCGTTGTCCTCATTATGCTGTGCTCCTCCCCTAAGGGATTGGAAATTTCTATATAATCAGGCTTTGGAATGTTTAATTTTTCGTAAATTTTAGGGCTTACAAAAGAGTATGTCATAATTTCATACAGTCCTAAAGAGACAAGGGTATCCTTTACCAAATCTTCAGCCATCTGCTTTTTGTTTTTGCCGCCCATGGTGGTCTCGCCTTTTAAAAGGGTGGAGGGAATATTATTATAGCCATACATCCTTGCAACTTCCTCCGCAAGGTCTGCTTCACCTTCAACGTCCCCTCTAAAAGAAGGCACAACAACTCTGTCGCCTTCCACCTTAAACTCCAACGCCGTAAGGGTTTCGACCATAAAATCCCTGTCTATGGAAATTCCCAAAATTCTATTTATATTATCGGGGTTAAAGGGTATTTCACGGTTTGGCTTCATTTGGGCACATACATCAATAACACCGCTTACAATCTCGCCTGCGTTTAAAAGGGCTACAAGCTCGCACGCCCTGTCAAGCGCCGCCATGGCGTTATTGGGGTCAAGTCCCTTTTCAAACCTTGATGAGGACTCGGTTCTTATACCCAGTTTTTTAGAGGTGTTTCTAATGGATACGCCATTAAAGTTTGCGCTTTCAAAGATAACATCTGTGGTATCTTCTTTAATTTCGCTGTTTTCGCCGCCCATAACACCGGCAAGACCTATCGCCTTTTCGCCGTCGGCTATAACAAGGTCTTTATTTGAAAGCTTTCTTTCAATGCCGTCAAGGGTGGTAAGCACCTCCCCGTCTTTAGCCCGTCTTACAACAATTTTGCTTGAGCTTATGTCGCGACGGTCAAAAGCATGCATGGGCTGTCCGTACTCCAGCATAACATAGTTTGTAATATCCACTATATTGTTAATGGCACGAATGCCCGAAAGCTCAAGCCTTTTTTGAAGCCACGCAGGTGACGGTCCTATTTTTACGTTCCTTACCGCACGGCAGCAATATCTTGGGCAAAGCTCGCTGTCTAAAACCTCAACGCTTATATAATCATTAACATCCCCGCCGCTTTGGGTAACAGCCGGCTTTTTAAAATTAAAAGGTTTGCCAAGGGTTACGGCGGTTTCACGGGCAAGACCGATTACGCTTAGACAGTCGGGACGATTTGAAGTTATTTCAAATTCGGCAATTTTTTCATTAAGACCTAAATAGTCACGAATATCCATGCCAATCGGAGTATCCTTTGGCAAAATCATAAGTCCGTCGCATGTGCCTTCTTCTGCCAGACCAAGCTCCTCCTCAGAGCACATCATGCCGCAGCTTTCAACACCTCGAAGCTTACCTTTTTTGATTTTGCCCACTGGAAGAATCGCCCCGTCCTTTGCAACGGGAACAAAGTCGCCTTCCTTCATGTTTTTGGCGCCTGTAACTATCTGAACTGTTTCATCGCCCACATCAACCTGGCATACAACCAGCTTGTCTGCATCCGGGTGAGCCTCTATTTTTAATATTTTGCCTGTAACAACATTTTGTATATTTTCCCCTTGCTGTAAAATGCCTTCAACCATTGTACCGCTCATGGTAAGGGCGCCTTGATACTCTCGAGGGGTTATACCTTCTATATCAACATAATCCTGTATCCAGCTAAGTGGGAGCTTCATAATTTCGACCTCCTAAAATTGCTTTAAAAACTTTAAGTTATTTTCAAAGAAAAGCCTTAAATCATCTATTTCATACCGACGCATAACAGTACGCTCAAGCCCAATTCCAAAGGCAAAGCCGCTGTATATGGTCGAGTCAATACCGCTCATTTCCAAAACCTTCGGGTGGACCATGCCGGCTCCCAAAAGCTCAATCCAGCCTTCGCCTTTACATACCCTACAGCCTTTTCCGTTGCATGCAGGGCAGGATATGTCAAGCTCGCAGCTTGGCTCTGTAAACGGGAAATAGTGCGGACGAAAACGGAACTTTTTATCCTCACCATAAAGCCTTTTGCAAAAAACCTCAAGGGTGCCTTTAAGGTCCGCCATTGTAACGCCTTTGTCCACCACAAGTCCTTCTATCTGGTGAAACAGGGGCGAGTGGGTTGCGTCAACCGCATCGCTTCTGTAAACCCGTCCCGGGGCAATTATCCTTATAGGCGGCTTTTGGGATTCCATAACCCTTGCCTGAACAGTGGAAGTTTGAGTGCGCAGCACCACATCCTCCGTAATATAAAAAGTGTCCTGAACATCCCTTGCAGGGTGACCTTCAGGCATGTTCAAAGCCTTGAAATTATAATACTCCCCTTCTATTTCCGGACCTTCCGCAATTTGAAAGCCCATACCGATGAATATATCCTTAATCTCGTCCAGTACGGTGGTGATTGGATGCCTTTTGCCAAGCTTTTTCCTTGTTCCGGGTATGGTAACATCTATTCTTTCCTCAACCAATCTTTTTTCCAAAAGCTCTTTTTCAAGCTTTTCGCCCATACGCTCTATTTCGGTTTCGATAAAGCTTCTAACTTCATTGGCAAGCTGACCGACCACCGGGCGCTCCTCGGGAGAAAGCCCGCCCATTCCTCTTAAAACCTGCGTAAGCCTTCCTTTTTTGCCTAAAAACTCAACTCGAAAGCTTTCAAGCTCTGCTTTTGACGATATATTTTCCAAAGCCGAAACCACGTCAGCTTTTATTTGGTTAAGCTGCTGTTTCATCAAGAATCCACCTTTCCGATTAACTTTATAGTAAATTATAGCACAATTACAAGCTATATACAAGTAAAAAATTCAAAAAACAAACCTTACTATTCCATTATGGGAACAGTAAGGTTTGCTTTTATGCATTTATAAGCTTTAATATCTCGTCAAGGTTTTTCTTGCCGAAGGAGACATTTTCATCGTTAACAACTATTGCCGGAACGCTCATTATTGAATATTTGTTTTTAAATTCCGGATATCTTGCAACGTCAATCATTTCTGCCTCAACCAGCGGATTTTTAATTGCCATAAGCTGAGTAAGCATTACTACATCCGGACACAGCGTACACGATAGGGATATTCCCACTTTAATATTGACCTTTTCCTTTATTGAGGCTATCTTTTCAAGAGTTTCACCGCTTATTGACTGTCCTGGGCCTGCTACGTTGTAAAGCGCCAAAATAAACGAATTTATTTCATGCCCGCCGGGGATTCCTTGATATTTAACCCCTGTATATTCACCTTCGGAATTAAATATTGCAAAGGTGGGGAACATGGCCGCACCTATTTTTGCTTCTTTTTCTGGGGTTTCACCTTTTTGCAAAAATTCTACACTTACCTTTTTAGACAAAGCGGCAAATTCCGATAAGAAGCCTTTTACCTCATGGCTCAGTTCGTTAGTATCGTCCAAAATCGCCAGTATTTTAACAGGCTTTTCAAATCTATCCAAAATTGGTATAAGCTGTTGCTCCAGCTCCTCGTCAAAGAATTTTTCAAAGCTTTGACCGCCTTGTTCCTTCTCGTCAGATAATCCAAGAGCAGCTTTCTTTTGCGCAATATATTTTTCAGCAGATGTGGCTGCAATAGCACCATCGGCCACGGCGGTTACAAGCTGACGCAGCTCTTTGGGCCTTATATCCCCAGCTGCATAAACTCCGTCAATGTTGGTTTGCATATTCTCGTCTGTTGGGATGTATCCCCTCTCGTCCAGCCTTAGCTGGTCGGCATATTCGCTGCTTTGAGGTATATATCCAACAAACACGAACACCCCAAAGGTCAAATCGTCGCCCGAAACATCGTATCTCCACTGCTCGCCGGTTTTGTTGTTTACAAACCTTGCATATTTTAGGACCTTGTCGCCGCCAACCTCTAAAATTTCGGTGTTAAATTTAACTTCAATTTTAGGATGCGCCAAAACCCTTTCTGCAATGGCTTTAGAGCAAGTAAATTCAGGCTCCCTGGCAATTACAATTACCTTCCTTGCATAACGGGTAAGGAAGATGGCTTCCTCCGCCGCCGCAAAGCCTGCGCCTATGACAAACACGTCCATACCTGCAAAAAATTCACCGTCGCAGGTGGCACAATAGCCAATTCCTCTGCCGCGAAACTCATCTTCGCCAACAAAACCCAACTTTCTGGGCACAGCGCCGGTTGCAACAATTACCGCCAACGCTTCGTATTCGCCATCTATTGTCTTAACCTTTTTAATGTCTTTGGAAAAATCGACGCTTTCTACAACTGCTTGAACAAATTCGACACCAAAATTTTCCGCCTGATTTCGCATAGTTTGGCTAAGCTCTTCACCGGAAATGTTTAATATTCCGGGATAGTTTTCCACATCGGATGTGATTTTAATCTGTCCGCCCGGCTTGTCACGCTCAATAATCAGGGTTTTGAGCTTGGCACGACCGGCGTATATACCCGCGGTCATGCCAGCGCTCCCCGAGCCGATTATAATTAAGTCATACAATTCTTTCATCTAAATCACAGCTTTCCGACCAAGTCAAGGCTTGGTTTTAATGTCTGGGCACCCGGACGCCATTTTGCAGGGCAAACCTCATCTCCATGCTCCGCAACAAACTGTGCCGCCTGTACCTTTCTTAAAAGCTCCTCGGCTTCACGGCCTATGCTGTTGTCATTAACCTCGTAGGAAACGATTTTACCCTCCGGATTAACAACAAAGCTGCCGCGAAGAGCCATTCCTTCGTCTTCAATATAAACATCAAAATCCCTTGAAAGCTTTCCGGTTGGGTCGGCAAGCATTGGGAATTTAATCTTTTTAATTGTATCGGAGGTATCATGCCATGCCTTATGGACAAAGTGGCTGTCTGTGGATACGGAATAAACCTCGCAGCCGACTTCCTTAAACTTGTCGTAATTGTCGGCTAAGTCCCCAAGCTCTGTCGGGCAAATAAATGTAAAATCTGCGGGATA
The DNA here is from genome assembly GCA_028697835.1 of Eubacteriales bacterium. Lineage (GTDB taxonomy): Bacteria > Bacillota > Clostridia > Monoglobales > Firm-18 > STE-11. Next base: position 2,890 of record JAQVDK010000048.1, on the reverse strand, counting down.
GAATACGAAAACCGACCATTTTCCAAGTATGTCGTCTTTGGTAACCTCTTTAAACTCTCCGTTTACAAATGCTTGAACCTTAAAATCGCTTACTTCTTTGTTAATTAGTGACATAATAAATTCCTCCCTTTATTTTTAATTATCATTATTGGTAATAGTTACATCAATATTAGTAACTATTACTATTATTACATAAGAAATTGTTTTTGTCAAGTCTTTTTTTAAAAAAATATGAAATTTTTTCACATAGCTTATTATGCCATAAATTAAGTATGAAATGCGCGCCGCATAAAAAGTGTTAGGATGCACTACTGCTTACGAGCTTAAACCAAGACAAATTGATTTTACCAAAGTATAGCTTTCCATCAGATAAGAAAAAACCGCTTCCAATTTAAGGCGCCTTGCCTTATTGGAAGCGATTTTTACGGTTTAATAATATTGGGGGCAAATGATTTTTGCGCAGTCGATGGGGTGTACAGGCTCGCCATCTTTGAACACACGCCAAATTCCACCGGATATTTCGTCGCCAAGGATTATATTATTATCCTCGTCCAAGCCAAACTCCAATTTGAAATCATAAAGCTCAAAATCATACTTTGAAAGCTCCTGTTTTAAAATTTCCCCTACTTTTTTTACATATTCAACACATTTGTCAAACTGCTCTGCGGTAATTATGCCAAGGGCAACTAATGTTTCCTTGCTTATGCGGGGGTCACCCAGCTCGTCGCTTTTATATGTAGCTTCTACCAGCCCGCCAAGCTTAAAGCCCGGCCGAACGCCATATGCGCGGCAAAAGCTGCCCCATGCAACATCACGCCAAATAAACTCCACCGGGAAAATTTTAAGCACTTTTACAAGCATTGTTCCCGCATTTAAATCCCAGTCAATAAAGTGTGTGGGGATTTTATTTTCGTTTAAAATTTTGAAAAAATGCTGGCTTAAAACCATGGATGCTTTTCCAAGCCCGTCAATTTTAAGTGCCACCTGATTTTCACCGGGGTCAAAAACGCCGTCCCTGCCTGTGGCGTCATCTTTAAATTTTAGTGTGCAGGTTCCATCATTGTTTAAAATAACATCTTTTGTTTTACCCATTATACCTTCCTCGCTTTCGCTTACAAATAAGAGTTTTTATAAAAAACTGTAATATAAATTAACAAAAGCACGCTCCGCTTTGACGGAAAAGTGCTTTTGTAGTATTAAAGCTTAAGCTTTGATGGCTTTTACCTCTTCAAATTCCGCCTGCAATTCTTCAGAAGGTGGTGCGGTTAAAAGCGACACTGCCACAATGAGTATGCAAGAGAAAACAAATGCCGGAAGCAGCTCGTAAACGTTCCAAGCGCCGCCTAAAGGACGAACAACCATCTTCCAAAAGAAAACCATAGCACCGCCGCCTACCATGCCGGCAATAGCGCCAGGGCGGTTTATGCGCTTCCAAAACAGACTAAACAGCATCAAAGGTCCAAAGGTGGCGCCAAAGCCAGCCCAAGCAAAGGAAACAATGGTAAATATAACGCTGTCCTCGTCCATTGCAATAAATATGGCAACTATGGTGATTGCAAGGAGCATAAGTCGAGATACCCACATTATTTCTTTCTCTTTTGCATCTTTTTTGTATATACCCTGATAGATATTTTTAACCAAAGCCGAGGTTGCAATAAGCAAATAAGAATCCGACGAGCTTATTGTAGCCGCTAAAATACCCGCCATTACAAGGCCTGCCAAAAGAGGCGGCAGCAAATTGGTGGATATTATAATGAAAATATTTTCCGCCTCCGAAGTTGTTTGAAGGTCGGCAGGATACAACGCCCTTCCCACAATTCCGATAAATACTGCAACCGTTAGGGAAATAATTACCCAAACGGTAGCAATTCTGCGAGAATATGTAAGCTCACTTTCCGAGCGAATTGCCATAAATCGAAGTAGAACCTGCGGCATTCCAAAATAGCCAAGTCCCCATGCAAGAGTGGAAATTATGGTAATAAAACCGTATTTGGAAGCCTCACCAAACACCGGAGCGGAATTTTCAACAATCTGCACTCCGTTTGCATCAATCGAAGGGTTTGCTATACCGAAAAATTGGAAAAAGCCCGGAATACTTTTAGCGTTTTCAATCACCGCACCCAAACCGCCTGCAGCTATGGTGCCCAAAATAACAGCTACAGTAAGCGCAATAATCATTACAATAGCCTGCATAAAGTCTGATGCACTTTCCGCTAAAAATCCGCCTAAAATGGTATATACCAACACAAATATCGCACCCAAAATCATCATGGATATATAGGGCGCATCAAACAGGGTGGAGAACAGTTTTCCGCAAGTTACAAAACAGCTTGCAGCATAAACAGTAAAAAACACCAAAATAAAAAGTGCCGCCAAAACCATAATTACCTTTTTATCTTCTTTAAACCGATTAGAGAAAAATTCGGGCAAGGTAATGGAATCGCCAGCCTTTACGCTGTACCTGCGCAATCTTTTGGAAACAATAAGCCAATTGAGATATGTACCAACAGCAAGACCGATAGCCGTCCAAGCAGCGTCTGCAAGACCGCTCCAATATGCAACGCCGGGAAGCCCCATAAGAAGCCAGCCGGACATATCCGACGCTTCAGCGCTCATTGCCGTAACCCATGGTCCAAGACTTCGCCCTCCAAGGAAATATTCCGCCGAGTTTTCGTTTGCCCTCCTGGCAAAAGCAATTCCTATACCGACAACAACAGCCATGTAGCTCGCCATTGCAATCAGTATTTGTAAAGTGCTTGTGTTCATAAATTTCCTCTCCTCATTCTGAAAATTTACAAGCCAACCCCTATGGCAATATAATCACGGTGTTTATTATAACATTAATTTGCTGCAATGGCAAGATTTCTTTTCCTTTTTAAAAAGAACTTAA
>JAQVDK010000047.1 GCA_028697835.1 Eubacteriales bacterium | reverse complement strand
ATTAATAGTTTCTTTTTCCAAATATGCCTGTGCCTATGCGAACAAGGTTTGAGCCACATTCAATTGCCAACCGGTAATCATTGCTCATTCCCATAGACAATATTTCCATACATATATTATGGTATTTTTTGCTTCTAATGTCAATAAGTAATTTATTACAATTTTCAAACAAATTTCGAGCCTGGGTTTCGGTGGCGCCTAAAGGCGCAATTGTCATAAGCCCGCAAACCCTTATATTTTGAAGGCTTTGAATGTTTTCTATCATGGTTTCAAGATATGTTGGCGATATTCCGAATTTTGTCGCCTCGCCCGAAATATTTATTTGTATTAGAATATCTTGCACTTTGTTTATAGCTTTGGCCCTTTTATCTATTTCAGCGGCAAGCTTTTCGCTATCCACGGAATGGATAAGGTCTGCCTTGTCGATAATATGCCTTACCTTGTTTCGCTGAAGGTGACCAATCATGTGCCAGCTTGCGTTTTGAACAAAAGGGAATTTTTCCGCCATCTCCTGGGGCTTGTTTTCGCCTAAAGCTTTCACTCCGCAGGATATGGCTTCGTTAATCCTTGCTATATCCACTGTTTTAGTTACCGCTACAAGTGTTATATCGCTTGCGCTTCTGCCGCTTCTTTCGGCAGCTTTTGCGATATTTTCATTAACAAGCTCAATATTATCTCTAATGCTCATCTTACCAATTCCCCATCCCCTATATCGCGGCTTGACAATATTACTTCATCATACAAAAGCACGCCATTTTCCATTTTATTATCTTCTTTGGCTATAACGTATTCTTCACCGTTGTGAAGTATCTCGATTTTCCTAAACTTTGCAATATCGTCCTTTAATATGTAAACCCCATTGCTGCCGTCATCTAAAACCCTAACAGCTTTTTTTGGAATTTTAAGCCCGCTGTAGGTGCGGCGTATTATGTCGGCGTTGGCACGCCGTATGGAATAAATATCTTTTTCGTATTGACTGCAGGATATAACCAGAGCAACCTTTCCGTTTTGCTCCTCCGAGATGGATTCTATGTAAGCGTCCAGCCTCTTTCCGGAAAGCTGCGGAAAGCGAAGCCGAACAAAATCCCCTTGTTTTAAATCCGTTGCCCATCTTGCGTCAACCGCCGCCGCGTAAAACCATTTGTAATTATCAACAATTTTGACTATGCCTTCGCCAAAAACCGCCGAGCTGTTTTTCTTTAAATCAAAGTTGTCGGCTTCATCCAACAATCGGGGAGTTATAAGGGACATGTTCGACAAATCAAAAAAATCCTCCATCCCGTCAATGTTAGAAGTAAAAACACCTGAAACAGGGGCTTTAATTTCCAATCTACTTGTTCCTACCATATCCTCCAGGCGTTTTTTCTCCTCCAGAAGCTGTGCCAATGGGTCTTTTTCTTCCACTTCTTCCCCTTGCTCTTTCAATCGTTGAATGATAACCTTTTGCAGATTGTTTTTATGTTGGGATAGCTCCTCCATTTGCCCGCTGCGTGTATCTTGCACCACATCTTCAACAATTCTGGATATAACAGAATCTATTTGAATAATATCACCCACCACAAGCTCGTTTTGAACTTTGGCTTGCGACAGCTCGAGAATTTCTTCGTTAATCCGCGTAATTCTGCTTTGAAGGCTCTCGTCAATATTGCCTTCAAAAACAGCAGCAATGCCCGCATCTTTGTTAACCCTTTCGCCTTCGCTCGCCATGCAGCTTAATACCCCATTTGCAGGTGATTGTATGACCACCTCACTGCGAATGACATACCCGTCTGTATTAATCTTATTTTCCAAGGTCCCGTGCCTTATAATTTCCGTTTGCACGGGGGCTTTGCCCATCATTATAAGGCGCATGGCAAAAATAATCAAAGCTGCAAACACAGCTATGCGGAAAAAATAATTCTTTTTCGCCGTTCGTTTTTTAGGGGTTTCAACAGCAGCAGAACTTTGCGCCATTGCCTATGCCTCCTGTTCGTTTTCGCCGCTCATAAAATTTATCGTTTTTGAAGGAACAATGGTTGAAATTGCATGTTTATAGACAAGTTGTTGCTTTCCGTCACAATCTATCACCACTGTAAAGTTATCAAAGCCTTTTACTATTCCCTTAAACTGAAATCCATTGGTAAGAAATATGGTAACGATTAATCTTTCTTTCCTTGCTTGGTTTAAAAAGACCTCTTGCAAGTTGACAGCATTTTTTGCCATCTTAACTACCTCCATATCCATTGAATTTTGGAATTTTTCCTAAACCACGTTAGCTGCCGTTTAGCATAGCGTCTGGTACCTTGCTTAATCATATCGGTCGCTTCATCAAGGGAAATCTCTCCCTTTAGGTATTGCATAATTTCTTTATACCCTATGCCCTGCATTGATGTCATGTTTTCGTTTACACCCATTTTAATAAGCCTTTCCACTTCCTCCACCAAGCCCTTTTTTATCATTATGTCAACCCGCTTGTTTATCCTGTCGTAAAGCTTGCTTCTATCCATGTTTATAGCATACATTTCTACTTGATAAGGGCTTTTTTGAAGGCGTGATTTTTCCTTCTGCTCCGTTATTGTCTCACCCGTAAGATGATAAACTTCAAGAGCACGAATTATCCTTTTTCTGTCTGACACATGAATTTTTTCAGCGCTTTTAGGGTCAATACCATGTAGCATCTTATGGATATGTTCGTTGCCCATCTCGTCGGCTATCTTTTTAAGATGCATTCTGTAGTTTTCATCAACTCCGCCTTCCCCATATTGTATATTATTAACAACAGAGTCAATATATAAACCTGTGCCGCCGACCAAAATGGGAGTTTTTTGCTTTTCATGCACCTTTGCTATATAATCCCGTGCCGCAACAACATATTGCGCCACCGAATAGGAAACCGTCGGCTCCACTTCATCAATCAAATAGTGGGGGATTTTGTTCCTTTCCTCCAAAGTAGGCTTTGCAGTTCCAATGTCCATATACTTATATACCTGCATAGAATCGGCATTAACAATTTCACCGCCGATTTTTTGAGCCATTTCAATAGACATTTCGGTTTTTCCCGAAGCTGTCGGACCTGTAATTACGATAAGCGGTTTCATTTTCTGCCCCTTTTACACTATTCTTTTAAACATTTTTTCAAGCTCGTATTTTGTTATGCTAATCATCAGCGGACGCCCATGTGGGCAGGTATTTACTCCTCCTGTCCTTATCACATCCTCAATAAGAGCTTTTATTTCCAAAGAATGAAGGCTGCTTTTCCCTTTAACCGCCGCTTTGCAGGAGATTGTTTCGATTATTTCCTCTTCCTTGCCGGGCATAGCAGCAGTGCTTGCTTGCATTTTTTGGATAAGCTCAAGAATAAGAGCCTTTACGCCGTCCTCACCTATATTAACAGGCGTTTGCCTTACTAATATAGCATTATTCCCAAATTCTTCAAAATCAAAACCCAACCGGAAGAATTCTTCCGCATTTTCAGCAACAAATTCAAACTCGTCCGGGGAAAGGGTTACCGCAACCGGCGAAAGCAATATTTGTCCGATGGGCTTTTTCTCTCTTTTGGCTTTTAAAAGCTTTTCGTATATCATGCGCTCGTGGGCGGCATGTTGGTCAATTAAAACTATTTTTTCGTCCAATTCTATTATTATATATGTATCGAAGAGCTGCCCCACAATCCTGTAAGATATTTCTTCCTGCCCATCGGCATGGTCATCCTCCCGCGCGATAGGCTCATAGGGCTCTGCCATCATATTTGCAGTATCCAAGGTAGTTTTAACCGGCGGTGGAATGGGCATTGACATGCCAAGCTGTTTTACCGGCTCGCTTAAAGCAGGAGCTATAAGGCTGGGCTTTGCCGGAGGAGTAAAGCTTTTCCTAACCTCGTCTGCAGCGCTGGCAAGGGCAGTTTTCACAGCCCAATAAACCTGGTCACACACCATTCTTTCGTTGGAAAACTTGACCTCTTGCTTGGTAGGATGAACATTTATGTCAACCAATTCATAAGGGAGATTAATATGTATCACAAAAAACGGAAACCGTCCTGTCATTAAAGTATTTGAATAAGCAGCTTCCGCCGCATATGTCAAGGCATGGTTTTTAATGTAGCGTCCGTTGATAAAAAAACTTTGAAACCTTCTGTTTCCCCTTGAGATTTCCGCCTTGCCTATAAGGCCGCTTATATTTATATTGTTCTCATACCGCTGAATTTCCACGCAGGCCTTTGCATATTCCCTGCCGTAAATGCTGTAAACACAGGAGGTTAGCTTTCCGTCGCCGCTAAAAAACAGCCGTTCTTTGCCATCAACTATATATTTTACTGAAACATTGGGGTTAGAGAGTATAAGGCGCTGGACAATATCGGTAATATATCCCGTTTCGGTTTTGTCGGATTTTAAAAACTTCATTCGGGCAGGGGTGTTATAAAACAAGTCTTTTACTACAATGGTAGTGCCTTTGGGACAGCCTGCCGGCTGGGACGATATAATTTCACCCCCGTCAAGCTCTAAATATACCCCTTCGCATCCATCGCTTTTGGTCATCAGCTCAACTTTGGAAACCGCGGCAATACTGGCAAGGGCCTCTCCCCTAAAGCCTAAGGTGCTTATACGCTCAAGGTCGTCCGAGGTGGCAATTTTGCTGGTAGCATGGCGCAAAAAAGCCATCTTTGCATCCTCCTCGGACATTCCGTTTCCGTTGTCGGTCAGCCTTATATAAGATATGCCGCCGTTTTTAATTTCCACAGTTATCAAGTCCGCTCCGGCATCTACAGCATTTTCCATAAGCTCCTTAATAACGGAAGCCGGTCTTTCAACAACCTCTCCCGCCGCTATTTTGTTTGAAATATCCGGATTTAGAACATGAATTTTGCTCATAATTTTTCAGCCCTTAGCTTTAATTTATAAATCTCGTTTAATGCCTCAATGGGCGTTATTGTGTTAACATCAAGTTTTTTTAGTGCCTCTACAATTTCCTGCCCTTCAAAGCTTGCAAGGCCAATTTGTCCGGTATCTTGAGGTGACTCGCTTTTTTTGGTTTCCTTGATTCGTACACTGTCCGTTTTGTTAATGTTTAAGCCTTCAAGAGTGTTTACTATTTCTTTGGCACGGTTTATAACCTCATTTTTTACTCCCGCAAGCTTTGCAACTTCAATACCGTAGCTGTCGTCTGCGCCGCCCCTTATGATTTTGCGCAGGAATGTTATGTCATCGCCCCTCTTTTTAACGGCAATACAGTAATTTTTAACTCCGTCAACCTTGCCTTCAAGCTCGGTAAGCTCGTGGTAATGGGTGGCAAACAAGGTTTTAGCACCGATTTTTTTGGTATCTGCAATATATTCCACCACCGCCCACGCAATGCTAAGCCCGTCATATGTGCTTGTGCCCCTGCCTATTTCGTCAAGGATTATCAGGCTTTTTGACGTGGCATTGTTTAGTATATGGGCAACCTCGTTCATTTCCACCATAAACGTGCTTTGCCCCGAGGCTAAATCATCGCTTGCCCCAACCCTTGTGAAAATTTTGTCAACAACCCCTATATGAGCGGATGATGCGGGAACAAAGCTTCCTACCTGCGCCATAAGCACAATAATTGCCACCTGACGCATATAGGTGGATTTACCCGCCATGTTAGGACCGGTAATAATGGCAAACCTGTCGTTTGAGTCAAGGATTGCATCATTTGGCACAAACATTTGGCCAGACAGCGTTTTTTCAACAACAGGATGCCGTCCGTCCTTTATAATTAATTTATCACTTATATCCACTTTTGGCAAGCAAAAATTGTTTTTCACGGCAATTTCGGCAAAACTGCATAAAGTATCAAGGATGGCAATAGCTTTTGCAGTTTTTTGAATCCTTGCGTTTGCTGCGGCAACCATATCGCGCACATCGCAAAAAATAGAATATTCAAGCTGGCATATGCGCTCCTCCGCTCCAAGGATTTTATCTTCCAATTCTTTTAACTCCTGGGTGATGTACCGCTCGCAGTTGGCAAGGGTCTGCTTTCTTGTATAATGATTGGGGACCAAAGGAATGTTGGATTTTGAAACCTCTATGTAATAGCCGAAAACCTTGTTAAAGCCGACTTTAAGGTTTTTAATGCCGGTCTTTTCCCTTTCCGTCTGCTCCAGATTGGCAATCCACTGCTTGCCTTCTCTTATGGCACGCCTGTTTATGTCAACCTGCTCGCTAAAGCCTTCACGAATAATGCCGCCTTCTCTTATTGTAAAAGGCGGATTTTCAATAATCGCCCTTTCCAAAAGGTCACATATGTCCAAAAGAGGGTCAATATTTTCGTGTATTTCGCAAAGCAGCTCGGATTTGGCCTCTTTAAGATGGCTCAAAAGAGCCGGTATGGGCTTTAATGAGTTTCCAAGCGACATTAAATCACGCCCGTTGGCGCTGCCTGTGACCACCCTGCCAAGAAGGCGCTCAATATCCTGTATCGTGGAAAGCTCCGCCCTAAGCTCGTTTCTCATAATGGTGCTTCCGAAAAGCTCGTCAACAGCCAAAAGCCGTTTGTTTATATGCACACAGCTTATAAGCGGCTTTTCAATCCAGCTTTTAAGCATACGGGCACCCATGGAGGTTTTTGTATCGTCCATAACCCACAAAAGAGAGCCACGCCTTTTATTTTCACGCATTGTAGCCGTAATTTCCAAGTTTCGTCTGGTAGAGAAGTCTATATCCATAAACTGCCCGCCGCTGTAATAGTTTATTTCGGAAATATGCGGCAGACGGCACATTTGAGTTTGGGAAAGGTATTCCAAAAGAGCGCCTACTGCAATTGCAGCATGCTCGTATCCTGCAACAGGCAAACCCGAAACAGCCTTTTCAAAATGCCCTTCCAATCTGTCATTGGCAAAATCCATTGTAAAACACCAGTCGTTAAAACAGCTTATGTACGAGCCAAAACGCTGCCTTATCTGCTGCGTTATCTTTTGGTCGCCGCAAAATGTACTGTTTGCAATAATCTCCGCGGGATTATACCTTGCAAGTTCGGTAAGGATTGCGCTGATATCAGCATCAATCTCCGTTGCAAAAAGGTCGCCGGTTGTAATATCCACAAAGGATATGCCGCAAAGCTTGTCCATATACACACAGCATAAAAAATTATTGCTCCTCTCATCAAGCATTCCGGTGTTGGTAACCGTGCCTGCTGTTACAACCCGCACAACTTCACGCTTTACAATGCCCTTCGCCTGAGCAGGGTCCTCTGCCTGCTCACAGATTGCCACCTTGTAGCCCTTTTCTATTAATTTATTTATGTATTGGTCGGCGGAGTGGTAAGGAACGCCGCACATGGGCGCGCGCTCCTCCTGTCCACAGTCCCTGCCTGTTAAGGTAAGTTCAAGCTCTTTGGAAGCGGTTATGGCATCGTCATAAAACATTTCATAAAAGTCGCCCAATCTGAAAAAAAGTATGGCGTCTTTGTATTCGTTCTTTATTTCAAAATACTGCTGCATCATTGGTGAAAGCTTTGCCATAATCCTAAAATTCCTCCTTAAACTTGCCTAATTAGTGACATCCGCTGCAGCCGCTGCAATCCCCGCCGCCGCAAGAGGACTCCTCGGGTGCAATATGCATCATAATGGCTGCATTTACCCCTTGCATAAGGTCGTTAAACGCCGATATTGCATTGATATATGCAATAATGGAAGGATTTTGCTCGATTTTTGCATACTCCTGCTCCATCTCATTTCTGATTTGATTCATCTCTTCGGGAGTAATATTAGGGTTTTGCGCCCTTGCTGTAAGCTTGGTCCTTGCAGTATTGTATTGCGCAAGCAAAAGCTGTGCATCGGGGTCGTTTTTTTGGTTTTCCTCCGCTTTTTTCATTTTTAAATACTCATCACTTTCTGCAATCATGAGCCCTAATTCCTTTGCCTTTTCAATAACTGACATGATTTAATCTCCTTTTTTAATTAAATTTTAATTGTATGTTACAACTTCTCCTGCAAGCCACCAAGGTGCGCTATTGGTAATTTTCACACCGACTATATCTCCTATAAGTGACTTGTCTTCGGGGAAATTTACAATTTTTCCGCCGTCTGTCCTGCCTGTCAAAAACTCTTTATTATTTTTGCTGTAACCTTCCACAAGCACCTTTTGCACAGTTCCCTCCAAGGCTTTGTTTTTCCTTGCGGAAATTTCGGTTTGCAATGATACAAGCCTGTCAAAGTTTTTCTTTATCTCCTCCGCCGGGAGGGCAAACTCCATTTTTTCCGCAGGCGTTCCCTTGCGCTTTGAATATATAAAGGTAAAGAGCATATCAAATTCCACCTGGCGAACCACATCCAGCGTATGCTCAAAATCCTCGTTTGTTTCTGTGGGAAATCCCACAATCACATCACTGGTTAAAGCAATATTTGGCACCTTTTCTTTAAGGCTTTTTATAATCTCCAAATACCGCTCTTTGGTATATCTTCTGTTCATATCCGCAAGAACCTTGCTGCTTCCTGCCTGGAAAGGCAAATGAAGCGATTTGCAAACTTTCGGATTTTCGGCAATTGTGTCTATAAGCTCGTTTGTGATGTCCTTCGGATGTGAAGAAATAAAGCGTATCCTTTCAATCCCTGAAACCTCGCTTACCATGTTTAAAAGCTGGGAAAAAGGAAGCTCGGAATATGAATTTACATTTTGACCAAGCAGGGTAACTTCTTTATATCCTTGGGCAGCCAAGCCTTCAACTTCTTTTATAATATCCTCGGGCTTGCGACTTCGCTCTCTGCCTCTTACATACGGGACTATGCAGTATGTGCAAAAATTATTGCAGCCGTACATAACCGAAACCGTTGCAACCACGCTGCTTTCACGGTTATGGGGCAGGTTTTCGACGATTCCTTCCATCTCTTCCAAGTCAAACACCCTTTGCTCGGCTGCGCTGTATAAAATCTGGGGCAATTTATAAATGGCATGAGTGCCAAAAACAAAATCCACATGTGAAAAACGTTTTTTAATATAATCCGCAACATGCTGCTGTTGAGTCATGCACCCACAAACTCCAATAAGCATATGCGGCTTTTTGTCCTTTAAGTTGCGAAGAGCGCCGATGTTGCCGTACACCCGCTGCTCCGCATTGTCACGAACAGCGCATGTGTTAAATATTATAAGGTCTGCATCGTCGTTTGTGTCAATTGTGGTATATCCCATATCGAGGAGAATCCCTCTAATTCTTTCGGAGTCATTTTCGTTTTGCTGACATCCGTAAGTAATTACATGGGCCTTTTTTCCTTTCATAGCAATATCCCTTTCTAAAGCCTTAATGTCTGTTTTTTTGGTTTAAAATATATTTAGAAAATACTTTCATTTAAATACACGGGCTTTGGCACGGCAAAATACTAAGCTTTCTTTTGCATTGGCATTTTGCCATTGGCATTTTGCCATTGGCATTTTGCCTAAATTAAGCAAATTATAAAGAATTCTCAAAAACACATTAGTATAAAAATGTGTTCTTATTATTTTACCATAAATAAAGTTTGTTATCAATACTTGACAAGGAAATAATTTTGTTGTATAATATTTTTCGTAATGCGGGAGTGGCTCAGTGGTAGAGCGTCACCTTGCCAAGGTGAACGTCGCGGGTTCGAATCCCGTCTTCCGCTCCAAAACCCTCTGATTGAAAATCAATCAGAGGGTTTTTCAATTTTTTATTGACAAACAGGTTTTATTATGCTAATATATATAAAAATATATAACATATCTGATATATATGATTAGTTGGGAGTGGGTTTTTTGGCAAGACCTATAATAGAACTTAAAAACCTGAGCAAGATTTTTGCTACGTCCGAAGGGGAGCTTGCGGCTTTAAACGGTGTTGACGCCCAAATTTACTCCGGCGAAATCTTCGGTATAATAGGCATGAGCGGAGCGGGAAAAAGCACCTTGGTGCGATGTATAAACTTTTTGGAAAAACCAACAGGGGGAACGGTTATATTTGACGGTCAGGATTTGTCAAAGCTTTCCCAAAAGGAGCTTGGCAGGGTAAGGCAGTCTATGGGAATGATTTTCCAACAGTTCAACCTGCTTATGCAGCGCTCTGTTTTGTCAAATGTTTGTTTCCCTTTGGAAATTGCCAATGTGCCTAAAAAAGATGCAGTAAAAAGAGCGTATGAACTTTTGGAGATTGTCGGCCTTGCGGACAAAGCAAAAGCATACCCTTCCCAGCTTTCCGGCGGGCAAAAGCAAAGGGTTGCAATTGCAAGAGCGCTTGCAACAAATCCAAAGGTCTTGCTGTGTGACGAGGCAACAAGCGCCCTTGACCCCAGCACTACTGCTTCCATTTTAAGCCTGCTTAAGGAAATCAACAAAAAATTTGGCATAACGATTGTTGTTATAACCCATGAAATGTCTGTAATTGAGGAGATTTGCAACCGTGTTGCCATTATAGATGAAGGCTTGATTGCCGAAATCGGCGATGTGGAAGAAATCTTTGCAAAGCCCAAGTCAAAAGCGGCGAAAAAGTTAGTATTCCCCGAAAGCAAATACATAGAGCAGTTTGTGGGTGAAAAGTGTTGCCGCATCATTTTTGACGGGCGCTCGTCATTCGAGCCTGTTATAGCGAATATGATTTTGGAGTGCAAGGAAGCGGTTAATATAATGTTTGCGGACACAAAGGATATTGACGGAAAAGCCTTTGGACAGATTGTAATTCAACTGCCCGATGACGAGAGGGCAGCCGCAAAAATTATGAACTATTTAACCTCTAAGGGGCTAACTGTGGAGGAGGTTTTACAAAATGATTGAAGTAATTGCAAAAGGCTTTTTTGAAAGTCTGTATATGACTCTTGTTTCCACGTTTATCGCATATGCCCTGGGGCTTCCTTTGGGGACTGTCCTGGTGGTAACCGACAAGGATGGAATTTTCCCCATACCATGGTTAAATAGCGTACTTGGGGTTATAATCAACCTTTTGCGCTCGGTGCCATTTTTAATACTTTTGATAGTTTTGCTTCCGTTCACCCGATGGATAGTGGGAACAACAATCGGCTCTACGGCAACCATTGTGCCATTGGTTGTGGCTTCGGCTCCTTTTATTGCAAGGCTTGTAGAATCCTCGCTGAAGGAAGTTGACAAAGGCGTAATCGAAGCGGCGCAATCCATGGGCGCAAGTCCGATGGAGATTATATATAAGGTAATGCTTCCCGAGGCAAGACCGTCGCTAATCCTTGGCTGTGCCATAGCGATTACCACCATACTTAGCTATTCGGCAATGGCGGGCATAGTTGCCGGCGGCGGTCTTGGGGATATTGCCATAAAATACGGTTACTATCGCTATCAAAATGACATTATGCTTATAACAGTCGCCATTCTTGTTCTAATAGTACAACTTTTTCAGGAAATAGGCATGAAAATCGCCAAAATTAGTGATAAAAGAATATAAAAAATGGAGGATTTGGTTATGAAAAAATTGTTGTTTATTGCATTATCATTTCTACTGGCTGTTTCCCTTTTAGCAGGCTGCGCAGGCGACAAGCGGGAAAACAGCGACGCACAAGGCGAGGCACCAGACCTTAAAAAAATCGTCATAGGTGCATCCACAACCCCCCACGCAGAAATACTTAAAGTGGCAGCAGAGAACTTGAAGGAAAAAGGATATGAGCTTGAAATTATCGAGTTTGACGATTATGTTCAGCCAAACCTTGCCCTTGACAGCGGACAGCTTGACGCTAACTTTTTCCAACACAAGCCTTACCTCGACGACTTTAATGCCGAAAAGAAAACAAACATAGTTTCAGCGGCGGCAATCCACTATGAACCCCTTGGAATTTATGTAGGAAAAACAATGCGCTTTGAGGATTTGAAAGAAGGCGCTATAATTGCCGTTCCAAACGATACTACCAACGAAGCAAGGGCACTGCTTTTGCTTGAGGAAAACGGACTTATAACGATTAAAGAAGGCGCAGGACTTCAAGCAACGGTAAAAGATATTGCGGAAAATCCGAAAAAGCTTGAAATAAAAGAAATCGAGGCAGCACAGGTTCCCAGGGCTCTGCCGGATGTGGACTTGGGCGTCATTAACGGCAACTATGCCATAAAAGCAGGTCTTGACATTGAAAAAGACGCTATTGCAAAGGAAGAAGCGGACTCTTTGGCTGCCGAAACCTATGCCAATATTATTGCCGTGCGTGCCGGAGACGAAAACAGAGATGATATCAAAGCTCTTGTAGATGCGGTAAAAAGCGATAATGTAAAACAGTATATAAAGACCCAGTATAAAGGCTCTGTTGTAGCTTTGGATTAATAAAATCAAGGACCTTCGCCAAGTCGGCGGAGGTCTTTTTGTGTGATAAAATCACTGAATGTATAAACTAAACATGATAATATAATAATGTTTGTCAAAAGGACTTTTATGGAGGGATGGTTTGTGAGCAAATACCTTATTGTAGGAGGAGTTGCGGGTGGTGCTTCTGCCGCTGCCAGACTGCGAAGGCTTGACGAGTCCGCCGAAATTATAATGTTCGAGCGGGGCGAGTATATATCTTTTGCAAATTGCGGCCTTCCGTACTATATTGGCGGCGATATAACAGACAAAGGCGAGCTGACTCTGCAAACACCCGACAGCTTTTCAAAACGGTTTAAAATTGATGTACGCATAAAAAACGAGGTTGTTTCCATCGACAAGGAAAACAAAACTGTAAAGGTGAAAAACCACCAAACAGGTCAAATTTATACCGAAAGCTATGCCAAATTGATATTGTCGCCGGGGGCAGAGCCTATAAGGCCCAATATGGAAGGGATGGACAGCGAAAGGGTGTTTACCTTAAGAAACATTCCCGACACATACAGGATAAAAGATTATATAATGGAAAAACAGCCGAAAAAAGCCGTTGTTGTAGGCGGCGGCTATATCGGCTTAGAGATGGCGGAAAATTTGCATAAATTAGGTGTAGAGGTTACCATTGTCGAGGGAGCGGACCATGTTATTGCCGCTTTGGACAGGGAAATGGCGGCCGATGTGCACAATTACCTGCGCAAAAAAGGAATAAAGCTAATTTTCAACAAGTTTGTCACCGCCATAAAAGAAAACGGAAAAAGCCTCATCCTTACTCTTGATAAAGAAAACATTGAAGCTGATATGGTTATTATGTCCGTAGGCGTGCGTCCGGAGAGCAATATTGCAAAGGAAGCAGGTCTTGCGGTGAATGACAAAGGTGCAATTATCACCAACAACCACATGAGAACGTCCGACGAAAACATATACGCCGTGGGGGATGCGGTAGAGGTGCAGGAATTTGTAAGCGGCATAAAAACTCATATTCCCCTTGCGGGACCGGCAAACAAGCAAGGGCGCATTGCGGCGGACAATATTTGCGGTATTGCGTCAACCTACAAAGGCACCCAAGGCACCGGCATATTAAAAGTGTTTGATATGACAATTGCCATGACCGGAATAAACGAACAAATGGCGAAAAAATTGGGATATGATTATGAAAAGTCTTACACCTTTTCCGCATCTCATGCCTCTTATTATCCAAACGCCACCTATATGTCCATCAAGCTTATCTTTGACAAAAAAAACGGTAAAATATACGGTGGGCAGATTGTAGGATACGAAGGTGTAGACAAGCGCATTGATGTTTTGGCGATGGCGATAAGGGCAGGCATGACGGTCTTTGACCTTACAAGCCTTGAGCTTGCTTATGCTCCGCCATATTCTTCCGCTAAGGACCCAATAAACATGGCCGGGTATGTGGCAGAAAACATTATCACAGGCAAGGTAAAGGTTTTTCATTGGCATGATATAGACAGCCTTCCCAGGGATAAAAGCGCAACATTGCTTGATATAAGGACAGAGACGGAATATGCAAAGGGCGCCCTTTTCGGCTTTGACAGCATAACCTTAGATGAGCTTAGGGAAAATCTTCACAAGCTTGATAAAACCAAGCCTGTTTATGTAACCTGCGAGGTAGGGCTTAGGGGATATATTGGCTGTCGCATTTTAACGCAAAACGGCTTTGAATGCTATAACCTTTCCGGTGGGTATAGGCTATATAGGTCCATTGCCAAGGATAGTGAAAACAGATAAAAAGCACATTTTCTGCCAAGCTTTTTGTAGGTTTGTCAAACATATGTT
>JAQVDK010000046.1 GCA_028697835.1 Eubacteriales bacterium | reverse complement strand
GTAAAGGCGGATTGGTTGGCTACAATGATTCTGGTATATCTATCTCAAACAGCTACTGGGACAGCGACTTATCCAAGATTAACGTAGGAAGCTATGGCAAATATAAACACACGTGGGAACTACAAGTGCTTCGTACCGATGACAATCTCTATTCTGCTTGGAGTCCTGACCTTTGGGAATTCCGTGTCGGTAAATACCCTCGTTTCTACGTCATTGATAACCCTGAAGAAGAACAAATTTGCCCGGTAGATGCAATGAAAGCCGGAGATACTTGTGTATGTAACTTAGAAGCGAAACGCTACTTATCTGTAAGTAACGTGTGTGCTTGCAGAGATTATTGTGAGCAGCCAAAAACCAAGCAAGACCCTGACACATGTGCTTGTTCTTGCCCTGACAATTGTGGAGCTAAGGTGCAAAATCCTGATACCTGCGAATGCGTTTGTCCTAATTCGTGTAGTGCGGGAGAGTCTTTAAATATTGACGATTGTACTTGCACAAGTGTGTGCAGTGGGGAAGATAATGTATGGAATCCTGTAACTTCGTCTTGTACAACTTGTGAGATTTTAAATCCTGACGCACCATATTATGTCAATGGAGAATGCAGCGAATGTGCAGAAGGTACCGTTAAGATGGACGGACTTTGTAAATACCCTGGGGATGCTAGTTGTCCCGGTGGTTATATTAAAATTCAAACTGCTGCCCAATTAGCTAAAATAGGTACAGATGCTGGTTACCCGCTTAACGGCTGTTATAAACTTGCAAATAATATAGACTTATCAACCGATGAGACCTTGCCTGAAACCCATAGCACCGCAGCAGGCTGGATACCGATAGGTCTTGATAATACTAATGCATTTTTGGGAGTATTTGACGGTAATTTCTTTGAGATTAGAAACTTAACTATTAATCGTCCTGAGTCAGATTATCAAGGTTTATTCGGTTATATTTCCTCCGGTTCTAAAATTATGAACTTAGGAATAAGAGAGGCTGATATAACAGGCGGCGGCTATGTCGGAGGTTTGTTAGGTTATCAAAACGGAGGTTTAGTAACATTATCCTATGTAACAGGTACTGTCAATGGTGCTTCATATGTAGGCGGTCTGTTAGGATATCAAAATGGAGGCACTTTAAGTAGGAGCTACTCTGTGGGCAGTGTTTCAGCGACTTCTTATGCAGGCGGCTTGGTTGGATTCCAGTCTAACGGCGATATAACAAGAGTATTCTCAACAAGCGGTATTACATCAGCTTCTTATGCAGGCGGACTGGTCGGATTCCAGTCTGATGGTGCGATACTGAACGCTTATTCAACAGGAAATGTTATAGCGGAATCAGACGCAGGCGGTTTAACCAGTTATCAAGGCGCAGGGCTTATACAAAATGTTTACTCTATAGGTATAGTTTCAGCTCCAACAACCAAAGGCGGCTTGTTAGCTTCTAAATACGGTGAAGTAACGGCTTCTTATTGGGATATGCAAACATCTGGACAAACAACATCTGCTGCAGGTGTCGGCAAAAACACAGAAGAATTAACCGGCGGTTCGTCTACCGAGAGTGTATTTACCGGATGGGATACAAGTCTTTGGTGCTTTAACTGTGATAATTATCCTGTGTTAAAAGGCTTGCCGTCAGGTGCGCCAAGTGCAGCTACTTGCGAAACTTGTTTGATATGTCCTGATGACGCGTCAAAAGTTGGTACTACATGCAATTGTGATTTAGAGACCAAAGCTTATATCCCTGCAGAAAACATCTGTGAATGTAGAGAAGGTGTTTGCGCAACAGACGGCAGTGAAGCCACTGACCCTGACGACTGCACTTGTTCAAGTGTATGTACAGAGGATGAAATCTGGGATCCTGACTTGGCAATCTGTTTATCCGGCGATGAATGTCCGTCAGGTTCAACTCTTCAAGACGGAGTTTGCAAATTCACTGCTGCAACAGGTAAGTGCGCAAGCGGTCAAATAGCGATACAGAACGCAGGTGATTTGGCTAAGATAGGTATCGACAGCAACTATCCACTTAACGGAAGTTACTGTTTGACTGACGATATTGACCTTGCAACAGATACAACTCTGCCATCGACACATTCAACATCAGAAGGTTGGATACCGATAGGTAATACAAAGTACTCAATTTAAAGGAATATTTGAAGGTAATGATAAAACAATATCAAATCTAACAATAGATCGTTCATTATCTGCTTACCAGGGCTTATTTGGTGTTATAGCTACTTCTTCAGCTAAGGTACAATATCTTGGATTAATAAATGTAAATGTAAATGCTGCTTCGCACGCAGCCGGTTTGATTGGTAGTATTAGTACCGGGTCAACCGTTGCGAATAGTTATGTGACAGGAAACATTACAGGAGTTGGTAGTGCCGGTGCCATAGGTGGTTTGGTTGGTAGTAATGCAGGGACAATCACAAATAGTTATACAATGGGCAATGTTACAGGAGAGGGCAATGCTATAGGCGGTTTGGTTGGAATGAGCGGGGGAAATGCCACTGCTAGTATAAGTAACAGTTATTCAACATCCACTGTTACTGCTAGTACTTCAATTTATTATGTAGGTGGATTGGTAGGTTATATTGAAGCCTTTGGAAATATAGTTATAAGCAATAGCTATTCAACAGGCAAAGTGACAGGCGGCGTATTGAACTATGCAGGCGGCTTAGTTGGGTATACTCAAAGTGGAACAATAACTAACAGCTATTGGGATACACAAGCAAGTGGAATGACCACAAGTGCAGGCGGTACAGGCAAAACTACCGCTGAAATGAAGACTGTTCTTGATGCTACTTGGTCGACAGATAACTGGTGTTTCTCATGTAGCGGATATCCTGTGTTAAAAGGAATGCCTGCAGGTGCACCTAGTGCAACGGCTTGTGACACTGCATGTGTAGTTTGTCCTGCAGATGCAACGGGAACATATCCAAGCTGTACTTGTTCTGTTGCTTTAAAATCATATAGTTCAGACACGAATACTTGCGAATGCCCGGCAGACAGCTGTGCAACAGACGGCAGCCAAACAGTTAACGAAGATTGTACTTGCAGCGATGTTTGCGAAGAAGGCGAAACTTGGGACGCAACCAACATGATTTGTGTATCGGTATGCCCGTCAGGTTCAACTCTTCAAGACGGAGTTTGCAAATTCACTGCTGCAACAGGTAAGTGTGCAAGCGGTCAAATAGCTATTCAAAACGCAGGTGAACTTGCTAAGATAGGTATCGACAGCAACTATCCGTTGAGCGGAAGTTACTGTTTGACTGACAATATAGATTTAGCAACAGATGAAACCTTACCTGCAAGTCACAAAACCTCAGAAGGCTGGATACCGATAGGTAATACAAGCACTCCTTTTACAGGGACATTTGACGGTAATGACAAAACCATATCAAATCTAACAATCAATAGAGCAGGTTCTGATCATCAAGGTCTATTTGGCTATGTAAGCGATATTACCGCTAAAGTGCAAAATCTTGGCATTGAAAATATAAATGTTGCTGGCTATGAATATGTAGGTGGACTTGTTGGATATAATAACAGCGGAATAATTACCAATAGCCATGCAGCAGGTAATATTGCAGGTTATTATGGGGTGGGTGGTTTAATTGGATTTAATAGTGCCGGCACAGTCAATAATAGTTATACAATAGCTGCAGTTAGCGGTTCGGGCTATCAAGATTTTGATGGAAGTATTATAGGTGGTTTGGTTGGACAAAATGAAGGGACAATAACCAATAGTTACGTAATAGGTAATATGACATCAGGGGTCATGTGGACAGGCGGACTGGTTGGTTGGAATTCCGGTAGTGGAGCTATTATAAGTAATAGTTATGTAACGTGTCAGGTTTCAGGTGCTTATGATAGAACCGGAGGATTAGCAGGTCAAAACGATGGTACTATAAGTAATAGTTATGCAACAGGTAATATTAGCAGTGTGAACCAATATGGTTCTTGGCCGTATACAGGCGGATTGGTTGGTTGGAATGAACATGGAACAGTAACCAACAGTTATGCAACAGGTAATGTTACAGGTGGTAATGTTGTCGGCGGACTGATTGGATATAGTATTGGTGGCACAATGATAAATAGTTATGCAACTGGTAGTGTAACAGGTGCTTCTGGTGTGGGTGGATTGATTGGGCAGAATTATAATAGTGGAACAGCAATTACAAATAGTTATTGGGATACACAAACCAGCGGAAGAAGTGTCGGTGTGGGTAATGGCTCTTCAGCTGGTACAACAGGCAAAACTACTGCTGAGATGAAATCAATTATATCTTCATCTATATATGTAGGTTGGTCGACGGATAACTGGTGTTTCTCTTGTAGTAATTATCCTGTATTAAAAGAAATGCCGGCAGGTGCGCCTGGTGCAACGGCTTGTGACACAGCTTGTTTGGTTTGTCCTATAGATGCTACTTTAGTAGGTTCAACTTGTGAATGTGATATATCAGCGAAAGAATATAATTCAGGCACAAACATTTGCGAATGTCCGTCCGGCAGCTGTGCAACAGATGGCAGCGAAACTACTGACCCTGACGATTGCACTTGTTCAAGTGTATGTACAGAGGGTGAAACCTGGGATTCTGATTTGGCAATATGTGTATCCACGGGAGGATGTCCTACAGGTGCGGAACTTCAAGATGGAGTGTGTAAATTCACTGCTGCAACAGGTAAGTGCGTAAGCGGTCAAATAGCTATTCAAAACGCGGGTGATTTGGCTAAGATAGGTATTGATAGCAATTATCCGCTTAACGGAAGCTATTGCCTAACCGCCAATATAGACCTTGCAACGGATGAAACCTTACCGTCAACGCATTCAACATCAGCAGGCTGGATTCCGATAGGTAATACAAGCACACTTTTCACAGGGATACTTGAAGGTAATGACAAAACCATATCAAATCTAACAATCAATAGAGCAGGTTCTGATAATCAAGGATTATTTGGCTATTCTTTTGGGAGTGTAAAAAATATAGGTTTGATAAATGCTCATGTGACCGGAAAAGATGCCGTAGGTGGATTAATCGGCTATAGCGGTGGTGGAAGTGTACTCAGTAGTTATATTTCATCAGGATTTGTTACAGGTGGTAATGCTGTAGGTGGTCTTGTTGGTTCATATAGCGGAGTATTAATGACATTATGCTATTCAAATGCCGCGGTTTCAGGTAGTGGTATTGCAGGTGGTTTGGTTGGTGAAGTCGGTGCTTCTACAATAACAAATAGTTATGCAACAGGTGAAGTTGTCTCTTTAGGTAATTCTGCAGGCGGTTTAATTGGTTTTGACATGCAGGGTAGAATAGATAATTGTTATGCAACAGGAGATGTAACAGGTAGTGATGCAGGGGCTTTCACCGGAACAAGAGTTACTTGGGATGAAATTAATGAAGCAACAACTAATTGTTATGCAACAGGGCATGTAACAGGGGCTTACATTGCAGGTTTCATTGGAACAGATGGTTCAGCAGGTCAAACAGTTTATAATAGTTATTGGGATGTTCAAACTACGGGGCAATATGTTGCAATTTATGGAATATCTGACACCCCTGGAGGCATAACAGGTAAAACTACCGCTGAGATGCAGACTCCTTCCACTTTTTCAAGTTGGGATACTGCGATATGGTCGCTGGTTGCAGGGCAATATCCTAAGTTAATCGGGGTTGGTGGTCAGTAGTGAGGTGAAGAGTTTGCAGCTAAGCAGCTTCGCTCCCCGGCATGACAGTAAGCCTGTCACCCTGAATTTAGTTCAGGGTCTATTCAACTTCCCAGCCGCCTAGCTTCTTAGCTCCAAGCCGGTAAGATGCTGAAACAAGTTCAGCATGACAGCAAAAAGAAGCTTCTAAGCTTCTCAGCTGCCTAGCCGCTTAGCTTCTTTTCTATGGATTGCTTCAAATACTTGCGTATTTTCGCAATGACGGCAAAATAGCCTCTCAGCTTCCCAGCTGCCTAGCCGCTTAGCTTCTTTTCTATGGATTGCTTCAAATACTTGCGTATTTTCGCAATGACGGCAAAATAGCCTCTCAGCTTCCCAGCTGCCTAGCTGCTCAGCTTCTTCCCCCGGATTGCTTCAAATACTTGCGCATTTTCGCAATGACGGCAAAATAACCTCTATGGATTGCTTCAAATACTTGCGCATTTTCGCAATGACGGCAAAATAGCCTCTCAGCTTCCCAGCTGCCTAGCTGCTCAGCTTCTTCCCCCGGATTGCTTCAAATGCTTGCGCATTTTCGCAATGACGGCAAAATAACCTCTTCACCTCTTAAGCCCTTCACAGCAGTGAGGCGTATATTCTTAAAACTTCTGAAACAGACCATGCCTGATTAACAGTGCCTTTTGCACAGAACGGTTCTGTTGCATCAAAAATTTCCGCAATACCGCCTATACAGCAGCCGCTTTGGGCATGTTCTTCCACTTCACCTCTCATATGTTTTAAAATCGGTTCAATAAAAGACAAAACTTTTTGGCGATTTTCTTCCGTGTCACCGTGAGCCTTCAAATATGCATCGCAGAAAGGTCCTATTTGCCAGGTCCAGACTGTTCCCTGATGGTAAACTTTATCTCTTTGCGCCGCACTTCCGTTAGGATAATACGGTGCGTAACCTTCTTCATCAGGGGCTAAGCTCCTCAAACCATAGGGGGTTAATAATTTTTCTTCTACAGTTTTAACTATGCTTTTTTTGATTTCTCTGTCAAAAGCACAGTAAGGCAAAGCCGCTGCTATAATTTGGTTTGGTCTTACCTGTTTGCCCCTGCCGTTAAAATATTCAGGATTATCAGGCGTGTCAATTAAATCGTACAATCCCCCGTTAGGGTTAATAAATTTTTGCATACTGTTTTTGACCATATCAGCAAGTTTGTTATACTTTTCGGCTTCCTGCGGCTCATCAAATCTATCGGCTAAATCTGCCATAATTCTTAATCCGTTGTACCAAAGCGCATTGATTTCTACTGCTTTGCCGTCTCTCGGTGTAAAAGGATGTGATTTTTGGGTTTCATTGTTCCAGGTTGCTGCATCCATCCAGCTTAGTTGACCGTCATTGCCGGTGATTAAACCGTCTTTGTCCATCCCTATTTCGCTTTTGCCGTCACCTACCAGTAATTTTTCTTGAGCGCCGTCAATTTTGAGTATTTTTGCCAATTGTTGGTTTTTGCTTAATTTTGCCGCATCCATCCTTCCGTACATATGATGTTTTACAACAGCTTTAAGTGTTTTGTATTGTTCTTTTACGAAGTCAGGGTCTGCCTGCAATCCTGCTTCTGTTACATATTGATGAAGGGCGTTAAACCACCACATGGAAGCATCTATAGTATTATATCCCGGTCTGTCGTTGGCGCCTTCAGGGAAGTTATTTGGAAGCATGCCGTTGTAAGTGTACTTTGCAAATGTTTCAAGAATGGATTTGGCATCATCAAATCTTTTGGTTGTTAACGTTAACCCGGGCAGTGCAATCATAGTATCACGCCCCCAGTCGTTAAACCAATGATATCCGGCAAGTATTGTTTTGCCGTCTATGGAATTTCTGTGAACTATAAATTGGTCTGCCGCACGCTGCAGCATGTCCATGGTTTCGTTTCTCGGAAGTCCTGATTGCGCGAATAATTCTTCAAGCCGTGCTTTTTTTCGGGTAACTTCGTAGTTAATATCGGGTGTTTGGGGTGAAATTTTACGACCTGCATTAAAAGAGAAAGATTCGCCGGGCTTTAGGGTAACTTCAATCTCAAAAGGCTGATAAAGACCGTTTTCTATCGGATTAAGCCCTCTGTCAGCTTCTCTTTGATAATAATATTTATCGTAAAAGTGTTCTTTTTTTAAAACTTTAACGGGCTTATTCCAGCCGAGGTAAATAGGGTCTGTTTTGTTATCATCGCCTTTTGCCCAGACAAGCGCGCCTTTGTTTCCCGCAGAATAATGCCATTCTTTTACACCGTTATGTCCGCCGTGGAAATATCTTCTGTTTACAAGCGGGCGCAGTTTCAGGGTTAACGGTTCAGAGCCTGCCGGTGCATCGTACGTATAGCCGGTTACTACCTGAGAATTTTTTGTTGCATAAGGCATTACAAGTTGTTTTTTTAATGTTTTATTTTCTCCAAGCCGATATGTCCAGGTTGGAGAAGGTAAGACTGAAAAGTCTTCGATTTGCGCCAGCCCATCCTCGTTTAATCCCTTGGGGCAGCCTTCGTAAGATACGTTAGAAAGTTTAAGGTTTTTATCGCCTATTTTAATTTCATCGTCAATTCTTTGCAGAAGGACGTCCCTTTCTACAGGAGGGGTTTTAGAAGAAACAAGCATTCCATGATAGACCCTTGTATTATTAGCGCTTACGGTAGAAGACGCATAAGAACCGTCTCCCGACGTTTCAAGCCATTCTACACTATCAGGGGATTTTATTTTTGCATTAAAATTTACAAAAGATATTTGAGGAAGAGAAACTTTCATAACAGCATAAAAAAGCAGTAATAAAAATTTTTGCTAGTTTGGGCAGTAAAAATTTACAAATCTATTTTATTTTTGTTCTAAGTCTTTCCAAATTAGAAATAAATTCGCTTTCCGTTAAAATTGTGGTGGCGGGATCTTGTTTACCGATAGAATGAATAAGTTTATACCCCATGGAATCTTTTAAAGCCTGCCTGAAAAATCCGTCAGATTCTAATCGGGCGTCATAAACTCTGCGCAAAAGCGTCTGGTAATCTTCTGAAAATCGGTCTATAGCTTGACCTTGCCAGTAGACAGTTTTTCGGTCATGAAAGTTATTCAGCCAAGTTCCCATACGTTTTGCTTTTGCGTTAGCGCAGGTGCAGGTTTTCAGTTGAATTTCAGGACGGTTGGTTTTTAGCGATTGCAGGAAGCCTTCTATAGAGCATATTTTTACGCCGTCTAAATGAAACAAACAACGTGTAAAGTTACTTAAAATATTTCCCGGGTATTCACCTTTTGAATAAATATCAATTACTTTAGTTTGAAATACGTCGGCAGGTAGGCTGTCCGGTTTTAAAGTATAATCGGGTAAAGCTTGCGGGCTTTGTAGTTTTGGGAGATTTATTTTTAAAATTTTAATAGGTTTAATCATTTTCCATGCTTTTTTCTAGTTATACTGGTATAAAACCTGTAAATTATAATTTTGTTAGCAGTTGCTTAATATAATTTTCTTTGTTTATAAAATTGGTTTTTATCATACTATCCCAGCCTAAAGCTATAATTTTTTTATCTTGAGGTAAAAATAGTAAACTCTTATTGTTTGCTAAAATTTCGGGGTTATAAAAGCCTTTGGCGAGCAAATCTTCTATTTGTTGTATGAATGTTTTTATTGCTTTTTCGGGGATATATCTTCTGTCTAAACTGATATTTACGGGTCTGGACTTATCTGTTTTTGACAGCTGCGTTATAAAGAGGTAATGCTGGTCTTTGAGAGGGATTGTTCTTATATGTTTTGGCGCCGCATCAAAATTCATTTCTTCAAGCAGCTTAAGCTTCTCGGCATGAGAAGCGGAGTTGCCTGTTTTTAGGTGGATAAGATATCCGTCTTTAATCAGCCTGTCGTCGGATAATTTTAAAACATTGCCCGAGAGTGTCAGTCTATTCCAGGTTTTATAGATATCAATGAAATTCTTTTGCTTGAGCAAATCTTTAGCGGCTTTTTCCATGAAATCATTTTCCCGGTGCTGCGTTGGTTTAATTTTTCGTCTTCCGTTGAAGCTTATTTTTTGTACTATCATTATTCGCCTTCTTTCATATTATAAATCGGTAAATTATTTTTCAAACAGTATTCTTCTATATTTGCAGGTATATGTTTTATTTCGTGGCTTAATGTTTCTTTAAGCCATATTTGTATTTTTTCTTCAGGGATTATAAACGGGTTTGTTGCTTTTAAATCCAGTATTAATGAAAACAGTTCAAGAGAAAGTCCTTTGTTGTCAATGTTATTGAGAACTTCGTTTGTTTTTTTAAGAATGTTTGGCGGCAATATTTTTTTATCGTTATTACAAATATCCAAAATATCTTCAAGCATATTAATATTTCTGATATTTTCAGGTTTTAGGGATTTAAGCGTTCTTTGTATAAAATCCTTTGATTCAGGGGCTAAAGTACTTTTATCCCCGGTGTTTTTGTAAAAATTCAGTATGATTTCCGGCGCCGCTGTTTTTTGTACGTTGTCTTTAAAAATGTCGTTAAAATAATTTGTAATATTTTCACTCATTTGGATGTTTATTCTTGAGTTCATATCAAAAATATTCTTCAAAATACCCGTGTTTTTTATATTTTCAGGGTCAAAGTTTTCGAGAGAATATTTTAAATATTCCTGAATATCAAACGGAACAGGATTATTTGTATCTTTGCCGTAACTGTTTAAAATGTCTATCAGGAATACGCTTTCAAACGGGAAAAATTCAATCATTTTTCTTATAACATTATCAGGCAAGACTCCGTTTACTTTTTTATAGCTGTTGAGAATTTTTATTAAAAATTCTTTATTGATATTGTCTAAACTTGATTGAACAATGGTGTTGTCAAAGGTATTAAAAGAAATTTTTATACCTTGGGTTGATTGTATGAACTTGGGGGCAATGTTTGCTAAAAATATATTATTATTGTTATTAGGTGTCATATAAAATGTGCTGAAGTTATACTGACCGTCATCATATCCGCCGATAAGGATTTTGTTGGCAAGTTCCGATATTTTTTCTTTTTCATTTTCTTTTAATTCTTTGAAACCTTCGCATTTTTTAATATCAAATTGTTCTATTTTTTGGTAAATTACACCATCGGCTATTTCGTCGAATTGTTCACAAGCTTGGCTTGTGGCTATAATTGATGCAACTATTATATTATTTTGTGAAAAGCCCTGCGCTTTAATCTTTTTTACAAGATTCATTACACTTTTGCCTGAACCTATGAAGTCATCAAGTATGACTATTTTTGCATCCTGTGAGTCAACTTCGGATAAATCCCTTATGACCCTCTCTCTTGGGATGTTATTCAGAAGAAAATAAGTACTCATAATGTAATTGAAGCTTTTGGGCTTGCTGAATTTTGGCAGGTAGTAATATACAGGCTTGTTATCACTTTTTTCCATAATTTGCCGGTGAATAGACTGCAACGCCTTGTTTATTTTTATCGGGGTATATAAATTTGTATGTTTTAATATAGAGTTTTGAAAAAATTTGAATTCATCAGATGCGTTTTTTGCAAACAAGTCTATATCGCTATTCTTCTGGAATGCTCTTAGAATTTCAATCATAGGAGTGTCAAAAGATTCTGAGCCGTTGTAGAATTTATGCTTATATGCCAGATTTGCCGCAATATGAGCTGTTGTGGGAGGCAGGGGGTTTTTAATTGTAATAATATCGGGCAGCGGAGTATCGTCAATACCTTGTTTTTTGGCGGTTTCTTTTGTTAATTGAATAAAATTGTTTAGCAGATTTTCATCAGATTGAGCCTTTAGCGCATTGTTAACCACTTGCCCGGCTGATGTCAGTGTAAATAAACTTACACCGTTTATTATATTTTCAGGGTGGATAAACACTGTGTTTTGGACGATTGCCATAAAGTCAGACGGTGATGTTTGAGCTAAATTTACCAGATGTTCAAGTGAAAATTTGCCCAAAATTATTGCTGACTTTTGAGATTTATCAATGTTTTTTACGATATTAACATTTTCCAAAGTTTGTAATCGTTCTTTTGCATAGTCATGCGATTTTGATTCTTTTAGCCTTTTTATGATGTCAGCGCTTGGGGTTTCAACCTTTAATTTTTTGCGCGTCAATTTGGTGATTTTTGCTGCCAGCTCTTGCGGCGGAACAAAAGAAATCGATAAATCATCATAGTCAGCCCTTTTTGTAAGCAAATAAGCTAAAGAACTTCCTATGCCTACGTCGTCACTGACTACCAGATGAAGATTCCTCTTTTTAATTTCTTTTAGTATTAAATCAAAACTTTTAACATTGGCAAATTGGGTATTGGCAGCAATAGTCTTTAAAAGCTTTTTTCTTGAAATGAGCGGATTTCTGGCAATAGCTGTTTTGATTTCTCTTTCAAGGTCTTGCGAAGTCATATTTTCAAACCTTTCTATGAGTATATTTTCTAAATGCCTTGTTTTGGGAAAATCAGCACTTCCAAAATGTACATTTTTAATGGTTTGAAATTGTTTTTGAGAAATTTTGTTTAACGGAGTATAAGCAGGCATGGTGCTTGTTGAAGAGTTGTTTTTTTCTTCAATACGCTCTAATTGCTGCCAATTATGGTTTATAGCTGATATATTAACAGTATTAATATTCATAAAATTATTGCCTACCCGCTATTATAAAACAGCTGAAAACTTAAAATTGCCCTTTAATTTTAAAATATCAGATACAATGCATGCATCTTCCGAACCGTCGGTATAGACTATACGATTTATTTGTATTAAAGGCAGGACAAACAAAAAAGAGTTGTATTTTTGTCATATTCAGAGTATCTTTTGGTTATAGTTGTTCGTTACAAGATTAATGGAGGAATTAGTAATTATGCCTAAGAAAACTATAACAGTTGATGGGAACTACGCTGCGGCACACGTTGCATATGCCTTGAGCGAGGTATCAGCGCTTTATCCTATTACACCTTCATCTACAATGGGTGAATGGGTCGATGAATGGGCATCGCAAAAGAAGAAAAATATTTGGGGAAAGGAAGTAAGCGTTTGTGAAATGCAATCAGAAGCAGGTGCGGCAGGTGCTGTGCATGGTTCTCTTGCAGCGGGTTGTTTGACCTCTACATATACAGCATCTCAAGGGTTATTGTTGATGATTCCCGTTATGCACAAAGCAGCGGGAGAATTGCTTCCCCACGTAATTCATGTTACGGCACGTTCTTTAGCGGCACAGTCATTATCAATTTTCGGCGACCACTCAGACGTTATGGGTTGTCGTAATACCGGTTATGCTATGTTAGCGGCTAACTCGGTTCAAGAAGAAATGGATATAGCTTTGGTGGCACATCTTGCTACATATAAGTCAAAGGTTCCTTTTCTACAATTCTTTGATGGATTCAGAACTTCTCACGAAGTACACAAAATTGAAGAAATTTCTTATGATGAGATTGCAAAGTTAGTAGAACCTAAATATATAGAAGATTTCAAAAAAAGAGCATTGCGCCCTGAAGCGCCTATTTGTAAAGTTGGGGCGCAAAACCCTGATGTTTATTTCCAAGGACGCGAAACAGTTAATAAATACTATGACAATGTGCCTGATATCGTTCAGGAATATATGGACAAAGTTGCTGCTGTCACAGGCAGACAGTACCACCCATTCGATTACGTTGGTGCTCCTGATGCAACGGATGTAATCGTTGCTATAGGTTCGTCTTGCGAAACAATCGAAGAAACAATCGAATATTTGAACGCTAAGCGTGGTACAAAATACGGTTTGGTTAAAGTTAGATTGTACAGGCCGTTTGATGTTAAGAGATTTAAAGAAGCACTTCCTGCTTCTGCAAAACGTATAGCTGTTCTTGACAGAACAAAAGAACCGGGTGCTATCGGCGAACCTTTATACATGGATGTTGTAGCAGCACTTGAAAATAAAGGCTTAAAAATTATCGGCGGACGCTACGGTTTATCTTCAAAAGAATTTACCCCATCAATGGTTCTTGCTGTTTACAAACATTTGGAAAATAACGGTTTCCACGGCTTTACCGTCGGTATTGAGGATGATGTTACCAACCTTTCATTGAAGGAAGAAGAACACATCGTTACAGAACCTGAAGGAACTACAAACTGCATGTTCTGGGGCTTAGGCTCTGACGGTACTGTAGGTGCCAATAAAAGCTCGATTAAAATTATCGGTCAGTATACAAACAAAGACGCCCAGGCGTATTTTTCTTATGACTCTAAAAAATCGTTTGGTGTAACTGTTTCTCACTTGAGATTCGGTGATAAACCAATCAAATCAACATACTTGATTACTGCTCCTGACTTTGTATCTTGCTCTGCGCATTCATACATTGGCAGATATGACCTTCTTAAAGGTATTAAAGAAGGCGGCACTTTCTTGTTAAACAGTCCTTATTCAAAGGATGAGGTTTTCTCTCATCTGACAAAAGAGATGCAGAAAACTATCATTGACAAGAAAATTAAATTCTACAACATTAACGCTGAAGAATTAATTAAAAAACAGCCCGGTTTGCGCGGTAAAGGTGCAAATACGGTAATGATGGTTGCTTACTTTAAGGTTTCGGGCATTATTCCTTTTGAACAGGCATATGAAGGTATGAAGGAAATGACAGTCAAAACCTTTAAGAAAAAAGGTGATGATATCGTGAATATGAATTTGGCTTTAATCGATGCGGCAGTAGATGCTTGTGAAGAAGTACCTGTTCCCGAATCATTAG